>JBCCEW010000005.1 GCA_039030075.1 Myxococcota bacterium | reverse complement strand
CCTCTACTTCAGCTCGCAACGCAATCCGGGCCGCACCTACGAGGTGACCGGACCGTTCCAGCCGGCGTCGTCGCCGGGCATCCCCACCCTGGGGCCGCTCGGCGCCGGCCTGCTCGGCGGCGCGCTCAGCGTCGCGGCGCTGGCGAACCTGCGCGGGCGTCGGGGGTAGCGGTCGACCGCGCCACGCTCTCGTCCGCCGACGGTTCGAGGAAGCGGTACTCCGGCGCGACCCAGTCGTTCGAGCCCTTGCGGATGTTGCCGAAGGCGAGCTCAGGCAGGCTCACGAGGACGCCTTCGGCGCCCGCGCGTAGGACGCGGCCGCGATCCAACGGGAACCGCAGCAGGCCGTGGGCCAGCTCGCCTGTTGCAACCGCGAGGTTCACCGCACCGAAGATCGGCCGCGACAGCACGTGGCGATCCGTGAAGAAGAGGAAGGGGGAGTCGTCCTGGCCGCCGGCGTAGCTCTGGGCGGTGAGGGTGTTCGACTCGCGCAGGGCGACCCAGACGGGGTGCTCGCGCGCTTCCATCTCCAGGAGTCGTGCGGCGCGGAACGACGGGATCACCCAGCGCGCCTCGACGTGGTAGTGCCGGTCGACCGCGGCCGCCGAGACGAAGGGAATGAACGCGAAGGAGCGCCGCCCTTCGACGTGGCCGCCGAGTTCCTCCTGGGAGACCGCGATGGAATCACCCGCCGCTCTGCGAATCGTCTCGAAGATCGCGGAAACGCAGTTCCGGGTGATCAGGTGGTAGCGGTAGAGCGCGTCGAGCTGGGCAGTGTAGTCGCGCTCGCGGGCCTCGACGCGGGCGAGATGGGTGCGGAGCTCGTCGGTGCTCGCGCGGGGCGCGGCGAGGCCGGCGACTGGTGCCGAGATACGCGGCACCAGGTGCCCGCGTGCCACGCGGAGCGAGCGCCCCTGGTGAAGGGCGCGCTCGAGTTCGTGCGCGCGATTCGCGGCCTGCTCGACCCGAGCCCAGCCGCGTTCGTTCGGGTCTTCCAGCGTGGCGAACGCGGCCCGCGCTGCGGCGAGCTGGGCATGGGCCTCCCCCAGGATCTGGGGCAGGACGTCGGTTCGCCGTGCGACGGTGGACGCGTCGATGCGCGTGGCATCGGCGGGGAAGGCGTCGAGGAACACCAGACGCCCGGTCGCTTGCGCGCGCTCGAGCGCGGCCAGTCGCGCCATGCCGGCGAGCGCCGCCGGTCCCCAGTCGTGGCCCGGGGATGCAAACAGTTGGACCAGGTCGGCTTCGAGCCGTTTCGCGAACCGGCGCAGCACATCGCGCTCGGTGGTGTCGAGTGCGAACGCGTCGCCCTCGGGCGCCGAGAAGCTGCCGTCGCGGAGCACCCGGGTGTCTTCGAGCACGTCCAGCGCGACGAGCGCCGCCGCGCGGTTCGCGTAGCGCTGGGCGAAGGACACCGCGAAGGGCGGCTCGGCGTAGGCATCAGCCGGGAGTTCGACGGCCCAGGCAGTCGGGTCGGCGTCGGCCGCGGCCTGGAGCTCGGTGCGCAGCGCGGCGCGCTTCCTTGCGATGAAGTCATCGCCGTGTCGCTCGGCCACCCGCTGTAGAAGCGAAGCGAGCGCGGCCGAGGTTTCGTGGCCCGTCGCCGGAAGCGACGCGCCTTCCCCGGGCAGGAAGTAGCCGGCGCCCGGCACGTCGACCGCGTGCTCCGCGACGCGCTCGCTTTCGCCGGCGCGAAGCCACTTCTGGAGCAGCGCCCGGTCCGCGCGCAGCGCGTCCCGCACATCGAGCTGCCGCGATTGCGCCCGGTGGCGCCGCCGAAACTGCGCGTGCAGCTCACGTCCGAACCCTTCGCGCACCGCCACCCGACGTCCATGGATCGTGCGGTTGCTGCGCAAGGCGTAGGCCGCCGCGAAGTCCACCGAGTGCTCGCGGTCGATCACCAGCAAGCCATCCCGATTCTGGAAGTGATAGGTGTGCTCGCCGAACCGGATCGCCGTATGGCCGCCACTCGAGCCGCCTTCGTTCGCCTCGATGTAGAGGTAGTCGAAGGAGGAGAGGGCTGCCGCGGGCGATGCGAGCCCGAGGCACACAAGCAGCGCGAACCAACGCACCACGAAGGCGCTCGCCTACTCGATGGTGCGGAAGCCCGCGCGCAGCGGGGCCAGCTGGCGCGAGTCGGGCCCAAAGAGCTGTTCAGCGAAGGCCTCGACTTCGGCTTCGTCGTACTCGGCGCGCTGGAGCCCGTGGCCAATGCGCCAGGTGGTCAGCGCGTCGGCCTCCCAGTTGGTGATGCCGTTCGCGGTGGCGAGTCGGGTGAGCCCCTGTCGGTAGGCGTCCAGGCTGCCGCCAGACCGCGCGTACACGAGGGTGTGATCGGTGATGTCCTGGCGGTACGCCGAGTCGCCACCGCCGCTGGGTGACGAGCTCGCGAGCCAGCGGAAGGGGCTGCTGATCGAGTCCGAGACCGTCTCCGAGCTCGCCGAAATCGAGCAACCCAGGACGGGCGCGAGCGCCAGGGAAAGCAGCGAAACGAGGATGATGCGGTGCATAGGACCTCCTTGATGCACACGCTATCAGAGCCGCTGCCTCCGAAGGGAAACGCTGTCCAGGAACGCTACGCGAACTCGTCCGGTTCGGTGTCTCCGGGCAGCTCCAAGTCGATCACGCGGGTCTGGAACACCTCGTGCAGCCGATCGAGCTTCTGGGTCAGCCACGCGTGGTACTCGCTCCAGGATGCGCGGTCCCGGAGGTCGGCTTCGCGAGACACGAAGACCCGTCGCTTGGTGACTCCTTCCGTCGAGTACCACTCGAGCGTTTCGCCCATCTCCGACTCGACCGCTTCCCGGTCTTTCGAGAGAGATGCGAATGCGTCGCAAGCGCTCTCGCCGAACATCACGAGCTCGGCGCGCAGTTCGTGGCAATCGGACCCCGCGCTCGACCACGTCGAAGCCACCGCGGAGAGACAGAAGCCGCTCCTGCCAATGCGGAAGTTGAGCCAGTGTTGGGGACGCGCCTTCCGGCCAGCGTGCACGTGCGTCGCGTGCTGGTTCACGTGGTCGCGCAGCTCCGTCCAGAACTCGAGCTGCAGGCTCTTCACCTCGGATAGTTCACCGGACGCCCGCTGCGCCGCGGAGGCCACCTGCCGCGACCAGTCGTTGGGCTTGCTGACGATGTTGAACTTAGGTGCCGGCGGCGAGGCACCAATGCGCCAGGCTTCGACCTCGAGCCCGAAGAAGCGGAACGCCTCATCGGTGATCGCGTTCAGCCAGTCGATCGCCGCCCGATGCTCCTCGGTGAAGCGCGCAGAGATCCACACGATCGTGACCGCGTTCAGGCCGGCGGCGTACGTGATCAGCTGTCCGAGGTGGGTGTGGTCGGTCCGCTCGAGTTGGTTCTCGACGAGCACCCAATGCTCTTCGTCGAAATGGTCGCGGCAAAGGATATCGGCCCGGAACGGCCCCACTTCCTTCTCCTGCGCTTCCACCTCGAGCGTCAAGCCAATGGTGTCACCCAGGAGTTCGATGTTCTCTTCCGTAGCCAGCCAGGGCGTGAAGCTCGCAGCCTCGTCTGCCCAGACCGAGCGCAGGCTCACCTTCTCGAGTCGGCCGAGCGCCGGGACGTCGTGCTTTCCCATGTCGTTCCCCCCTCGCATGGGCGGGCGCCCTGGGCGGGCCGGGCAAGACCCGCGGGAGCCGCGCGCGAGTCCCCGTATCGAATGGCCGAGCCCCTTGGTGTAGGGAGATCGAGGCGTCCGGAGCGCTACGCTGAGCGCGTCCCTCCCAGCCATTCTCTGAGGGTCTCATGCGTCTTCGAGCCGGGATCGGGATCGGGATCGGGATCTGGCTGGCGAGCCAGACCGCCACCGCCGCCACCATCGCCGTGGGCGGCTTCTCCTTCGAGGGCGGCGAGGCCGCCTTCGCGGACGACGCCTTCCTCGCGTCAGGAAGCGGCGTCCGTCACACCTGTCTTGCAGGTGCCGCCATCCCTGCGGCGTCGATCGGCGAGGCGCTCTCGGGGAGCGACCTCGGTCGCTGTGTGAACGTCTCGGGCGGTGGGGACGGGATCGTCGAGGTGCGGTTCCTCGACAACCGCATCCAGAACGCCCCCGGAAGCGACCTGGTGATCTTCGAGGGCTCAGGTCTATTGCCGATCGGAACCCCGGAACCTGCGGAACGCTTCGGTGTGAGCGTGCTCGGATCGAGCGGATTCACCGAGTTCACCGACTTCGATCCGGTTGCCACGGGTTTCTCCACGCCGAACGACGCGCTCCACCTCTTTGCTGTGGCGATCGACCTGAGCGCCTTCGGCATCGCGCCTGGAGCCCAGGTGGACCGCATCCGGCTGCACCTACGCGACAACGGAGCGGGGTCGAAGGGAGCCGACATCACCGCCGTCGGCGCGCTCCACTCGGTACCCGTGCCGGAACCCGGCACGGGGGTCCTCGTCGCGATGGGACTGGCCGCGCTTGGAGCCAAACGGTCGATCCGCGATGGCTCGACGCGAGGCTGACCGCGCACCCGTCCTCGGTTCACGAGATCGGTGGGCCCTCCAGGACTCGAACCTGGGCGCGTCCGGTTATGAGCCGGCTGCTCTAACCAACTGAGCTAAGGGCCCGTGCGGGAACGGTAGCGGTTCGGGCCGGGCGCCGCGGAAGCCGGCGGCCAGCGATGCGGATGTCGAGCGAGGCGCTAGGCCTCGCACACCTCGCTCACCTTCCAGCCGCGGCCGGCGCGGGCCAGGGCACGCGAGCGGGCGCTCTGTCGGCTGGGCGCGCGGATCGAGAAGGTCTTCATGCCCGGGCCTTGCATCGCCTTCAGGCGCACCCGGAACGGGCGGCTCGCCTGGGCGTCGGGCGCCGGCTGGGGCATCGCTTCGGTGAAGCCCGCCTCGCCGAGCAACGGCCCGAGGTCGGCGTCGGATTCGAAGAGCTCGAGGCCCAGGCCGCCCGACCCCGCCGACTCGAAGTGCTCGGCCAGCCGGTCGACGCGCGCGACACGAGTCGCCACGCAGAGCTCTTCGCGCTCGCCTTCCCGGGGAAAGACGATCTCGAGCTCTGCGCCCACCGGGGCCTTCACCCGGGTCTGTACGAAGAGCCCCACCTCGGACACATCGCGCAGGATGCCCGTGTGCTTCGTGCCGTCCAGCAGGAGGGCACAGCTGAGGCGCCGCTGTTGCCGCGGCTTCCGGCGATTCTCCATCCTTTCTCTTATCGACCGGCCCCGGAGCCGGCTTGAAGCCGGCCCCAGGGCCCCCACATACACCCCCCCGCGTCAGCGCGCGGCCAGCCAGTGGCCCGCCTGGTCCAGGTTGGTGACGCGGCGGATCTGTGCGCGGCGCCGGATCGCGTCGCAGTGGCGGCGCAGGCCCGCCGTGCCCCGGTCGTGCTGTCCCGTGGCGCGACCGTCGGATACGTGGATGCGCGGCCCCGGCTGCTTCGCCAGCCACTCGAGGCTCGGTACGTCGACCACGTTGCCGCCCAGGCCGAGCCGCAGGTCTTCGTCGGCCGCGCGGCGACCCCCGCGGGCCACCACGCGCAGCTCGCCCGCCGCACCGTCGCCGGCGTAGACCGCCACCAGCGTGGCCCCCGGCGCGCGATCGACGAGGCGCGCGAGGTCGCCGGTGCGGAAGCGCATGCTGCCGCTCGCGTCGATCAGCACCGTGCCGCCGTGGCGACGCACCGGGCGGCGGAACACCGCCTGGTCCATCGCCAGCCGGTGCGGGTAGCGCAGCACGCTGCCCTCGGTGGCGCGCTGCCAGCGGCGTCCGTCGCTGCTCTTCGGGTTGCGGGCGCGCAGGGGCAGCGGCGCCTCGGTCACCGTGAGGGCGCCGGACGGAACCAGGGTCGGGTCCGCGTCGAGGTCGCCGTCGAGCAGCGCGTCGACGGCCAGCGCCTCTTCTTCGTCGGCGTGCACGCACCCTCCGAACACGCAGCCGATCCCCATCGTGCGCGGGTCGCCCTGGGGCAGCGCGTTGCGGCGGGCGAGTTCACGGGCCAGCTCGCGCGCGAGGCGGATGGCGCGCTTCGGGCTCGCCACCGGCGAGCCGCGCCGCAGGGCCCCCTTGCGCAGCGACTTCCGCACCACGCCGAGCACTTCGCGCACCAGCGGCAGGCAGGCGTCACCGCGCTCGGCGAGCCAGCCCTCGATGTCGTCGTCGCCGGCGATGCCCAGCCCGGCCACGGCGCGCAGCACCACCGCGCCGACGTCGCCGCGCTCGAGGTCGTCCTCGACGAGCCGACGCACGGTGGCGCGCCCGTCGGCATCGATGTCCAGGGCGTGCCCCAGCGCCGCCAGGCCCAGGTTGATGCGCGCGTCCTCGACCGCCTGATAGACGCGGGGGTCGAAGTCGAGCTCCGGGAACGCGTCGGGGCTCCACTTCACGTGCGCCAACTCGTGGAGGGTGACGTAGCGGAAGGCCGGATGGTGCGGCGTGAACAGGCGCTTCCCGGCCTTGTCGGTCATGCCGATGGTGAGCAGCCAGGGCATCTTGAGGGTGTCGAAGAAGCGGTAGCGCTGCTCGGGGTCGCGCAGCACCAGCTCGGGGAAGGGCAGAGAGCCCCAGGTCTCGTAGTCGTGCATCCGAGTTCTCCGGGCGGCCGGGCCGCCGTGTCGTTCGGGGAAGCCCTCTTCTTGTCTTCCGTTCTGAGGTCGTCGGTTGGGGGATCCTGGAGCGGAAAGAGCCCCGCGCCGGCACCGAGGAGAGTGACGGCCTCCGGCGCGGGACTCCCCCGCCCCCCATCCCGAGAAGAGAAGTGAGGGCGGTGTCGGGCGTTTGCCGCTGTGGCGCACGCGGCGGGCGCGCTGCCACGCGGGTCGGCCCCCGCGTTCAGTCGGCGGCTTCGCCGAGGGCCAGTGCGTCCAACAGCTGAGGACCGCGCTCGTCGCCGAAGACGGCGACGGCCGCGTCCTGCAAGCCGAGCAGCGGCCGCGCTTCTTCGAGCGCCAGCCACTCGCGCAGGCTGATGCGACGCTCTTCTTCCAGATCGAAGCCCACCTCGGCCGCCGCGCGCAGGTCGGGCGAGAGGCGGGCCAGCGCCGCCGGGTGCGGCTTGCGGATGTGGAGCCGTGCCTGGATCCGGCTGCGCAGGGCCTCGGGCAGCTCTTCGGGCGACAGGTTGTCGGTGAGCACGCAGCGGAAGCCCGGGGCGGGCTTGATGACCTCGCCGGTGGGCAGGGTCATCTCGGCGGTCTCGGGCGACTCGAGCACGGGGTAGAGGAAGGTCCGCACGTCCTCGGCGGCGTGGCTCGCCTCGTTCACCACCAGGGTCGCGCCGCGGCGCAGGGCGCGGACGAAGTTCCCGTCCTGCCAGACCATGCCCTGTTCGTTCTGGACGTAGTGCCCGCGCAGCTCCATGGCGGGCGTGTCTTCGGTGAGGGTCACGGCCAGCACCCCGTTGGGGTTGCCGTGCTGGTGCATCGCGCACCAGGTCTTCCCGATTCCGGGCGGACCGAACAGGAAAATCACCCGGAAGGCCGAGCACTGGAGCACCCGCTCCACCAACTCCCAGGACACGCCCGGCTTCGCCTTGGCCTGGGCCTTCGTGCGATCGCGCTTGCGACCGCGCAGCTCCTTCGTCGTCATCGTCGTCTCCTTTGGCGCGCCGGCGTTCGGGACACCGGCGCGCAACGTGGGAAACGGAATGTCGTCGAGAACTCAGCAGTAAGACGTCCACTACGAAGAACGGCTCCGGTCCCAACGAACCGGAGCCGTCTCCCCCATCGTTCGGGCATCTCACCCGACCCACGAGGTCGATCACACGAACGCGATCAGGCGAAGCTCCCGGCGGCGGACGCGTCCGTCGCGAAGGTGAACCCCTGCGGCTGCGGCGTCAGGGGATGCTCGTCGTCGAAGCGGTGCGCGAGCAGCGGCTCCGCACGCCACGACCGGGCGATCTCGTCGCCGAGCCACCCACGGGGCGACTCCCGCCGCTCGGGCCCGTAGAGCCGGAACACGAAGAACCCGAGCTGCGAAGTGAACTCGCGCAGGTCGTGATAGAGCAGCCAGTTGAAGGCCGCGGTCGCGTTCGGCTCCATCGACCAGGCCGAGATCAGGCCGGGGCCATCGGCCCAGACGTGACGCGTGCGGGCGAAGACGGCCAGCGTGCACGACTGCTTCGGCAGCCTGCGGGGACCCGGCCCGCTCAGCTTCGTGATCCGGGCACCCCGCACCTTCTGGAAGAGCACGTGGCTGTAGGCGCGATCCTGCGAACCCAGGCTCTCCGCGACCGCCGGCGTGAAGAGCAGCTCCTCCCGCTTGTTGAACCAGAAGAACTGCTCCCACCAGCGTCGGAGCCGCAGCTCCAAGGTCGAGCTCCCCGGATGGATCCAGTGACGCAGCTGGCCGGGCTCGACCAGCTCGTCGCGATACACGGGGTGGCGCGTCGGCTCGACGAGGATGTCGTGCGGACGCATCCGCGAGTCGTCGAACTCGGTGCACGCTTCCTCGGGGGCAATCTCCAGGTCGAGCTCGCGCTCGCCGTCTTCGTCTTCCTCCCCCATCTGGGGGAAGCTCAAGAACTCGTAACCCGGGGCATAGCCCTCCTGCATCAAGGTCCATTCGAGATAGCGACGCGCGTGCACGTCCCGTCCGTTGAGATAGAGGAGCGGGCGACTGCGATCGCGAATCGCGGCGAAAGAGAAACTGTGGAACTGCCGCATGGGCAAGACGGAATCCATTCTGTCGGTCAACACGAATCTCCTACGTCAGTGGGGGGAGTGTTGGGGAAAGTTTCGAGAACACGTAGCAATCGTCGTGCCTAACTCGGCACGCGACGCATCCTCTTGAAACTCCGACGTTTGATGGTCCGTGCGCGCGAGCGGTGGTGGAACACGTGTTCCCTCCGACGCGAATTCCTTTCGCACGTGGGCAATCGCGTTCCATCGGCGTCGGATCGCGAACGCGTTCGCCAACGGTCACATAGGAACCGACGGCGGTTCGGACCGAACGCAAGCGTTCGGACCGAAGCGAGAGACGCCGTGGTTGCGCGTTCGGTTCCCGAAGACGAACGAACCGCGGCGGTGTGGGCTAGTGGTCCGGCGTACCCGCGGGCAACAGCACCGCCAGGTCGTGGGCGGGAAGCAGCGTCGTGTCGAAGCGCGCGAGTTGGTCGCGGATGCGCGCCTGGCTGGCGCGCGCGGCTTCGACGTCTTCCGAGACACCGGCGACGTGGCCGGCGTCGGTTTCGGCGCGGTCGAAGGTGGCATCGCCCGCCACCAGCCAGTAGCGATCGCCGTCGGACACGAGCAGTCCGACGTGCCCCGGGGTGTGCCCGCCCAGGGGGACGATGCGCACGCGCGGGTCGCCGAGCAACACGTGGCTCGCCTCGAACGCGCCGAAGGGCCCGTCTTCGAAGACGGGAGCCCGGGCTTCGAGCCCGGGCGGCAGGGTGCAGGGCACGGCGCCGACGTGCTCCGGGCCCGCTGCGCCCGGCACCCAGTTGCCTGCGCCCGTCCACAGCCGGGCGGCGGGGAAGAGCGCGAGTCGGCCGGTGTGGTCGGCGTGGAAGTGGGAGATCACCACGTCGGTCACGTCGTCCGGCGGCACCGCGATCGCTTGCAGCCGTGCACCGAGGTCTCCGTCCTCGGGCACTACGAAGCGCAGGTTGCGCCGGTAGAAGACCTCGCTGTTCGGGTCGCAGGCGAAGTAGTCGTCGTCGTTGATCTTCGGGTCGGCCCCGGTGTCGAAGAGCACCACACCCTTCGGGGTCTTCACCGCGTAGGCCAGGTTCGGAAGCCAGGGGTGCCAGTCACCGGACAGGAAGATGCGGGGCACCACCAGGAAGCCCGGCGCCTGGTAGCGCCAGTGGGGCTCCTTGATTCCCACCCAACCCGTCTGGAGCGCGTAGAGGTCGAGGTCGTCGGCGACCTCGAAGCGCACGCGCTCGGGGACCGCGTCGGGCGGTGCCACCCCGGCGAGATCCGGGCCGCTCGAGCAGGCCGCGACGAGGGCCGTCGCGCCCAGCACCCACCCGCGGAGCGCTTCGCGCGAGCGCGGCTGCGACCAGAACGTCCCGAACACGCCCCGAGGCTAGCCGGGCGCCTAGACTCAGCCCGGTGCGCCTTCCCCGGGTCTCAGCCGGTGCCTTCCTTCCCGAACACCGTCCGGAAGGCGCCGCGCCGCTCGGGGCTGCCCAGCATCACCAGCTCGGCTCCCTCCTCGAGGATCGTGTCGGCCTTCACGCTCTCGGCGCGCTCGGCGCGCTGCAGCGCCACGACGTTGAGCTCGGTCTTCTCGCCGATCTCGGCTTCGGAGAGGCGCTTCCCCACCAGGCACGCGGGCACGGGCTCGACGATCAGGTCGACGCCCTCGCCGACGAAGGTGGCATCGGTGTCGAGGGTGAGGGCCAGGAGCGACTTCACCCCCAGCGTCGTGTAGCTCAGCACCGAGTCGGCCCCGGCGCGGTGGATCGACTCCAGGTTCCGTTCGTGGTTGACCCGGCTGATGATCCGGACGCTCGGGTTGAGGCGCCGGCAGTACACGGCCAGGAACATGTTCGTGGGATCGTCGTGGGTGGTGAGCACCACCGACGGCGCCTCGGCGAGGCCCGCCTTCATGATCGTGTTGCGGTCCGAGGCGTCGCCGATCGTCACCTCGTCGGCCACCACCGAGAGCGTCGAGCGCATGTCCGGGTCGCGCTCGATCATGCTCACCGCCACCCCGCGCCGGCGCAGGGCGCGGGCCGTCGCCTGCCCCACCTTGCCGCCGCCGATCACCACCACCGGGTTGTCGTTCGGGTGGTAGATCACGAACAGCGCGTCGAGCTCGGCCAGCTCGTCCTCGCTCCCCACCACCACGGCCACGCTGTGCTCGGTGAGCACCGTGTCGGGCGTCGCCGGCACGAGATGGCCGCGCTCCCAGCAGGCCGCCACGTTCAGGCCCGTCAGCTCGCGCAGGCGGGTGTCGCGGATCGTGCGCCCGGCCAGGCCCGTGTTCTCGATGGGCAGCTCGGCGATCTGCAGGTCGCGGTAGCGCCCCACCAGGTGGGCGTGGGCCGGGCCCACGGTCACCCGGCTGGCCAGGTACTCGCCCAGGCGCTGCTTCAGGGGCACCACGGCCGAGGCGCCCGAGAGCTGCAGGATGTCCACCGAGTCGGCCTCTTCGGCGAAGGCCGCGATCAGCGCGTTCGGGTAGTGCTCGCGGGCGGTGAGCAGGATGTTCGCGTTCTCGGGGTCCGAGAGGTTGGCGACCAGCAGGCGCGCCTCGCCCGTCTTCACCGCGTCGTAGGTGTCCTCGTTGTCGAGGGCGCCCGCCACCACGTGGATCCCGTCGCCGTGCAGTTCGGCCGCCCGGGTCGTGTCGGGCTCGATCACCGTGTAGGGAATGCTGCGCTCGCGCAGCCGCGCCACCAGGCCCACCGCGATCTCGTCCCATCGGCACAGGATCACGTGATCGCGCAGGCGTTCGGGCACCTCGCGGGGGGCCCGCAGCCGCAGCTGGGCCTCGAGCCAGGGCGCGTAGAACGACCGGATGAACACGAAGGGCAGCACGATCAGGAGCAGGATGATGCCGGTGAGCAGCACCACCAGGCTGAAGAAGCGGCCCAGGTCGGACTGGAAGGTGATGTCGCCGAAACCCAGCGTGCTCATCACCGTGAGGGTCCAGTAGACGCCGGTGATCCAGCTGTGGTCCTGACCCTCGGCGGTCATCAGCACGTGGAAGAGCACCGAGTAGGCCACCACGGTGGCCGTCAGGAATGCCAGGTACTTGGACAGGCCCTTCAGGTTCTGACGGGTCTCCCGCTCGGAGAGCAGGGCCATCAGCTCGGCGCTCAGGAACTTCAAGTGGAACGCACTCCCTCTCTGTGGAAGGGTACGCCCGATCCGGGTGCCCTGCCGCTGGGCCGGCGGGCCCGGCAAGCGCGGGAAACAGGTAGGGCCGAAACGGGGCTTCCCGGGAGGCCAGTGTCTGGGGGCGCCGCAGGCCGGCCCGGGCCCCGCTCCTGCGCGTGACCCGCGCGCGTGTCCGTCATCCGACCCGGAGTGTCTTCCATGCCCCGTTCCATCCCCACCCTCATCGTCCTGACCGCCTGCCTGCTTGTGGGCCCGGTCGGCTGCGCCTGGCTCGTCGTCTCGGAAGCCGAGACGCCGCTGGCCGAACCCGACCCCCTGGCCTTCGCGCCCCTCGAGGTCGACTTCGCCCACCGCTGGAATCCGGACACCAGCCACCACCTGACCGGCGCCGCGGTCCTCGACGTCGACGGCGACGGTCGCGACGAACTCTTCGTGGGCGGCGGCCAGGGCCAGGCCGACGCCCTGCTCACCCTGCGAGACGGCCGGCTCGTCCCGCTCCCCGATGCCCTGGGGCTCTCCTCGGACGCGGCCACCTACGGCGCCCTCGCCCTCGACTGGGACGAAGACGGCGACGTGGACCTCTTCGTCTGCCGGCAGGACGGCCTCACTCTCTACCGGCGCGAGGGCGAACGCTTCCGCGGCGAGAAGATCCCCCTCGACCTGGCACCCCAGGCGGTGCCCGTGGGCGTCACGGTCGGCGACCTCGAAGGCGACGGCGACCCGGACCTCTACGTGAGCGTGTTCATCGCCGGGCCCCAGCTGCGCAGCGCGACCTTCAACGATCCCGACCACGCGAAGCCGAACGTGCTCCTGCGCAACGACGGCGCCGCGGGTTTCACCGACATCACCACGCCGGTGACCGCCTCGTTGCAGAACACCTTCACGGCGTCCTTCGTCGACCTCGACGGCGACCGCCTGCCCGAGCTCGTCGTCGCCCAGAACACGGGCGAGGTCGAGATCCTCGCCAACCGAGGCGACGGCCGCTTCGAGCGCATCCCCGTCGACACGGGCTTCGGCTTCTGGATGGGCCTCGCGATCGGCGACGTCGACGCCGACGGCGATGTCGATCTCTTCTTCAGCAACCTCGGCAACTCGATTCCCAACCTCTTCACCCGGGGCGACCTGCAGGACGGCCAGCGCCACGCGCCCGAGTGGTTGCTCCTGCGCAACGACGGCGGGCTGCGCTTCACCGACATCACCGCCGCTTCCGGGCTCACCGGCTACGGCTTCGCCTGGGGCGCCCTCTTCGAAGACCTCGACCTCGACGGCCGCCTCGATCTGCTGGTCGCGGAGAACTACGTGCGCTGGCCGCTGCACGGGCTGCGCAAGCTCCCGGGGAAGGGCCTCGTGCAGCGCGGGGAAGGCACACGTTTCTTCGCGAGCGAAGCCATCGACAACCGGGCCTTCGGCCAGACGCCGCTCTTCGCCGACTTCGACGGCGATGCCCGCCTCGATCTCTTCTGGTTGAACAACGACGCGCCGAGCCGGGCGTTCCGGAACCGGAGCGACCGCCCCTTCCTCTACCTGGACCTGCCCGACACGGCCTCGGCCGTGGGCGCGCAGGTCCGGCTCCTCGGCACCCAGGGCGCCGTCCACCAGGTGGCCAACGGCCAGGGTCTCGCCAGCGACAGCAGTGCGGCGAAGGTCTACGGCTTCGCCCCCGGCGCGCGGCCCACCGCCGTCGAGGTGACCTGGGCGAACGGGACCACCTGGCGCCTCGATCGGCCGCTCCTCGGGGTCAAGATCGCGGTGCCCCCGCCTTGGCGCGAAGGGTCGGTTCCCTAGCGAGACGGCGCTACGCGCTCGCGACACACCCGCGCGGCCGCGACCCCCAGCACGGACGCCAGGAGCCAGGGCCCGAACGGTCCGGGTGTGGCCGGCAGCGCCGCCGCGAACTCGGGGACGAGCCGGCGCAGCATGCCGTCCTGCTTCGTGGTGACGTAGAGCGTGCCCGCCGCGTCCGTGGCGAAGCGCAGGTCGACCCGCGGCAGCAGCGGGTTGCCGACGGCGTCGCGCACCACCTCGAGCAGCGTGTCCGGGCTGCCGCCGACGAGCAGGGTGAGCTCGTAGACCTGTGCGGTGGTGGCCGGGTCCCCGTCATCGGCGGCGAGCATCTGGGCGACATCAGTATAGAAGACGCGCCCGGTGACGATGTCGCCGAACACGAACTTGCCGTAGAGCGGGCTGCCGATCTGACCCTCGAAGATGACGCCGCCGGCGATCGCCGCGCCCTCGTCGTGGTCGTACTGGGCCACCGGGTAGCGGAAGCCGAAGGTCGAATCGTTCGGCGGGAGGCCGAACACGACGGTCGGGTTGATGAGGACGTCGATGGCGTAGGTGCCCTCGCGCTCGGGCCACCCGTAGTTCTCGCCTGCGACGAGACGGTTCACCTCTTCGAGGTTCGACTCGCCGATGTCGCTCACCCAGGGCCCGTCGAACTTCTCCGAGAAGTGGATCCGGTGGGCGTTGCGAAAGCCGTGGGCCAGGATCTCGGCGAAGGTGTTCGGGTCTCCGTCGCTGCCATACGGGTTGGACGCGGGGATGCCGTAGGAATAGGGCATGCCGGTGCCGCCGAGCGGGTCGATCCGCAGCACGGCGCCATAGAGCGTGTCGAGGCGCTGCAGCTGGCTGGGCTGGGACGTCACGACCGAACCGAAGTCGCCCGCGCCGATGTAGAGCCAGCCGTAGCCGGTGTCGCCCGGGCCCAGAGCCGGGTCGAAGGCGACCTCACCCAGGTTGTGGAAGTGATGGGGCGACTCGATCCGCAGCAGCTCGCGGGAGGTCCCCGCGAAGGTCGTGGCCGCCGGGTTCGTCGCGGTCCACTCGGTGACCACCGCGTGCTGGGCGATCGCCGTGGCCACGGCCGGCCCATGGGTGGCGGCGATCGAACCGACGTCGGCCGTGTGCACCGTGTAGAAGTGCCCGTTGCTCGCGAAGTCCGGGTGGAAGGCGAAGCTCACGAAGCCCGCCGCCAGGCCGGGCGCCGTGCGGAAGTCGACCACCGCGCTCGAGAGGTCGAGATAGGGGGTGAGCGCGGCGCCGTCCCAGGCGTAGAGCGGCCCGCGCAAATCATTCACGAACAGGCGCCCGCTGCCGTCGGGGGCCTCCTTCGTCTCATTGATCCGGGTGAGCGGCGAGCCGCCCGTGGTGGGCAGCTGCAGCACGTCTTCCAGGTCCGCCGTCACGCCCACGTCGAACACCGGGCCCGAGAGGGTCCCGGTGTGGGCCGGTGTCGCCGCAAGGAGCAAGAGCCCCGCGACCCACCCGATCGTGCATCGGTGCGACGCGTTTCCAGTCCGTCGCTCTCGAGCCGATAACCCGCGAACTAGTAGCCCTCGACCTCCCACACCGTCTCCCCTTCCTTGATCGTTTCGAGTATCTGGATGTCCCGCAGCTGCTCGGAGGGCGTGGTCAGAGGGTTGCGATCGAGAATCACGAAGTCGGCGAGCTTCCCCGCCTCGATCGATCCCTTCTGGTCCTCTTCGAAATACTGGTACGCGGCGTCGATGGTGATCGCGCGCAGCGCCTCGGCCACGCTGATGCGCTCTTCGGGGCCGATCACCTTCCCCGTACGCGACAGTCGCTCGGTCGCCGTCCACATCAGGAAGAGCGGATCGAGCGGCGTCACGCCGTAGTCGGTGTGGTTCGTGAAGCGAATGCCGCGCGCGGTAGCCGAGCGCAAAGGCGACAGGAAGAAGGCGCGCTCCTGGCCCAGGTTCTCGACGTGCACGTCGCCCCAGAAGAAGGCGTGGTTCGTGAAGAACGACGGCACCGCACCGATCCGCGCGTAGGCGTTGAGCTGGTCGGGCCGGATGAACTGGGAATGGATGATCACCGGCCGCCGCCCTTCGGGCGCGCCTGCGGCCTGGTGCGCGGCGAGGAACATGTCGATCGCCGCGTCCGCATTCGCGTGGGTGTAGGTCTGGATGTCGTTCTCGTAGGCGAGCCGGAAGACCGCATCGAGCGCTTCCTGGGGCACGATCGGCTGGCCGCGCCAGTCCTTCTCCCCGCCCGGGCCGGGCACCAGCATCGGCTCGGTCCAGTACGCGGTGCGTCCCTGGGGCGACCCGTCGGCCACGCTCTTCACGCCGCCCAGCTTGAGGCGCCCCTCGTACTTTCCGAACACGGGCGGCTCGTCGCTCTGCATGAGCTTCGTGAAGGTCTGCATCTCGGGCAGCGCCACCACGTCGAGGAAGAGCCGACCCTCGTTCGCGGCGTGCTGGAGGAGCTCGACGGCTTCGCCGCTCGCGGCGCCCTCCTGGATCGTCGTGTACCCGTTCGCGGCGTAGTGGAGCTGGGTCGGCCGCAGCGCCTCGAGCATCGAGACCGCCGAGGGCTGGGGCATCGCTCCCATCACCGCGAAGAAGGGCGTCTCCATCAACAGACCCGCCGGCTCCTGGCTGCCGGGCTTGCGCACGATCAGGCCGCCCGGCGGGGTCGGCGTGCTCGCGTCGATCCCCGCACGCGCCAGCGCCGCCGAGTTGAGTACGGCGCCATGGCTCGACACGTGGATCAGCACCACCGGGTTGTCGGGGAAGTGCGGGTCGAGGTCGTCGCGGGTGACCTCGCGGGCCTCGACCAGGCCTTCCTTCTCGTAGCCGTAGGCGATGATCCAATCGCCGGGCTGCTTGCGCGTGCGTTCGGCCAGCTCCTTCAGCGCATCGATCAGCTGGGGAATGCTGGTGACGCTGCCGACCGGCGGACGCGACACATTGGCGAAGCCCGAGAACGGGACGCCGTGCAGCGCGAAGTGGCTGTGCGGATCGACGAAGCCGGGCAACAGGGCCGCGCCCTCGAGGTCGTGCACCTCGGTGTCGGGCCCGCGGTGAGCCAGCACCTGCTCTTCGCCACCGACGAGGAGGATGCGTCCGCCCAACACCGCCACGGCTTCGGCCACGCTGCCGTTCTCGTCGACGGTGACGATGTCACCCAGGTAGATGGCATCGGCCGCCGGCTCGGCGCGCAGCGGCGCGATCGCGCTCGGCGAGAAGCCTTCGCACCCGAGGGAGAGGGCGAGCCCGACCCAGCCGATCGTCCGAGCGAGACGACGCGCGGTTCCGATTCCGTTCATGGTGTGTGCCTTCCTTCGTGTCGGGTTCACGGCGCGGCAGGGGCCGTGACGCGTCCGGTCAGTTCGCCCGCGGGTGCGGGGTGCCCTCGAAGACCGTTCCCCAGATGGGGATGTCGGCGAGTCGTTCGGGCGGCACCGCGGTGGGATCCTCTTCGAGCACCGTGAAGTCGGCCCGCTTGCCGACGCGGATGCTGCCCACCTCGTCTTCCATCTGGATCGCGTGGGCGGCATCGATGGTCACGGCGCGCAGCGCGTGATCGACGCTCAGCCGCTCGTCGGGCGCGTGCACGACGCCGTCGGCCGTCGTGCGGTTCGCCGCCACCCACGCCAGGCGCAGGGGCTCGAGGGGCGCCATCGTGAAGTCCGAGTGCAGGGAGATCGGAACGCCCGCCCGCGCCAGCGAGCCCAACCGCACCATGTGCGAGGCGCGCTCGGGGCCGAGCCCGACCTCGGAGTACGGATCCGCGAGGGCGTAGACGTAGAACGGGTTCGCCGAGACGAGCACGCCGGCGTCGGCGATCCGCCGCGACTGGGCGTCCTTGGAGTAGCCGAAGTGGTGAAGCGTGGTGCGATGGTCGTCCCGCGGCTTCTCGGCCTGGAGCGTGTCGAGCGCGTCGAGGGCCGACTTCACGCCGAGGTCGCCGTTCACGTGGATGTGCAGCTGGTACTCGCCGTGCCAGAAGGGACGCATGCCGGCGAGCAGCTGCTCGGGCGTCATCAACCACTCGCCGTGGTGCCCGTCGAGGTAGCCGTCGCCCATCTGCATGAGCTGGCTGTAGAAGGCGCCGTCGGCGAGGAACTTCACCTGATCGGCGATCTCGACCTTCGCCGAGGCCGGTTGGGGCAAGGACGCCACCCGGTCGAAGGCGGGTGCGGGTCCCATCACCAGCGTGAGCGGGCCGGCCGCAGGGATCAGGAGCGTGCGAAAGGGAACGTCCGCGCGCCCGAGAAAGGCGGGCATCACTTCGAGCTCGCGGTCGAGGTCGAAGATGCCCGTCGCCATGTCGGCGATCGTGGTCACGCCCCCCTGGTGCGCCGCCGCGATCACCAGCCGCAGGCCCTTCGAGATCCACTCGGGGGAGAGGATCGTCGGGTTGAGCTTCGCGACGACTGCGGCGAGGCCCGTCTCGTAGAAGTGGCCGCGCGCCCAGTCGACATGGGGGTGCCGACGCCAATCGCGGCGTTCGAGCTCCATCCAACGCATCGCCGCGTCGTTCAGGTAGATCTCGTGGAAGGAGCGGTGCCACACGATGATCGGGCGCGTCGTCGAGATCTGGTTGAGGTCGCGGCGCGCGAGCTCGCCGTGGAAGATCGGGTGATAGCCCCAGGCGAAGAGCGGCTCGCCTTCGGGGTGGGAGGCCTCTAGCTCCGCGAGTCGCGCGCGGTAGGCGTCCTGTCCCCGCACGCCGATCACCTGGCGGTCGGGCAGGTCCCAGTCATAGGGCGTCACGAACTCCATCGGCAGGAGCACGGCCGCCATCATCGGATGGATGTGGTTGTCGATCAGGCCGGGCAAGAGCGTCTTCTCGGCGAAGCGCATGTCGACGAGCACCTGGGAATGCTGACGCAGGTCGTTGCGCAGGCTGCTCAGATCACCCACGCCGACGATGCGCCCGTCTGCGACCGCCACCGCCTCGGCCGTCGGCTGCTCGGGATCCATCGTCAGGATCTGGCGCGCTACGTAGATCGTGGTCGCGGGTTCGGTCAGCGGCGGTGTGCTGACACAGCCGAGCGCCGCGAGCAGGCCCAGCCACGGCCACCACGAAGCTCGTCTCGCCCGCGCCTCGCGCGTCCCGCTGCAGCCCGGCGCCGACATCCCGCGATCCTCCCCGGCCCCGGTGCGGGGCGCCGCCATGATAGGCGCCCCCGGGCCCGAATGGGCGGGTTCGCGAAGCCGTCACGGCGACGCGCCCGGTTCAGTTCGGGCGCTGGGGCTGACGCCGGTAGAGGGTCTTGCGATCGATGCCCAGCCGCTGGGCCGCCTCGCCCTTCCGGCCGCCGGTGTGCAGGAGCACCTGATCGATGTAGCGATCCTCGAGCTCGCGCAGGGTGATCCCCCGCCGCGCCGCCTCGCGCAACACGAGTTCGGTCTCCTCGGCGTCGGTGTCGGTGTGATCCAGTCCGTCGAGCGCGGGGAGGTCGGTCACCTGGAGGACCGAGGCGTCGGAGAGTGCGAGGCTCCGCTCCACGAAGTTCTCGAGCTCGCGGGCGTTGCCCCGCCAGGCTTCCTGTTGGAGTCGACGAATCGAGTCGGCCGAGAAGCTCCGCGTACCATCGCCGTGTCGCGCCACGAAGGCCTTCACCAACGCCGGGATGTCCTCGGGTCGCTCGCGGAGCGGCGGAATGTGGATCGGGATGACGTTCAGTCGGTAGAAGAGGTCTTCGCGGAATCGGCCCTCCTCGATCGCTTCGGACAGGTCCTGGTTCGTCGCGGCGACGATGCGTACATCGACCTGCACCGCCTGGGTCCCGCCGACGGGGCGGATCTCCTGGTCCTGCAGCACCCGCAAGAGCTTCGACTGCGGCCCGGCGCCCATGTCCCCGATCTCGTCGAGGAAGAGCGTGCCACCGTTCGCCTTCTCGAAGAGACCGCGCTTCGTCGAGGTTGCCCCGGTGAAGGCCCCGCGCACGTGTCCGAAGAGCTCGCTCTCGAGGAGGCCCTCGGGAATCGCCGTGCAGTTGATCGGCAGGAAGGGACGCTCCTGGCGCGAGCCGTGATAGTGGAGCGTCCGCGCCACCACCTCTTTCCCGGTGCCGCTCTCGCCGGTGATCAGCACGCTGCTGCGACCCGCCGCGACCTTGCGAATCATCGCGAAGACCTCGCGCATGGCGGGGCTTTCACCGATCAGGTCGCCGAAGTTCGCGGTGCGCTCTACCGAGCTCCGCAGCTGCTGGTTCTCTTCCTCGAGCCGGCGCCGTTCGAGGGCGCGCTCGATGCGGAGCAACACCTGTTCGGGCTCGAAGGGCTTCGTCAGGTAATCGAGTGCGCCGGCCCGCATCGCATCCACCGCCGACTGGACGCTTCCGAAGGCGGTCATCAACACGACCGGGGTCTGGGGCCGGAGCTGACGCAACTCGCCCACCAGCGCGATCCCTGACTTCCCGGGCATCTTGATGTCGGACAGGACGACGTCGAACTCGGCGTCCTTCGCCAGATCGAGTGCCGCGTTCGCCGAAGACGCCTCGATCGTCTCGTAGGACTGCTCCTGGAACAGGGAGGCCAGCATTTCGCGCATGGCGGTGTCGTCGTCGACGATCAGGATCCGCGGACGTTCCATCTCAGTTTCCTCGCGCGGTGGCCGACGGCGGAGGCGACGTGGGGAGCACGATCCGGAACCGCGTGCCCTCGCCGACGTCGCTCTCGACGTCGATCGCGCCGCCGTGATCGGCGACGATGCCGTGGGACACCATCAGGCCCAGGCCGTTGCCCTGGCCCGCGTCCTTCGTGGTGTAGAAAGGCTCGAAGATCCGCGCGAGATCTTCGGGTGCGATGCCGATCCCCGTGTCCGACACCTCGACGCGGACCCCGGCGGGGTCCGGCGCCAGCACGACCGTGAGGTCGCCACCGTCGGGCATCGCGTCGGCCGCGTTCAAGAACAGGTTCAAGAAGAGCTGCTGCAGACGCTCTGCGTCTCCCGCCACCGACGGCGCGTCGGCGAACTCGGCGTGCAGCGTGATGGCGCGTCGTTCGAGCTTCTCCGAGACGAAGGAGAGCGTCTGTTCGATCAGCGGACGCAGGGCCACCGGGCGATGCGCCTTCGATCCGGGACGCGCCATGTTGAGCAGCGTCTGGATGATCCGGGAGATGCGCCCGATCTGCTCCTGGATCGTCGTGAGACGCCAGCGCGCATCGTCGTCACTCACCTTGCTCTCGAGGAGCTTCGCGTGGCCTTGGATCACGCCCATCGGCGTACCGATCTCGTGGGCCAGCCCGGCGACGAGGGTCGCGATCGAGGCCAGCTCTTCGGCCACGCGCGCGCGTCGCGTCGTCTCCCGCAGCGTCTCGTCCTGGTCGCGCAGGTCGGCCTGGAGCTGACGCCCCTCGCGCGCCAGCTCATCCGCCATGTAGGCCAGCTGCGCCTCGTGCCGCTCGATGTAGGCGTCGATCGCCAACTCGGCATCGAGGGTCAGGCGCTTCTGCAAGGCGACCAGAGTGCGGGTCGCCTTCTCGGGTTCGCGTTCGTAGGTCTGCATCACCAACGGAGTCAACAGGTTGAAGTAGAGCGAGTAGGCACCGAGATACCACTGGGGCTCGAGGCCGACTTCCACGTGGACCTCGCCGATGCGCCGTAGCTGGGCTTCGCGCTCGACACCGACGGAGGTGGAGGCGAGCGAGATCAGGTAGACGCGCTGCTTGCCGAGCAGCCGCTCCTTCGTCGCGGGGTCGCGCAGCAGGTTGCGGGTCACGTCGAAGGAGAGCAGATGCCGGTAGAACGCCTGAACCAGCTCGTCCGCGTGGGCCTCGAGGGGCGTCGCGAGCTCGCGGAGCAGCGCGAACTCGCTCTCGCCCAGTTCGAGATAGGCGAGCCGGGTGGCCAGGGGTTCCTTGGACATGTACTTCCGACATGCTCGGCTCCCGCGCTGGACTGTCAAGCGGCCGCGTCGTCGGGGTCGGCCTTGACGGTCAGCACCGCACACGGCGCGTGGCGCAGCGTGCGTTCGGCAACGCTGCCGAGCAGAACGTGTTTCAAACCCGTGAGCCCGCGCGTGCCCATCACGATCAGGTCGATGCCCTCGTCCTCGGCCAACTCGACGGCTGCTTCCGAAGCGGGCAACGACGTCAGATGGACCCGTACCGGAATGCCCGCCGCGCTCACCTTTTCGCCCCAGGCGTCGAGGGTGCGCTGGGCCGCGGCGCGCCAGTCCTTCTCGAGGGTGTCGGGGAACGGGACCCCGTAGGGCGTCATCGCGCCGACCGCGATCGGGTAGGAATGCAGCACGTCGATCGACCCGTCGAAGCGCTTCGCCAGCGCGATCGCCGTGTCCAGGGCCTGTGCGGCGTGCCCCGAGAAGTCGACGGGAACCAGGATGCGTTGGAACAAGCTCATGATCGGATCCTCCTTGCCCGTTTGACTAAGCAGGTTCCGTGCCAGCGCGCCGGGTGGCACCCATCTTGCGACTCCGCGAGGGCGGAGGGGAGAGACATGCAACCCAGTGAAGTGCGCGACTTCGTCCTCAAAGACCACGACCACCTGCGCGAGCGACTCGCCGAGATCGAGGCGACCCTGCGGGCCTACGTGGATGGCACCCCAGATGCCGCCGCCCAGCTGCGGCGCCGGGGCACCACGCTGCTCGCGGCCCTGTCGACGCACATGGACTGGGAGGAGCGCTTTCTGTTCCCGATGCTGCGCGACGCGGACGCCTGGGGCCCCGCGCGCGTCGAGCGCCTCACGCACGAACACCTGGAGCAGCGCGCTCAGCTCGCCCAGGAGCTCGAGCTGCTGACCGATCCGGCGCGTTCGAACGAACAGGTCGCAAAGAGCCTGCATGCATTCGTCGCACTGCTGCGCGCCGACATGGAAGAAGAGGAAAGCGCGTTCCTCGGAGCGGACCTGCTGCGCGACGACGTGGTCGGAATCGACGTCGAGACGGGCTGAAACCCGCTAGTCCGCACCCTTCGGTTCGGCCAGGGCACGGCGCAGCAGCGCCTCTTCGCGGGCTTCGTGCGCGCGGAGATGCGCGAGGAACTCCTGGGCGTGGGTCGACACGCGCGTCCCGTGACGAGCGAGTGTCGCGAGTTCCTCGCGCAACGCGTCGTGGTCGAGCGCGAGCTGCTCTAGATCCGCTTCGGTCTCGGGATGCAGGCCATGCACCGCGGGGAACACCGTGTCTTCTTCGAGGATGAAGTGCGCGCGCAGCGCCTCGGTGAAGCGATCGAAGTGGGCGGGTGACATCGGCTCGCTGACCGCTCCCAACGCCTGGGCAAGCGGCCGCAGCGTCTGGTGCTGACGCGCCATCTGGCGTCCGGCCCGCTGCAGACGCAGGCGCAGACCGCGCTCCATTCCCTCGCTCATGACGCCTTCCTCCTCCACGGACGCAGCCCCACGAAAAGCAAGAGACGCGCCGAGTCGGCGGAAGAGGAGCCTGCCGCACACGCCCCGTCGCGGGGCGATTCGCCCCAGTCGTGGAAGAGATGGGGCGCTCCTCCCCAGCCGTGGTGGGGATCCTGGCGGAGGCGGGCCGCGGAGCGTGGCACTGCCCTTGCACTCCCAGGGGGCGACGGCGGGCCTCCCCCAGTCCACCGCACGCGACAGCCAACCCCAACCAGGAGATGTCATGAACCGCATCGCGACCGCGCTCGGAATCGGGCTCGGATTCGGACTGGCCGGAGGCGTCGGGGCCTCGCCCGTCGCCGCCGAGCCCGAGCCGGCCGACCCGGTCCTCGCCGAGATGGGGGCCCCGCTCTTCGCGCGCTACTGCGCTTCGTGTCACGGCGCGCAGGCACGCGGCGACGGTCCGGTCGCCAAGGCGTTGAACCCGCCGCCCGCCGACCTCACCCGGATCGCGACGCGACGCGGTGGCGACTTCCCGGAAGGCGAGATCGCGCGCTTCATCGACGGTCGCTTCAACCTGGATGCCCACGGCAGCCGCGAGATGCCCGTGTGGGGCGAGCGACTGGCCCCGGCCGTTCCCGACGCCGGCATCTCGGAAGCCATCGTGCGCGGCAACATCGTGTCGCTGGTCGAGTACCTGAAGAGCCTCCAGGAGGAGAAGTGATGCCGCGTCCGATGAACTTCCCGTCCACGTGCTTCGCACGCGCGGGACGCGCCATGCGCGGGACGCTCGCCGGCCTCGCACTCGCAGCGCTGCCCCTCGTCGGCTCGGCGGACACCGCCTCCGACGCCACCACCCGCGACCAGATGGCCCAGGTGTACCAGGCGATGCAGGTGCTGTTTCCGCTCTCCGTCGATGCGGACGCCTTCCGCGATCCCGAGAACCAGGTGCAGATTCGCGCCGCCCTCGCCCAGCTCGCCGCGGCGAGCGAAGGCCTCGCCGAACATGGCGCCGAAGGCCCGGCGAGCTTCGCCTACCTGAGTCATGCCCTCGCCAACGACGCACGCGACATCCGCGATCGGCACGGTGCCGGCCACACCCAGGAAGCCCGCTTCCTCGTGCAGACGCTGGCCGAGACCTGCGTGGCCTGCCATTCGCGTCTGCCCGCGGATCGCGACGCGCCGCGCAGCCAGGACTTCGTCGACCAGGGCCGGCTCGCGAGTCTCCCCACGCCGGCGCGCGCGCGACTCGCGTACGCGACGCGTCAGTTCGAGCGGGCCCAACAGCTCTTCGAAGCGCTCCTCGTCGACCCGCGTTCGCAGCCGACCGATCTCGACCTCGAGGGCATTCTCGACGACTACCTCGAGCTCGCGGTGCGCGTGCGGCGCAACCCGGAACGTGCGCGTGCCCGGTTGGCGGTGTTCGCCGAACGGCACGACATGCCCGAGAAGCTGCGCCGGGACGTCGAGGGCTGGCGGCGCGATCTCGAGACGACGGCGAAGCGCCCGGCCCCGAAGCATCCGCTCGTGCTCGCGCGTTCGCTCGTCGAGGACGCCGAGGGGCGCGTGCGGACCGGGCGCGAACGCTCGGCCCTGGTGCCCTACCTCGAAGCGTCGGGTTGGCTGCTGCGGGCCCTCGAACTCGAGAGCACGCTCTCGAGACAAGAGCGCGCCGAGGCCTACGCCCTGCTCGGGACGATCGAGACGCGCATCGGGCGATCGTTCTGGCTGTCTCAGGCCGAGGCCTACCTCGAGGTGGCGATCCGCAGCTGGCCCCATTCCCGGGTTGCCGAGGACGCCTTCGCCACCCTGAACGACTACCTGGTCGGGGGCTACTCGGGTTCGTCCGGAACCCACCTCCCGCCCGACATCGCCGCGAAGCTCGACGAGCTCGCCGGCCTGGCGATGCGTCCCGAACCGGCCGCGACGCCCTAGCCGAGAAGGGAGGCCGCAGAAAAAGAGCCTCGGGTGCGAAAAAAGTCGTCGAATTCCGGCGCCGACTCCGTTGGAGTAGAAACCACAGGAGGACGGCCGATGCCGAAATTCATGCTGCTCATGCTCGAGGATCCCCACAGCGAGTATCCCGAGGGCGAGCCCCAGGAAATGATGCAGAAGATGGGGAAGTTCGCGGGCGAGCTCGCCCAGAAGGGACAGATGGTCGAGGGCAGCCCGCTCGAGACGATTCGCGATGCGGCGCGCGTGCGCCTCGAAGGCGAGACCCGACACGTCACCGACGGACCCTTCGCCGAGACGAAGGAGATGATCTCGGGCTACTTCGTGATCGAAGCCGCCGACCGCAACGAGGCGATCGAGATCGCGAAGCGCGTCCCGGCCCTCGAGGTCGGCGCGGTCGAGGTGCGCCAGATCATGGAAGTCGGCGGCCCGCCCGCGTGACGACGGCTCCTCGCACACGCGGGGTGCCAGGTGGAAGGCGAGCTGTCCGCGCTCTATCGCCGAGAGCGCGGGCAGCTGCTCGCCACCGTCGCGCGCCTGGTGGGCGACCTCGATCGCGCCGAAGAGATCGTCCAAGAGGCGTGGCTGCGCGCGACGGACCACTGGCGCGGCGGCCTACCCGAGAACCCGGGCGCCTGGCTCACCACGGTGGCGAAGCGTCTCGCGATCGACGAGCACCGCGCGCGCCGGCGCTGGGCGCCCGAAGCCGTCGATGTCCCGGGCGCTGACGCCGAGGACATCGAAGCCCAGGTCGAACGCGCGCTGGCGCCCGAGCTCTTGCGCGACGACCCGCTGCGCCTGCTCTTCGTCTGCTGCCATCCCCTGCTCCCCCCCGAGAGCCAGGTGGCGCTGACCCTGCGCACCCTCGGCGGACTCGGGACGCCCGAAGTCGCGCGCGCCTTCCTGCGTTCCGAGACCGCGGTGGGCCAGCGCATCCACCGCGCGAAGCGCCTGCTGCGTGAGCGCGCGGTTCCCTACCGCGTGCCTTCCGCCTGGGAGCTCCCCGAGCGCGTGCCGTCGGTGCTCGACGTGATCTATCTGATCTTCAACGAGGGCTACGCGGCGCGCGAAGGCGAGAGTCCGGTCCGCCACGAACTCTGCGAGGAAGCGCTGCGCCTCGCCGCCCTGATGAGCGAAGGCCTTCGCGATGTGGGCGAGATCCACGGGCTGCACGCGCTGCTGCTCTTCCAGGCCTCCCGGCTCCATGCGCGCACCGACGCGCAGGGAGCGATCGTGCTGCTGGCCGACCAGGACCGCCGCTCCTGGGACCAGGCGCGGATCGCGGCGGGCGATCGCGAACTCGAGCGGGCCCGCCGCAGCGGCCACCCGGGACGCTTCGTCCTGCAGGCGGAGATCGCGGCGTGCCATGCCCAAGCCGCCTCCTTCGAGGCGACGGACTGGGGAGCGATCGTCGACCACTATGACGCGCTGCTGGCCCGGGCTCCGTCCCCCGTCGTGGCCCTCAACCGGGCGGTCGCGGTCGGCCGGGCCTCGGGGCCGGCGGCCGGACTGGCCGCGCTCGACGCCGTCGCGGACGACCCCCGCCTCGCCGGCTACCCCTGGCTACCCGCGGCACGCGCCGACTGCCTCGAGCGTCTGGGCCGGAGCGAGGAGGCTGCCCAGACCTACGAGGCAGCCGCGGACGCGACGGAAAACGCGGCCGAGGCGGAGCTCTTACGGCGCCGCGCTGCCGATTGCCGAAGCTGAGTCGAGCCTCGACTGAGGGGACTCCACCACGCGAACCCCTGATTTTGTGATCCACGTCACAAAACTGAGCCCCCGACCCGTCGAACCGGGCCCGTATGGTGAGCCCCCGCACACTTTCGACTGGTTTCCGACCCTCCCTCCTCCTGGTGGCGTGCTTCGCCCTGGGCTGCGCGTCGCTGGAGGAACCCAAGCAGGACAACGAGGGCTGGGCGGACGAGGTGAAGTCGTCTGCCTCGGCTGCCGCGGATGTCACTGCGCGCGGCGCGAAAGCCGCGGGCTCGGCGATGGGCACGGCCTACCGCGGGGTGCGCGACGGGTACGCCACACCCGAGGATGCGGCCTACGGGCCGCCGCCCCAGAACTACGCGCGGACCATCAAGAAGCACATGGTCCGCTTCGAAGGCATCCCGGCCGAGTCGAGCTTCCAGTTCGGTCGCCCGGAGCGCGGCTACATGAACAAGGGCATCCTGGCCGGTGGCTCGATCGCCTGGCAGGGCTACCTCGTCGAAGTGCGGGTCGTGCAGGAGTCCCTGTTCGCGAGTCAGGCTCGGCCTATCGGCTACGTCGTGCGCATGAAGGATGGCGACGTGGTCGAGGTGATGGAAGCCGACTACGCCGACGCGCTGCGCTGGACCGATCGCCGGGAAGACGATCCGGCCGATTCCGGCACGACCCACAGCGGAGTCGCCGCACCGGCTGACGACTGACCCGCACCCCAGCACGGCGGGTTACACTTCCGGCCCCATGGCTGTACAACATCCGACCCACTGCGTCGCCGTCATCGGAGGCGCCGTGGCGGGCGCCGAAGTGGCCGGCGCCCTTGCGGAACGCGGCATCGAAGTGGTCGTGTTCGAACAGAACCGCCGACCCTACGGCAAGATCGAAGACGGTCTGCCCCGCTGGCACGTCGCGCTCCGCGAGAAGGAGTACGCGACGATCGGCACGAAGCTCGGGCTCTCGAACGTCCACTTCGTCCCGCTCACCGAGATCGGCAAGGACGTGGGCTTCCGCGAGCTCGTCGAGGAATGGGGCTTCACCGGTGTCGTGCTCGCCAACGGTGCGTGGCGCGACCGTCCCCTGCCCCTCGACGGCGCCGACGACTACGTCGACAAGGGCCTGATCTACCAGAACCCCTTCATCATCTGGTTCAACCACTCGGAAGAGCCCGACTACGACGGCCCCACCTTCGTCCCGAAGGACGGCGCGCTCGTCGTCGGCGGCGGGCTCGCCTCGATCGACGTGGTGAAGGTGCTGATGCTCGAGACGACGCGCGAGAAGCTGCGCGAGCGCGGCATCGAGGTCGATCTGGTCGAGCTCGAGGTCAAGGGGATCCCCAAGATCCTCGACAAGCACGGTCTCCAGTACGAGGAGCTCGGGCTCGAGGGAGCCACCCTCTTCTACCGCCGCAGCGAAGCCGACATGCCGCTGATGGAGATGCCCGACGGCGCCGACGAGAAGCGCCAGGAGAAGGTCCGGGCCGGGCGCCAGAAGATGTTGGCGAAGGCGATGGACAAGTACCGGTTCAAGTTCGAGCCGAACTGCATGCCCGATGGGCTGATCGTGGAAGACGGCCAGCTGGTGGGGATGCGCTTCCGCCGGACGAAGATCGAGAACGGCCGCGTCGTGCCCCAGGACGAGACCTTCGAGCGACGCGGCGTCTACACGATCTCCTCGATCGGCAGCATCCCCCTCGAGATCCCCGGCATTCCGATGAAGGGCGAGCTCTTCGACTTCCGGGACTGGGACCTGGGCCGCCTGCCCGACTTCCCCACCGTGTTCTCGGCGGGCAACGTCGTGACCGGCAAGGGCAACATCGTGTCGTCGCGGAAGCACGCCCGCGAGGTGAGCGGCAGTGTGCTCGAGGCCTTCCTCGGGATTGGTGACGATGCTCACGCGGGTGAAGAAGCGGTGGCCGATGCCCTCCATGCGGATGCGAAAGCCGCCGCGGAGGACATTGCGATGGCGATCGAGCAGCAGCCGCCCATCGAAGACGCAGCCCTCTCCCTGATCCGAGAACGCACCCGTGCCCGTCAAGAAGATGTCGGGTACGGAGGCGACTACGCGGCCTGGGTGAAGGCGGGCTAGTGCGCCGACTCCTCCTTGGACTGGTCCTGGGCGCGCTGCTGCTCGGTGGCACGGGCTGTTTTCGCGTCGGCGTGACCGCTGGCTTCGAGATCCCCCAGAGTCGCGTCGATCAGATCGTCCCCGGCGAGACGACGAAAGCGGACATCCTGCAGTGGTTCGGGGCGCCGGCCGACGCCACCGACGGCGAGATCTTCGCGCGCCTCTTCGACGCCGGCGAAGTCTCGGCTGACGACCTCGTCGCCCTGCCCTTCTCCGATCTACTCGTCTACGAGATCACCGACGGCGAAGCCCGCATCCTGATGACCATCCTCTACAACTGGTCGCGGGTCGACATCCACCGCGACCGGCTGATGATCTTCTTCGACGAGAACGACGTGGTGCTCTACTACGGCATCACGCGCCAGCGACCGCAAGATCGCGAGCCGGTGGAGCAGGAGGTGAGCGGCGGCGGCAGCACGCGAGCGGCCCAGCCCGAAGCCGCGCCCGCGGAGCCCGAACCCGATGCGTAGGTGGGGCGTCGCGCTTCTCTGCCTCTCCCTCTGCGCCTGCACGATCGGGCGGGACTACATCGGCAACGAGCTTCGCGCGGTCCCCGGCGAGGTGCTGAAGCCCGGCGCGACCACGCTCGGCGAGGTGCTCCAGACCTTCGGCGCGCCCGACCGCATCCAACGACGGCGCAACGGCGAGATCCTCACCTACCGCTTCGTGCGCGGGAACGAGAGCACGCTCACCCTCGAGGAGCCCGTCATCACCGGCGTCACGTTCTTCATCTATACGAAGAAACAGGTGAAGGCGAACCGTCTCACCCTCTTCTTCGACGACGCGGGCGTGCTCGAGACCTTCGGATACACGACGGGCACCGAAGAACTCGAAGCGCTCTAGTCGGACTCCCGAGGCGCCACCCCGCCCTTGACACGGCGGCGCGTCGCGCAGCACAGTACGCACAGGGAAGGGGCCCCTTCGAGGCGCCCCCTGATGCGGACCCGTTCCTGGCTCGCCCCCTGGCCGATTCGTCCCTGCTCCCTCGCCCGCGGGCCCGTCCTGCTCGCCCTGGGACTGCTGTGCGGCTCCGGCCTTCCCGCATCGGGCGAGACCGTCGAGCTGCTTGGCCAGAACGGGCGCACCGGCGGTTTCGATTTCCGGGGAGACGGCCTCCCGGGCGGCGACGGCGAGTCGGTCGTGGCCGAAGCCCTGGCACCCGAGGCGAGCAACACGGCCATCGCGATTGCCGGAAATGGCGGCAGCGGCCTGACGGGACGGGACGGTCGCCCGGCCTCTCCCCGCGGCAAGAACGCGGGCGCGGGCGGGGACGCCGGCGACGCGACCGCCCGTGCCGTCGCGACGGCGACCCGACTCGCGCGGGGGTTGGCGACCGCCATCGCCGAGGGTGGGTCGGCCGGCGGTGCAGGCAACCCCGGCGTCGGTACCCCGAACGGAATCCCCGCGATCGACGGTCGACCCGGCTCAGCGACGGCATCCGCCTCAGCGACCTCCATCATCGGGGACATCATTGCGTCCGCGTCGGCGGAGGGAGGCGCCGGGCGTGATTTCGGGGCGGGCGATGCCACCGTCCTGCGCGTGGAAGGCTCCTCGACCCTGGGTGGGAACGTCCAGTTGGATGCGCAGGCCACGGGGGGCTTCCTCCGACAGCCCCGCTTCGGTCAGGCCGCAGCCGCCGGATCCGCACGGATCGAGAACGCGCTTCGGGGCTCGACCACCGAGAGCACCTTCTTCCCTGCCGGCACACTCACCGGAACCCAACGCGCGCGCGGCGGGGAGGCCGAGCTCGGGAATTTCCAGGGGCGCAACCCGGACACCCTCGGCGGCGACGCGACGAGCATTCTCTCGGGGGACTTTCCCTCGGCCGCGACCGAGCTGACCGTCGAGGCCTTCGGGGGAGACGGCCCGATGGGTGGGGTCGCGAACGCCAGCGCCGACGCCTCGAACTCGACCGGCCCGGTCACGCTGCGCGTGCTCAGCCGCAGCGGAGACACGGATCGCAGCGACGCACCGACCACGACTGCGTTTGCCCAGGCCGCGACGAATCGCGACGGAGACACGGTGCGGGTCGGCGATCCGAGCGCACCAAACTCGGGCGCCCTCGGGTCGTCGCCGGACATCTCCGCGCGGGGCGGCGACGCCATCAGCACGTCCATCGGGATCGCGCGCGGCAACAGCGAGGTCTTCGTACACGACCGGGCGTGGGGTGGCGACGGCGGGACGCGAAGCGGCGATGGCGGCGCGGCCGAATCCTCGGCCGAAGGCAGCAACGCGGGCGATGCCGCCGTCCAGGTCGTGGCCGAAGCGCGTGGAGGCTCGTCGGGCTTCGCGGCCAGCGATGGTGTGATCGGTACGCCGGGAGCCGTGACCGCGACCGCAACGGGAAGCTCGAGTGGCGGCGGCGATGTGCACGTGAGCGCCCTGATCACCGGCGGCGAAGGGGGAGCCCTCGGCGGCCGCGGTGGCGATGTGGCCGGGGAAGCCGACGGCGTGTCGGGTTCCACGGCGGGCACGCTCACCCTGCGGCAAGTGGTCACCGGCGGAAACGGAGGCGGGGGACAGAACATCGGCATGAGACCCGCCGGCGACGGTGGCGACGCATTGGCCCGAATCGCCGGGGCCAACGCGGCTGGCGGCAGGCTGATCGTGGAGAGCGTCGCGCAGGGCGGACGCGGGGGTCGGCGCGACCCGATCATGCCGGGGCTCACCGGTGTGCGGGGGACGGCCAACGCCTTCGCCTCCGGCGTCGGGTCCGGCGGGGTGGACGTGCACGCCGTCGCGACGCCCGGCGAAGGCGCGCTTCTGCCGGGCACGCGCATGCGTTTCCAGGGACTCCAGGCACGGGCCCGTGGCGATGTTGCGCTCCCGCTCGAGGCCCTGGCCATGGCTCAGCTGCGCCCCGGTGCCCTGCCGTCGGGGATGGGCGATGCCGATGTGTTCGCGAGCGTGCTCGCCCTCTCGGACCGGGCCGCCGTCGGTGCGGCGATCGCCAGCGACCCGCGGGCGCGTGAGCTCTTCAGCCTCGCGAACCCTCCCGAAGGCGCCGCGCTGATCGGCTTGGGGGCACGAGCGCCCGCGGGCTCGGGGGGTGAATCCATCCTGCTGACGAGTGAGGTGTCGCTCGAGATCCAGCTCTCCGGCCTGCCAGTCGCCGATTCCTGGACCGTCGCGTTCCTGGATTCGGACGTGGGCACCGCCGCCTTCGACGCGCTCCGTTTCGCGATCGAGCTCGAGGGCGGGGTCGTTCTCGACCGAAGTTTCTCCGACGCCGCCAGTGCCCTGCAGTTCTTCGAAGACGGCCTCTTCGAGCTGGACCTCGCCGGGACCCTGGTGCTCGGCAACCTCGACCTGCGGTTCTTGTTGGAACTCGAGGGGAGCGCTCCCGGTGCCGGTTTCGGGCTCGAACTGTTCGTCACCAACGGCGCGCCCGTCCCCGAGCCGTCGACCCTGGTGCTGACCCTCTTCGGTCTCGCCATGTTGCGGGCGCGCGGCGTCGCCGCCCGGCGTGCAGGCTGAGGGAACGCGCGCGGAACGAACGTCCTAGAGCCCGTAGACGCGCTCCGCGTTCCCGGCGAGGAAGAGCGCGCGGGTGTCTGCGTCGAGCTCGAGCTCGTCGAGACCCCCCAGCGCCTGGGCGGGCGTCATCATCGGGTAGTTGGTGCCGAAGAGCACCTTCTTCGCGCCGTGGCGACGCAGGTACCGGACGAGCTCGGGCGGGTAGCGGCGCGCGGTGTACGCCGACGTGTCGATGTAGAAGTTCTCGTGCTTCGTGGCGACGGCGATCGCTTCCTCGGTCCACGGGTAGCCGATGTGACCGCCCACGATCACGAGTTCTGGGAAGTCGAGGGCCACCTGGTCGAGGTAGATCGGTCGCCCCACTTCCGACGTCATGAGCGGACCGGTGTGTCCGATCTGGGTGCAGAAGGGCACGCCCATCTCGCAGCAGGCGACGTAGACCGGGTAGAAGCGGCGGTCCGTCGGCGGGATCTCCCAGAGCCAGGGCAAGACGCGAATGCCCTTGAAGCCGAGCTCTTCGACGCAGCGTCGCACTTCGGCCACCGCGTCCATCGGTCGCGAGATGTCGACCGAGCCCACCCCGACGAACCGGTCGGGTGCTTCGGCGATGAAACCCGCGACCTCGTCGTTCGAGATCATCACGTTGCGCGGACCCACCCAGGCGCTGATCAGCGCGCGGTCCACGCCCGCCGCGTCCATCAAGGCGACCGTCGTCGAAACCGGGAGCGGCTCGGTCGGCGCCTCCGTGCGCGTCCACCGGCGCAGCGAATCGAAGATCCGGTCCGATTGGTGGCGCAGCGTCGGATGCTGGGCCCAGGCGTCGATCACCATCTGTTCTCCAGTCTACGGTGCCGCGGCGGGACGTTTCCGAAGACTCAGCGCAGCAGGAAGCCTGGCTCGAAGAGGGAGCTCTCCCCCGACCGATCGGATCGACGAACCGCCCGAGCCCCAAGCGAGCCATTCCGCGGAGGAAGCGTCCCGTTGTGGGACCTCGCCCATCGCCATTCCGCGGAGGGAATGGGACGCGCTCGCGCCTAGACTCAACCCTCGGTAAAGCTCTTCAGCAACTTGCTCCGCGACGGGTGGCGCAGCTTCCGCAACGCCTTCGCCTCGATCTGTCGAATCCGCTCGCGCGTCACCTCAAAGTCCTGACCGACTTCCTCGAGGGTGTGGTTCGCGCGCTCGCCGATCCCGAAGCGCATCTTCAGCACCTGCTCCTCGCGCGGCGAGAGCGTCGCCAGCACCTTGCGGGTGTTCTCGGCGAGGTTCGAGTTGACGATCGCTTCCTGGGGACATACTGCCGCCTTGTCCTCGATGAAGTCACCGAGGTGGCTGTCGTCCTCTTCGCCCACCGGCGTCTCGAGGCTGATCGGCTCCTTCGCGATCTTCAGCACCATGCGGACCTTCTCGATCGGCAGCTCGAGCTGACTCGAGAGCTCCTCCGCATCGGGCTCGCGACCGAGCACCTGCACCAGGTGGCGCTGGGCCCGCACGAGCTTGTTGATCGTCTCGATCATGTGGACCGGGATCCGGATCGTGCGCGCCTGATCGGCGATCGCACGCGTGATCGCCTGGCGGATCCACCAGGTGGCGTAGGTCGAGAACTTGTAGCCGCGCTGGTACTCGAACTTGTCCACCGCCTTCATCAGGCCGATGTTGCCCTCCTGGATGAGATCCAGGAACTGCAGGCCGCGGTTCGTGTACTTCTTTGCGATCGAGACCACGAGGCGCAGGTTCGCCTCGACCAGCTCGCTCTTCGCTTCGTGGGTACGCTCGGCCGCCTCGCGAAGCTTGATGATGGCCTGCTTCACGTCGTCGCCCGACATGCGCAGATCGCCTTCGATCGCGCCGATCTCTTCCTGCACCGCGTCGAGCCGCTGCAGACCTTCGGCCACGAGCTCGGCATCGCCGCGGAGCTGCGCCAGCGCTTCCTTCGCCTTCTTCGAGCGACGCGTCGAGAGCACCGCCAGCTCGCGGAAGGCGTCGGGCTTCTGCCCGAAGGGCCGCGTGATCCGGCGCGCCTTGGTGCCGAGCTGTCGCAGCTGGGCGTAGGTCGCTTCGACCTTCGCCTCGACCTCCAGGATGCGAGCGCCCGCGAAGCGCGTCTCGCGCAGGGTGCCGACGGCCTTGCCGTAGAGCTCGTCCACCTCGCCCTGGAGGCGCGTGCGGGTGTCGTCACTGGTGCGCGAGTTGTTGATCGACGCCTGCTTCTTGGCGATCTCGGTGTCGATCCGCTTGACCTTCGTGATCTTCGAGAAGAAGTCGCGGCGTCGCTCTTCCGGGGTATGCACCGGCTCGACGTCGTCGAGCCCGTCTACCACCGTCTTCAGCTCGACCTTGTTCTTCTTGAGCTCCTCGGCCAGCGCGAGCACTTCACGCATGCCGAGCGGCGTCCCCAGGACGGCGCGCTCCTGATCGTGCTCCCCCGCCTCGATGCGCATCGCGATCTCGACCTCGCCCTCGCGGGTGAGGAGGGAGACCTGGCCCATCTCGCGGAGATAGACGCGTACCGGATCGTTGGTCGGGGAGTCGTCGCCCGAGCGGGCGCCCTGGGCGCGGCGCGGTGCCGGGCGTCGGCCGGCCGCGATGCGGATGCCCTTCTCGCCTGCCAGCGCATGCACTTCGGCGAGCTTCTCCTCGGCGAAGTTCGGCAGCGCGCGCGCCATCTCTTCCGGGGTCAGATAGCCGCGGAGAAGTCCCATCTCCACCAGCTTCTGCACGGCCGGTAATGCGCGCGTCTCGGCGCTGATCCGATCGGCTCCGGCGACATCGGTGCCGTTCTTCGCAGCAGCCGCACGCTTCTTGCGCGTTCGGGGGGGCGTGACGTCCGTCGTGGTGGGGGGGACCGTCGTGGACATTGCGGGGGGACTCCTCGGACCGGTGGGGTGGTCACCGGATCATGCGACCGACCCCACAGGGTGAGTGGCCGCGAGACGTTGCTTGGTGAGACGTTGTTTTTCTTCGAGGATGGCCTTTACGTCCGCATTGGGATCGCGTAGCCGCAAAGTAAGTGCATGTAGCTGCTCTTTGATGTGCTGTTTGCGCAGCCAAATCAAAGTGTCGTCGATCGTCCGTTCGGCGATGTCTGCTTCCAGAACATCCTCCGCAACGGCGAGTTGGCGCAGCAGCTGCGCACTGTTGTCGGACAGGTTCTCCGCAAGCTCCTCGACCCGGACCGAGCGATCCTCGGCCGCGGCTTCGACGAGCGCACGAATCAGCTCCCGCAGGGGCCCTGCGGGCACGAGCTCGGCCACTTCATCGCGCGGAACGCGAGCGGCGAGACTCGGATGATCGACCAAGCTGCGGGCGAGTTGCCGGAGCTTGCGTTCCTGTGCCCCGGTCATGCGGGGCGCCACCGGGACGGCATCGCGGGCATCTTCGCCCCGCGAGGCGGCGCGCACGGCATCTTCGACGTGGCGCACTTCGGTGCCCACCGACAGGGCCAGCCGCTGGGCGAATTCGGAGCGCTCCACCCCGGACGGGATCTTCGCGAGCAGCGGCGCCACCGAGGCCACCGCATCGGCCTTCTCCCAGGGCGTGGCGCAACCGCGGCCCACGGCGCGCTCGATCACGAAGTCGAGGGCGGCCGGGGCTTCGTCGACCACCGCGCGCAGCGCCTCGGGACCCTGCTCGCGCAGCAGATCATCTGGGTCCGCACCGGCCGGCAACAGCGCGGCGCGCACCCGCAGGCCCTCGGGCAACAGCACCTCGAGCGAACGCTCCATCGCCTTCTGGCCGGCTTCGTCGCCGTCGTAGAGGAGCACGACGTTGCGGGTGCGCCGGCGCAGGTGGCGGGCATGCCCTTCGGAGAGCGCGGTCCCGCAGGTGGCCAGCGACTCTTCGACACCCGCCCGCGCAAGCGCGATGCGATCGAAGTAGCCCTCGACCACGACGGCACGATCGTTCTGGCGGATCGGCGCAAGCGCTTCGGGCAGTCCGTAGAAGGATTCGCGCTTGCGGAAGACCGGGCTCTCGGGCGTGTTCAGATACTTCGGCTCCTGGCCCTCACCGAGGGCGCGACCGCCGAAGCCAATGACGCGGCCACGGGCGTCGCGAATCGGAAAGGTCAGCCGGCCCCGTAACCGGTCATAGAAGCCGTCGCCGCGCTGGCGCGGAGCCAGCAGGCCAGCCTTCTCGCCGATGTCGGCCGCGACTTTTCCCTGCCGCAGGGCCTGGGCCACCGTGTCCCAACGGTCCGGCGCGAAGCCCACCTCGAAGCGGGTGGCGTCCTCTTCACTGAGGCCGCGCTTCGTGAGATAGGCGGGGACCGGGTTGTCCTCGGAGGCGAGTGCCTTGCGGTAGGTCGCCTGGGCCAGGTCGTTGGCCGCGAAGATTGCCTCGCTCTGACCGCCGTCGCGCCGGCCGGTCTCGGGCACCTCGATGTTGCAGTCCTTCGCGAGGCTGCGAACCGCCTCGTGAAACTGCAGGCCCTCGGTCTTCATCAGGAAGGCGAAGGCGTCGCCGCCCTCCTGGCAGCCGAAGCAGTAGTAGCTGCCCCGGTCGGGATTCACGTGGAAGGAGGGCGTCTTCTCGTGATGGAAGGGGCACAGCCCTTTGTAGCTGCGCCCCGCACGCTTCAGGGAAACCGTTCGCCCGACGAGCTCCACGATGTCCGCTTGATCGCGGACTCGCTGGATGATGTCGTCGGGGATACGACCCACAGCTTGCCTCGGCTCAGCGGGCCATCCGGCGCATCTTCTTGAGAGCGCGCTTGCGGGCGGCGGCTGCCTTCTTCTTCTTGCGGATGCTCGGCTTGTCGTAGTACTCGCGACGCTTCAGCTCGCTGAGGATGCCGGCCTTCTCGCACTGTTTCTTGAAACGCTTCATCGCGACCTCGAAGGGCTCGTTGTCGCGGACTTTGATCACGGGCATGAGCGCGTTCGCTCTCCTATCGGGGTGGGGCGCAGCGCCGTGCGGCGCGCCTCCTGGGCTTGAGTGGTGACCGAACCTCGCATCGTGTCGGATTCCAGACCCAGGAAAGTCAAGTGCAGATCACCGGAACGCTAGCCCCACGCCAAACCCCTTTCCATGACGCGGTGCAGCGTGTTCCGGACACCTTGCCCGACCCCCCGGAGAAGCGAAAAACCGAATACTTCCGAGGTGTTTCGAGCGGCCCGGCACACTAGCGCAGGGGCCTTTGGTGATCAACCGACGGCGTCTGGAGAGGGGGCGCGCACGGCGATTCCGAGGTCCGCCAGGCGCCGCTTCACCTCGGGGACGGTCGTCTCGTGGAAGTGGAAGATCGAGGCCGCCAAGGCCGCCTGGCAGTGCCCTCCCGCCGGCCCGTCGTCCAGGGCGGCCGCGAGGTCCTCGGCGCTGCCCCCGCCGCCCGAGGCGATCACGGGGACCGCGACCCGGTCGGCCACGGCCCGCAGCATCTCGAGGTCGTAGCCGCTCTTGGTGCCGTCCTTGTCCATGCTGGTCAGCAGGATTTCGCCGGCCCCGGCCTCCGCCATCCGCGCCGCCCACTCGACCGCGTCGATCCCGGTCGGGCGCCGACCGCCATGGGTGCAGACCTCCCAGCCCTCGCCCGATCCGTCGCCTTCGATCGCACTTCGACGCCGCGCGTCAATGGCCACCACCAAATTTGCGCTTCCGATCATCACGGCGGCCTCGCCAACGAGATCCGGGTTCTGCACGGCGGCCGTCATGATCGAGACCTTGTCGGCACCGGCGTTCAGCAGATCGCGGATGTCCTCGAGCGAGCGAACACCACCGCCCACGGTGAGCGGCATGAAGACGCTCTCGGCCGTGCGCGACACCACGTCGAGTAGGATGCGCCGCTCCTCGTGACTCGCGGTGATGTCGAGGAAGGTGATCTCGTCGGCTTCCTGCGCGTCGTAGCGCCGGGCGACCTCGACCGGATCGCCGGCGTCGACGTGGTCGACGTACTGGACGCCCTTCACCACGCGCCCCTGGTCGACGTCGAGACAGGGAATGATGCGCTTGTTCAGCACGCGACGTCCTCCACCCGGGCGAGTGCCGTCGCGAGATCGACGTCGCCGGTGTAGAGCGCACGGCCGACGATCGCGCCCGCGATGCCGCGCGCGCTCTCCCGCGCCGCTGCTTCCAGGTCTTCCACGCTCGACACGCCGCCACTCACGATCACCGGGATCTCGATGGCGTCCGCCAATGCCGCCGTGGCCTCGAGGTTGGGGCCGGTGAGCATCCCGTCGCGAGCGATGTCGGTATGGACGATGGCCGCCACCCCGGCGTCCTCGAAGCGTCGCGCCACGTCGGCCACGAGCGCCTCGCCGGTCTCGAGCCAGCCCTCGACGGACACGCGGCCGTCCTTCGCGTCGAGGCCTACCACGATCTGACCGGGGAAACGCTTCGCGGCCTCGCGCACGAGGTCGGGATCACGCAGAGCTGCGGTGCCGAGGACGACGCGCTGCACACCCGTGTCGAGCGCGGCGACCACACTCTCGAGATTGCGCAACCCGCCGCCGAGCTGCACGGGGATGTCGCCGACCGCACCCACGATCGCGGCAATCGCGGCCCGGTTGGTCGGCTTGCCGTCGCGCGCACCGTCGAGGTCGACGACGTGGAGCCGCCGGATGCGCTGCTCTGCGAACCGCGCGGCCGCGCGCGCCGGGTCGGCCTCGTAGACGGTCGCCGCGTCGTAGCGCCCCTGGGCGAGCCGAACGCACTCGCCCCCGAGCAGGTCGATCGCGGGAATCACTTCGAAGCCGCTCACTGCATCTCCCAGGCGTTCTGCGCCGCGTTGCGCGCGCCCCACTGGGCGAGCTCGGCCGCGCTCAGCCAGCGCGAACCCGCGCCCGGGTAGTTGCGTGCCGTGAAGACGTCGGCGCTGAGGGCGCGCTGGGTGTGATCGAAGCGCGCCGTCCAGAGCTTGCGCAGATCGGGCGTGGCGTAGAGCTCGAGGGCGAACGCGACGCTCGCCGGGCCCTTCGCGCCGAACTCGCCGCCGTCACGTTCTCGGTAGCGCGTGAGTCGTCCCCACAAGAGCGACGTGGCGCCGAACTCGCGGGCCGCCACTTCGGCGAAGACCCTCGGATCTTCGCGGTTGATGATCTCGGCGCGCGCCGCCAGCAACTGCATGAGGTCCGACGCGGGCACCATCTCGAAGCCTTCGGCGGCGAACGCTTCGCTCACGAACCGCGTCATGAGCGCGGCCTGCTCCTCGGCCACTTTGCGCTGGCCGGCCGCGACCTCCAGATCGGTGTCCAGCGGGCCATGCAGCTCCGGATCGACGAGGAAGGGCGCGACGGCGATCCGGGCGAATGCGTCGGGCGCGACCTCGATGACGTGGTCCTCGACGATCGGGCCGGCACAGCCCAGCGCGAAGCACGCGAGCCCGACGGCGAACCACTTCACGACGCGATCCAGGCGGCGAAGGCGTCGAGCAGTCGGCGTCCGGCCGACTGACTCTTCTCGGGATGGAACTGCACGGCGAACACGTTGTCGCGTGCCACGGCCGCCGCGAAGGGCGCCCCGTAGTCGACGGTGCCGGCGAGGATCGCCTCGTCCTTCGGTACCGCGCGATACGAGTGCACGAAATAGTAGGTGTCGCCGGCGCCCAGTCGCTGGGTGACCGGGTGGTCGCCCTGGAACTGCACGGCGTTCCAACCGATGTGGGGTACATGGGGCGGAGCGCCCGGTTGGCCCGGGTCCGGAAAGCGCTCGACCCTCCCCGCCAACAGACCCAGCCCCGCGTTCACGCCGTGCTCGTCGCACTCTTCGAAGAGCAGCTGCAGCCCGAGGCACAGCCCCAGATAGGGCGTCCCGGACTCGATGGCCTTGCGGACCGCGCTGTCGAGGCCCTGGGCCTGGAGCTTCCCGACCGCGTCGGCGAAGGCGCCGACGCCCGGCAGGACGATCGCGTCGGCGCGGGTCAACTCACTCGCGTCGCCGGTCACGACGGGGGTCATGCCCGAGCGCTCGAGGGCACGAGACACACTGCGCAGGTTGCCGGCGCCGTAGTCGACGACGGCCACGCGCGGACCGGGGGAGGTGGAGGAGGTCAAACGAGGAGTTCCCGCACCGGATCGGTGCGCAAGAAGCGTGGAGTGAATCGCGTCTGGCGGCGGGGCGCTAGCCGAACGACGGCCCAACCGCAGCCGAGAGGGCGCTCAGGGTGACTCGGCCTGCCGACTTCGCTCACGCGCGACGTCGGCCCACGGCTCCCGATCCTCGACGCCCCCGAACGAGTCCGGATCCCAGAGGATCTCGACGATCGAACGGTCGAGCGGTGCACCGCGGGGCCATCGGCGCGCCACGTCCACCAGCTCCGCGACGAGATCCGGAGCGTCGGCGGCACGGTCGCGCGTCTCCAGCGGGTCGTCGGTGAGGTGATAGAGCCGGGGAGCGTCCGGGTCGATGAGCTTCCACGGATACCGATAGACGGCCACGCCCTCCAAACCGGACACCAGGTAATCCGGCGGTTCCCCCGCGTCTGCGCCCTGCAGCGCACTCCACTGACTCCGCCCGTCGAGCCCCTGCGGCAACGCGTCTTCACCGCCGATGGCTTCGAGTAGTGTCGGAAGCACGTCGGAGACGGTCATGAATCCGTCGTGCCGGCCTCCCTCCAGGCGGCCCGGCCACCAGATCGCCGCAGGAACACGGACACCGCCCTCGGAAACACTGCCCTTTCCCTTCGGAAGCGGCCGGTTGTCGCTGCCCCCGTCGAGGACGTTCACCGCCAGGAGTTCGACGCCAGCAACGGGGAGCGGACGACCGAAGGCCCACACGAGGGCATCCATCGCAGTCCGGAGCGAATCGTCGACAGCCGCCGGCGTCGCGCCTCCGTTGTCACTTGCGAAGAACACGAGAGTGTTCGCGAGCATGCCCCGCCGCTCGAAGGACGCGAGCAGACGACCGATCCCGGCATCGAGCTCGGAAACCATGGCCGCATGAATCCGACGGCGCTCGTCTTCGATGGCGCCGTAGCGTTGGATCGTGGCGGGTGGTGCTTCGTTGGGAAGATGCGGCGCGTGAAACGCCGCGTAGAGGAAGATCGGGCGCTCGTCATCGGCGCTGTCGAGCAGACGTTCCGCCTCTTCGACGACCAGGTGCGTGGTGTAGCCCTCTTCGCGCAGCGTGCGGCCGTTGCGCTGCCAGTCGTGCCCGCCACCGTGGTTGTGATCCCAATAGCCGATGCCGCCCGTGACGCTGCCGTAGAAATGCTCGAAGCCGCGCGCCTGGGGAAACCAATCCGGGGTGTAATGCCCGAGATGCCACTTCCCCACGAGCCAGCGTCGGTAGCCGAGACCCGCCAGAACCTCGGGCAGCAGCGTTTCCTCGAGCGGCAGCCCGGTACGCTCGATCTTCGAGATCGGTCGGTCGATCCCCAGCCGAAGCGGCGACTTCCCCGTCATCAACGCGGCGCGCGTCGGACTGCAGGAAGGCTGCGCGTAGAAGCGGTCGAGTTCGATGCCCTCGTTCGCGATCCGATCGATGTGGGGTGTCTCGATCTCGCTTCCGTGATAACCGACGTCGCGCCAACCGAGATCGTCGGCGACGATCAGCAGGATGTGAGGACGCGCCGCCGCCGGGCTCGGCACAGTGAGACACGCGGCCCACAGGATCCCGATGAGCCGAACCGCAACGCGCAGGGGGGTAGGCAAGATCGCACCCATCGGATGACCGCAGCCCGACGCGGTCGGAATCGGTTGCGGAACTCCTAGAGCGCGCCCTTGACGGTCGGGAGGCCGACGCCGCGTGGGTCGATCTCGAGTGCGACGCGCAGCGCGCGGGCCGCGCCCTTGAACGCCGCCTCGACGACGTGGTGGGGACTCTTCCCGTACCGGAGATCCACGTGGAGATCGAGCCCCGCGTTGTGGGCGAAGGCGTAGAAGAAGTCCTCCGCCAGAGTGGCGTCGAACTGACCGATCGTCGTGTTGTCGAGCGGAACCTGGTAGACGAGGTAGGGCCGGTTCGAGACGTCGACCGCGACCTCGACCTTCGCCTCGGCCATCGGCAGCAGCTGCTGGCCGTAGCGGCGGATGCCGCTGGCGTCGCCCAGGGCTTCGCGCATCGCCTGGCCCAGGGTGATGCCCACGTCCTCCACCGTGTGGTGAAGGTCGACATCGATGTCGCCCGTGGCAGAGATCTCGAGATCGAAGAGCCCGTGCTTCGCGAAGCTCTCGAGCATGTGATCGAAGAACGGAATGCCGGTCTCGATCTGGTAGCTGCCGCTGCCGTCCAGGTCGATGGAGACGCGGATGTCCGTCTCTTTCGTCTTCCGGTGGAGGCTGGCGCGGCGCGATGACGGGGGGGTCGTCTTGCTCATAGCTCGAGTTCGGCCTCCGCCTCCCGCGCAGCTTCGCGCTCGCGTCGCGCGCGGCGAATCTTCTGCAGGCGCATCTCCACGGACCTGCCGTGACCGGTCAGGCCTTCCATCTCCGAGAGACGCACCACGTCGAGCCCCAGCTCGCGGAGCTTCGGCGGCTCGAAGCGTACGATACTCGTGCGCTTCAAGAAATCATCGACCCCCAAGGGCGAGAAGAAGCGCGCCGAGCCGCCCGTGGGCAGCACGTGGTTCGGACCCGCGAGATAGTCGCCGACCGCCACGGGCGTGTAATGCCCGAGGAAGATCGCGCCGGCGTTCTGGATCTCCTTGCTGATCTTGTCCGCGTCGTCGCTGGCGATCAGCAGGTGCTCGGGCGCGTAGCGGTCCGAGATCTCGATGCACTGGGCCATGTCCTTCGCCAGGATCACGGCGCTGCGCGTCGCCAACGCCTTCTTCGCGATCTTTGCGCGGTCCAGGGTCTTCAGCTGCTTCGCGATCTGGTCCTGCACGCGGGTCGCGATCGACTTCAGCGGCGTCACCAGGATGGCCTGGGCGAGTTCGTCGTGCTCGGCCTGGGAGATCAGGTCGGCTGCGAGCCACGCCGGGTTGGCACTGCGATCGGCGATCACCAGCACCTCGGTCGGGCCGGCCTCGCTGTCGATGCCCACCTCGCCGAAGACTTCCTTCTTCGCCGTGGCGACGTAGATGTTCCCCGGGCCCACGATCTTGTCGACGCGCGGCACGGTGTCCGTCCCGAACGCCATTGCGGCCACGGCCTGTGCGCCACCCATCTTGAAGACGCGGTGCACGCCGGCCACCTTCGCGGCCATCAGCACCTCGGGTCGCAGCTTTCCGTCCGCATCGGGCGGCGACGCCATCACGATCTCGGGCACTTCGACCACCGACGCCGGTACGGCGTTCATGATCACGCTCGACGGATACACCGCCTTGCCGCCCGGCACGTAGATGCCCACGCGGTGGAGCGGTCGCACGCGCGTTCCGAACGTGCCGCCGCCTTCTTCGCGAATCTCCCAGCTTGAGGGAATCCGTTTGCGGTGGAACTCGCGCACGCGCATCGCGGCCTTGCCGAGCGCAGCGCGGTCGGCCGGGTCGATCAGCTCACCCGCCTCTTCGAACTCGGCGGGCGTCACCTCGAGTTCCTCGAGGTCGGCGCCATCGAACTTCTTGGTCAGCGCGAAGACTTCATCGTCCCCGTGCTCGCGGACGCGCTCGACGATCTTGCGAACCGTCTTCGCGACGTCCTCCTCACCAATGTCGCGCCGCTGCAACAGCTTCTCGAACGCGCGTTCGAATCCGCTGTCGGCCGTGCGCAAGAGGGGGATGGCCTTGCTCGTTTCACGGGCTGCCATGACTAGCCCTCCCGTCGGATCTCCGCTCCGAGTGTGCGGAGTTTCTCCTCGATTCGTTCATAGCCTCGATCGATGTGGTAGACGCGGTTGATCACCGTTTCTCCCTCGGCGGCGAGTGCCGCCACGACCAGACCTGCCGAGGCACGCAGGTCTGTCGCCATGACTTGAGCTCCCGAGAGCCGCGCCACGCCACGCACGTGAGCCGAGCGTCCCGACAAGGTGATATCGGCGCCCATACGCTGCAGTTCGGGGACGTGCATGAAGCGGTTCTCGAAGACGCGTTCGGTCACCACGCTCGCTCCCTCCGCCACGCACAGCGTCGCCATCAGCTGCGCCTGCATGTCGGTCGGGAAACCCGGGAAGGGCGCCGTGGTGAAGCTGAGCGCCTGGGGGCGTGCCGGCGAGCGCAGCTGCACGCTCGTGGCATCGGTCTCGAGCTGCGCTCCGCACTCGCGGAGCTTGTCGAGCGTCGATTCGAGATTCGCCGGGTCGACCCCAGTGACGCGCACGTCACCGCCGGTCGTGAGCCCGGCCGCGAGCAGCGTACCCGCTTCGATCCGGTCGCCCGCGACCGCGTGGCGAATGCCGCGCAGCGAATCGACGCCGTGGATCAGGATGCGGTCACTGCCGGCGCCGCGAATCTCGGCGCCCATCTTCAAGAGCACCTCGGCGAGCTCGAGCACTTCCGGCTCGCGCGCGGCGTTCTCGATGACGGTTTCGCCCTCTGCGAGCGCGGCGGCCATCATCACGTTCTGGGTGCCGTTCACGGTCGTGAGATCGAAGCTGACGCGGCCGCCGATGAGGCGCGCCGCCTGGGCTTCGACGTAGCCGTGGTCGAGGGACAGCTTCGCGCCCAGCGCACGGAGCCCTTTCAGGTGCTGATCGACCGGACGCACGCCAATCGCGCAGCCGCCGGGTTCGGAGACCCGCGCGCTGCCGAAGCGGGCCAGCAGCGGACCGAGCACCAGGAACGACGCGCGCATCTTGCGCACGAGGTCGTAGGGCGCCTCCGGGCTGCGAATGGTGCTCGCGTCGATGAGCACGGCGTGCTCGTCGTCCGGATCCCACTCCGCGCGCGCACCCAGCGCCCGCAGAATCTCGAGCATCGCCGACACGTCGCGGAGCCGCGGCACGTTCGACAACCGCGTTTCGCCGCGGGCCAGCAGGCCTGCCGCCATCAACGCCAGCGTCGAGTTCTTCGAACCCGACGCGGCGACCTCACCTTGGAGCGTCGCTCCCCCCCGGACCACGATGCGCTGCATCAGCATCCCCCCCTGGTGTCGGAAGGTGCCGGGATTCCTGCGTTCGCGCGACCCACCTCCGGGCCGCGACGGCCGGTGACGACCCGCGGTCGGCCCGCGAGGTCCCGCTCGAGACCCGGCGTGAGGCCGGCTTCGGCGACCCACCCCATCACGGCCTGCTCCTGGCCCGGCGCGAGTTCGAGGGCCACGCCTCCGTCCTCGGCGAGCAGTTCCGGCAGCTTCCGGCCGAGACGCTCGAGATCGCGCAGCCCATCCTCACCGGCGAAGAGCGCTCCGTCGGGTTCGTGGGACAGCTCGGGCGCGAGCCCCGTCCGCTCGCCCTCGGCGAGATACGGCGGGTTCGAGACGACGCAATCGAAGGGGCCGCGGAGGGCCGCCTCCCAATCGCCGCGAACGAATTCGATTCGCGCTTGCATATCGAGTGTTTCGGCATTGTGTTGCGCGAGTTTGAGCGCTTCCTGCGAGATATCCGTGGCGACGATCACCGCCTGTGGGCATTCCGACGCGAGGGCCAGGGCCACCGCTCCCGACCCGGTCCCCAAATCGAGAATCCGGACGGGGGCTTGGCGATCCCCCAGCAGATCCAGGGCCGCCGAGACGAGGGTCTCGGTTTCGGGCCGCGGAATCAGGACGTGGGAATTAACCCCCAGAGATAGCGACCAGAACTCGCGGGCGCCCGTGAGCTGGGCCACCGGAATCCGCTCTTGGCCCCGCTTCCGGACGAGCTCCCGGAAGGGCTCCCGCTCGGCCGGCAGCACCGGCTTCTCGAAGTCGAGGTAGAGCTGGAGCCGCTGGACGCCCAGGGCGTGGGCGAGCAGACACTCGGCGTCGAGCCGGGCCGACTCGATGCCGCGCTCGGCAAAATGGTCCGTCGTCCAGCGCAGCAGGTCGAGCACGGTCCAGACCCGATCGCCGGAGTCGTTCCGCTCGCGCCGCGCGGGGGCCGCGTCGCCCGCTGCCGGGGGAGCGGGGGAGGTCACGCCGGATCGGGCTCCATGTTCTTGGCGTTCATGAAGCTGTGGACCGCGTCGAGCAACTCGTCGAGGTCGCCTTCGAGTGCGGCGTCGAGCTTGTGGAGGGTCACGCTCGCGCGGTGATCCGTGATGCGGGTCTGGGGGAAGTTGTAGGTGCGGATCTTCTCGCTGCGCTCGCCGGTCCCCACCTGGGCGCGGCGCTCGCTGGCCCGTTCGCCGGCGGCGCGCTCCTGCTCGGCTTCGAGGATCCGCGAGCGCAGCACCTTCATCGCCTTCGCCTTGTTCTTGTGCTGGCTCTTCTCGTCCTGACACTGGACGACGACACCCGTCGGCACGTGGGTGATGCGCACCGCCGAGTCCGTCGTGTTGACGCTCTGGCCACCGGGCCCCGACGAGCGATACACGTCGATGCGCAGGTCGCTCGGGTCGAGGGCGATGTCGACGTCCTCGGCCTCGGGCAGCACCGCCACCGTCACCGTCGAGGTGTGGATGCGTCCCTGGCTCTCGGTAGCGGGGACGCGCTGCACCCGGTGGACGCCGCGCTCGTACTTCATGCGGTGGAAGACCTGATCACCGCTGACCGACGCGATCACTTCCTTCAGGCCGCCCCCGTCGGACTCGGACATCGAGAGCGGCTCCACCTTCCAGCCCTGGCGCTCGGCGTAGCGCGAGTACATGCGGAAGAGATCCATCCCGAAGAGCGCCGCCTCCTGACCGCCGGTGCCGGCGCGGATCTCGAGGATGGCGTTCTTCTCGTCGTTGGGATCGCGGGGCAGGAGCAGCAGCCGGATCTCCTGCTCGAGGGGCTCCTGGCGCTCTTCCAGCGACTCGATCTCCGCTTTCGCCAGCTCGCGCATCTCCTCGTCGTCTTCCTCGAGCATGGCGCGGGCGCCTTCGAGGTCGTCGAGCAGCTTGCGGTAGGTCGCGGCGGCTTCGGCCGCGGGACGCAGGCGCGCGAGCTCCTTCGCCCGAGTGCCGTATTCGGTCGGGTTCGCAGCGATCTCGGGATCGCCGAGCTCGGTCTCGAGGGCCGCAGCGCGATCCGCGAAGACCTGGATCTTGTCGAGCAGGTCGGACATGAGAATTCCGAAAACAGGAGACGGCGAGGGAAGTTACGGAATCGCCGGGGCGGATGCGAACGAGCGGTTCGGCGAGGGGGCTTCGGGGAGCCGTGGCGAGCTGGCTCAAGTCCCGTTCTCGGCGACCGATAACGCCATTACTTTGCGCTCCGATTCCCCCTGACGTGATGCGGGTCACGCAGCCCACCGGCAACTGGGCCGAAGCCAGGATCGTGTTCACGCGATTTCCGCGTTGGACGGAACTGGAGGGCCGCATTGGAGCCGGAAGCGATCGAGATCTTCAAATGGGGGAGCCCCTTGCTCCTCATCCTCCGCGGAGTGTCCTTTCGTCTCGAGCTCTTCTCGAATCCGTCGGAAACCCGCGAGGTTCGCGTCGCGATCGGCTACGAGGGCCGTCGACGGGAGAAGGCGAAGCGCAAGCGTGCGCGGTCGTGAGCGAAACGAGCCACCGGTCCGAGATCTCGCGCTGCCTGGGTCCCTCGTCCGCTAGGTTGTCGCAGGTCGCGTCGGTCCGGCTCTCGCCCATGGCGCAGGGAGAGGATTCCGCACCCATGAGCTTCCACGGACCTCTCGAGGATCGCCTGGCGATCCGGGAACTCGTCGATCGCTACAGCGATGCGGTGAGCCGTTTCGACCTCGCCGTCTGGGAAACCCTCTGGGCCGAGGACGGGGAATGGGAGCTGATGGGAAACCATCTGCGGGGCGCCGAGGCGATCCATGATTTCTGGAAGGCCGTGCTGGGTTCGCTCGAGTTCGTGTTCTTCCAGGCGCAACCGGTGGCCGTCGACATCTCCGGAGACCGTGCGACGGGTCGTGTCCTCGTGGCCGAAACCCTGAAGCCGAAGAACGGCGACCGGCGCGTCGTGCAGGCCACCTACGACGACACCTACACGAAGCGCGACGGCGAGTGGCGCTTCCAGACGCGTCGCCACCACGTCCTCAGCGATTTCTGAGAGCGCGGACGCCTAGCCCGTCGCGAAGTCGCCGCGCGGCGTACCGTTCTCGTCGTAGACGGGCGCCTCGCGATCGACGCGGAACTTGCGCGTCACCGCCGAGCGAATCCCCGCCGCGCCCAGGTGCGCGAGCATCTTCACGTACGAGGGGGCCGTGAGGTGCGTGCTGAGAGTCGCCTCGTCCTCCCACTCCTCGAAGACGTGGATCCGACCCGGCTCGAAGGGGTCGGCGGTCCAGACGTAGGCCAGGCATCCCGGCTCGCCGAGCGCTTCTTCGATCAGCGGCTGCGCCTCACGCAACGCGACATCGCGCTTCTCGGGAGCGATCTCGACGGTGCCCGCGATCAGGACCTTTGCCACCGCTACTGACCGCTGAGCCGCGCGACGACCGGCGCGAACGCGTCCTGCGCCTCGGCACCGACGGTGATGTAGGAAATGCCGTAGCGCTGGCGCCGCCGTTCGAGTTCGTCGCACACCTCGGCGACGTCCCCGAAGAGACCGTGGGGATGCTCGCGCATGGCTTCGGCCGAGAGGCCGATCCCCTTCCCCATGCCCTCGGCGATCTTCGCCGACCCCGGACCGACGAAGGCGAAGTAGCAGCCGATCTCGAGCTCGAGGGAACCGAAGCGTTCGCCCGCCGCGTCGCGGATCCAGCCGATCTTCTCGGCGGTCGCGTCGGCGGTGCCGCTCTTCACACCGTCGGCCCCGAGGACGCCCGCGCGGTTGTTGAAGTTGAGGCTCACGACGTCGGCCTCGCGAGCCGCCAGCGAGAGCACCCGCCGGCTGCCGCCTCCGATCATGATCGGCGGACGCGGCTGCTGTACCGGCTGAGGGGCCCCCTCGTACCCGTGCACGTTCACGTGGGTGCCCGAGACGGCGAGCTGCCCCTTCGAGAGGTGTTGCTTCAGGAAGCCGACCGTCTCCGCGAGCCGGTCGATGCGAACGCCAATCGGGTCGAAGTCGATGCCAACGGCTTCGTACTCCCCGCGCAGCCATCCCGCACCGAGCCCGACCTCGAGCCGACCTTCCGACAGCAAGTCGAGGGTCGCGATCTCCTTCGCGAGCACCGCCGCGGGCCGATAGTCGATGCAGAACACGCGGCACCCGACGCGCAGCGTGGTAGTCGCCTCGGCGGCCACCGCCATCGCCGGCACGGCCGCGAGCGTCTGCAACGGGTGGTTCGTCGCTTCCAGCGCGGGGCCCGGCCCCAGGATGTGGTCGGCCAGATGCAGCGCCGAGTAGCCCTGCTCCTCGGCCTTCCGCGCACCCTCGCGCCACTCCGCCGCCGACTCCGCGTGAAACGACTGAACCCCGAAGCGAAAAGGCTTCATGAACGACTCCGCGGCACAGCCCGCCTCGCGCTCACGCTACCACGCGCCGCGGGTGTCGCGAAGCGACACCTGCGGAGCCGCCGGCAGAGCGAAGCGATGCCGGCGCCCCCCCTCCCCCCACCACGCCGCGTTCCTGGCGTCGACCCTCGTCCCCGAGTTCGGTCGCGAGGCACGGGGCGCGGGAAGTTCCGAAGCGAGACTCAGCGCAGCCCGAGGAACGGTAGGGGGGAGAGGTACCGGAGCGTCGGGTCATCGAGCTCGCCGAACACCACCGAGCGCGCGGCGAGCCATCTCGCGGAGGAACTCCCCGCGACCCGTCCCTGGTGCCCCGCGTCACCCGCAACGCTACGAGTGCATCGACTCCAGGAACTCGGCGTTCGACTTCGTCCCTTGGATCTTTTCGAGCAAGAACTCCATCGAATCCACCGCATTCAACGGCGCCAGCACTTTTCGCAGAATGTACATTCGGCCCAGCGTCCCCTCGTCGAGCAGCAGCTCTTCCCGACGCGTCGCCGAGCGGTTGATCTCGATCGCCGGATAGGCCCGCCGATCGGCCAACTTCCGATCGAGCACGATCTCCGCGTTCCCGGTGCCCTTGAACTCCTCGAAGATCACCTCGTCCATGCGTGAGCCCGTCTCGATCAACGCCGTGCCGATGATCGTGAGACTGCCGCCTTCCTCGAGGTTCCGCGCAGCCCCGAAGAATCGCTTCGGCTTGTGCAGCGCGTTCGAATCGACGCCACCCGAGAGGATCTTCCCCGAGTGGGGTACGACCGTGTTGTGGGCGCGCGCGAGCCGCGTGATCGAATCGAGCAGAATCACCACATCGCGCCGATGCTCGACGAGCCGCCGGGCCTTCTCGATCACCATCTCGGCCACCTGGACGTGACGCGACGCGGGTTCGTCGAAGGTCGACGAGATCACCTCGGCCTGCACGTTGCGCTGCATGTCGGTCACCTCTTCGGGCCGCTCGTCGATGAGCAGCACGATCAGGTAGACCTCCGGGTGGTTCTCGGTGATCGCGTTGGCGATGTCCTTCAGGACCATCGTCTTCCCCGCCTTCGGCGGCGAGGTGATCAAAGCGCGCTGGCCTTTGCCGATCGGCGCGATCAGATCGATGACTCGGGTGGTCATGCCGCCCGATTCCGACTCGAGCCTGAACTTCTCCTCGGCATAGAGGGGCGTGAGATTGTCGAAGAGGATCTTCTGCTTCGCGGCGTCCGGCGATTCGAAGTTGATCTCATCGACCTTGAGCAGGGCGAAGTAGCGCTCGCCCTCCTTCGGTGGCCGCACCTGACCGACGACGGTGTCACCGGTGCGCAGGTTGAAGCGCCGAATCTGGGACGGTGACACGTAGATGTCGTCGGGCCCCGCCAGGTAGTTCTGATCGGGTGCGCGCAGGAAGCCGAAGCCATCGGGCAGGGTCTCGAGCACCCCTTCGGCGTAGACCCGCCCCCCACGCGCGGCCTGGGCCTTCAGGATGGCGAAGATCAGGTCCTGCTTGCGAAGGCCAGCCGCGTTCTCGACGTCGAGGGTCTCGGCCAACGCGGTGAGGGCCTGCATCGACTGGGCCTTCAAGGCGCGCACGTGGAGTTCACCGTCGGACGCGGTAGCTCCGTTCGACGCAACCGCGATCGGCGTCGAGTCGCTCGATTCCGCGTCGGTGCCGCTGCGATCGGTGCGCGCACGTCGACGCCGCACGACGGGAGTGTCCGGGTCCTGGGGTTGCCCAGTGCTCACAGGCGAATCCTGAGCGTGCACGACGGAGTCGTGACGGTGCGGGTTGGGGGAACACCGCGAGGTCGCTGGCCGTTCTATCGGAAACGATCGCGACCGCGAGGGAGGAGCAGGGATCGAAGGGGAGGAAGGAAATGGGGCGTCGGGGGCGCAGAGAAGCGCCGTCGGGGCCGACGGAAGCCAGGCTATGCCCACGCCCCGAGGGTGTCAAGCGGAGCGGGGCTGGATCCAGTGCACGAGGCGGCCCGAACGCGGTCCATCACGGCGATAGGAGTGGAACCGCTCGGTGTCACACGACGTACACGCATCCGGCACTCGGCCGCGAGCCACAGTCGGGATCCCGGCCGCTCCGAGCGCAGCGTTCGCCAATACCCCGAGATCGAGCCACCAGTGTTCGGGCCGGCTCTCGCGGCAGGCCGCGGTCAGGGCGTCGGGGTCGCGGGGACGCAGCGCGTCGAGAACGGGCGCGTCGACTTCGTAGCAACACGGCCCGATGTGCGGACCCACGACGGCGCGCAGCGATGTCGTGGATGCGCCCAGAGCCGCGAGCCCTGCTTCGATCACGCCGGACGCGAGACCGCGCCAACCCGCATGGATCGCCGCCACCGTGCCGCCCTCGGCGTCCGACACCAGGATCGGAACACAGTCGGCGGTCACCACGGCCACGGCCGGGTCGCCCGCTCTGGCGAAGACGGCGTCGGCTTCGACTTCGGCCGCCGCGCACGCCGTCGCCGAGACGACCGCACGGCCGTGCACCTGGCGCGGTCGCACCGTGTCGCGCGGCGCTTCGCTCGTGCGGGTCCCGAAGCCGTGGGCGATGCCGGCGTCCTCGAGCAGGGGATGCGTCAGCGTCACGAGGTCTCTCTTCGTCGAAGTGCGGCCAGGCGCTCGGCGATGTCCTGGGGAGGCTGGGCCTCGAAGCGCATGCGTTCGCGCGTGCGCGGATGATCGATCGCGAGCACGCGCGCATGCAAGGCGGGGCGGTCGAGTCCGGGTTCCTCGCGCGCACGGCCGCGGCGCCCGTAGACCGGGTCGCCCGCGATCGGCAGGCCGACCGAGGCCAGGTGCACGCGGATCTGATGGGTGCGCCCCGTCTCGGGACGAATCTCGAGCCACGAGCGACGACTCACGGGGAAGCGCTCGAGCACGCTCCATGCGGTTTGCGCCTCGCGCGCAGTACCCCGCACCGGACCGCGCGCATCCGAGACGACCGTCATGCGCTTGCGGTCTCGCGGGTGGCGCGCGATCGCGGCATCGATGCGACCGCGGTCGGTCGCTGGCGTCCCACGTACCAGCGCCTGGTAGACGCGCTCGATGCTGTGATCTTGGAACTGGGCCGCGAGAAACTGATGGGCGTCGTCGTCCTTCGCCACGACCAGCACGCCCGAAGTCCCCCGGTCGAGCCGATGGACGATCCCGGGGCGTTCGACGCCACCGATCCCCGCCAGGTCACCGCAGTGATGCAAGAGCGCATGCACGAGGGTCCCGGTCTCGTTGCCAGGAGCTGGGTGCACCACCATGTCGGCGCTCTTGTCCACGACGACGATCGCATCGTCCTCGTAGAGGATCGCGAGGGGAATCGCCTCGGGGACGATCTCGCTCGGAACGGCCGGCGGCGGCTCGGCGTCGATGACGTCGCCCGTTGCGACCTTGCGACTCGGGGCCGCGCGCTCGCCGTTCAGCAGCACGCGCCCCTCGTCGATCCAACGACGCGCCTGGGAGCGGCTCGGCCCGGCGAGGGCCGCGACGGTCGCGTCCAGACGCTCGCCGTCCTCCCCCTCGCCGACCCGATAGCGCGGCGGCGACAACCGCTACTTGCGCGAGAACAGGCCGCGCTTCACGCCGCCCTTGCTCTCTTCGTAGCGCTCCATGTAGGCGCCAGCGACCTGCTTCGGGTCCAGCCCCAGGCAGCCAGCGTATCCCTGGACGAAACCGCGGACATACACCGAAGCCGGTAACCCCTCGTAGCGCTCTTCTTCCAGAAAGCGCAGATACGTCGGGTTCACCTTGGTGACGTCGGCGATGTCCTCGAGTTCGACGCCCTGGCGCAGACGCGTTCGCCGCAGCCGCGCGCCGGTCCAATCCCCGTCCTGCTCGTCGAGGTCCTCCAGTGCATCGAGCGGCTCGAGCGCAGGCGGCGCCGGCTTCTCGGCAGTGGTGGCGAAGACTTCCGGGTCCGAACCCGCCGTGTCGGTGGGCAGGGCATCGTCGCGATCCGAGATCTCGAGGTCGTAGCGGCTGCGCGAATCGGGTTCGCTCAGCGTCTGGTACGCGATCTCGATGCGCTCCCGCAGCACGTCCACGTCGCCCTCTTCGAAGACGGAGTAGCCCGCCAGCGAATCGGCCGAGTAGGTGGAGATCGCGAGCTTGTAGGCGCGCTCGATCTCCTCGGGCTCCGCACTGCGCGGAACGTCGAGGGTCTCGTAGTAGTCCTGATCCGAAAGCGGCTTCATGCAGGCGCTCCCATCGCCTGGGGGGCCGGTGTCGGTGCGGAAGGCGCCACGGGTGTCCGCGGCGCGATCAGTTTGCGCGCGATCCGCGTGAGATACACGGCCGCGTCGGAGCGGGGGTCGATGTCCACGAGCGGGCGCCGCGCCTTCACCGAGGCACGCGCCGAAGCGTCGTGGTTCACGTAGCCCAGGTACTCCGCATCGATCGCGAAATACTTGCGGCAGACGCTGCGCACCGCGAAGCCGAGCTTGATGTCCTCGGCGGTGCGTACGTCGTTCACCACGATGCGCGGCCGGAAGGCGCGCATCACCTCGACGAAGCGGCGCCCTTCCTGGGAATCGAGCGCCTGCACCTCGCGCAGCAGGTCGAGCGGCGTGCGGATCCCCCGCTCGTTTCGCTCGTCCATCGCCATCGCGACGATCTTGCGGACCTCCCCCGACAGCATCGAGAGCCGGAGCCGCCGGTAGAAGGCTGCGCGCATGAACGCGTAGGCGTTCTCGACCGAGGTCGGCTCGGGCGCGATCACGACGACCCCGTCGTCGCCCACCATGAAGTAGTCCATCACCGCCGCGTCGCTGCCCGCGCCGAGATCGAGGATCACGAAATCGGCGTCGAGCTTCCGAAGCGCGCGCACGAAGCGCACACGCAGGGCGTGGCTCGGCTGGGGACTCGCCAGGTTCGGCCGGGTGGCCGCGATCATCCGGAGATTCGGATAGGGCGTGTCTTCCAGGAGCTTCTGGACATCCTCTTCCCGCTCCGACGCGTACTCGGCCACGCTGTGGCGCGGTTTCGGTACGCCCAGCGCCGTGTGCAGGTTCGCCCCTTCGAGGTCGCCATCGACGGCGACCACCCGGTGCCCTGCCTTGGCGAGGGTCGCTGCGAGATTCGCCGCCACGAACGTCTTGCCGACGCCGCCCTTGCCGCCGCCGAACGGAATCAGACGCGGCGTCCTCGGACCGTGCGGTCCGGCGCGAGTTCCGCTGATCACCTCTCACCCCCTCGGTCGCGTCCCCGCGACCCTTCGTCCTCGGAGCTTCGCTTCTCTGCCACCGCCCCCCGGCGGTGCTCCACGAACGCCCACTCTCTGCGCCGCGCTGCGGCGCCTCAGCCTCCGGCCGCGACCCCGCCTTCGGGCGACGCGATGTGCAAGAACGGACGCCACTCGTCGTAGCGCACCTTCGAACCGATGTGCGTGAGCATCGGCGTCCAACTCGGCTTCACCGGTCGCCGCTCGAGGCGCAGGCGCGCTTGTGCCGGTGTGCGGCCGCCCTTGCGTCGGTTGCACTCGATGCACGAGCACACGACGTTCTCCCAGGTCGTGCGCCCACCGAGCGCGCGCGGCACGACGTGATCCAGGTTCAGCTTAGAACGGTGCGGACGCTCGCCGCAGTACTGACACGTGTAGTTGTCACGCGCGAAGATGTTGAGGCGGCTGTAGCGCACGTGACGCCGCGGCACGCGGTCGTAGCCCTGGAGCACGATCACTCTTGGCACCCGGATCGAGCCATCCGGCGTTCCCACCCCATCTTCCCCGTCGGACTCGACGCGACTCCAGGCTTCGAAGTCGAACGTCTCGTACCGCGAGTTCACCGCCAAGGCGGTCCCCTGATAGATCAGCGAAAAGGCACGACGAACCGACGTGACGTGGATCGGAAGGTAGGACCGATTCAGGACCAAGACGTTCGAGTTCAGCATGCCAACCGTCCGGGAATTCTACGAAAATCAGTCGCGTCGATCAACGCAGGGCGGCGTTGACCCCCTCGATCAACGCCTCGTCGTCTCCCTCGAGCAGGGTTCGCACGTCGAAACGCAGCGTGTCGTCCTGGATCCGCGCCAGGATCGCGGGCCGTCCGGCACGCAAGCGACTCGCGACACGCTCGGCGCTGCCTGGGGTTTGCACTTCGACCACCCAGCTCTCGAGGGCGTGATCGGGAAGGGACCCGCCGCCCGCCAGGCCCTCGGAGGGTCGCGCCTGCACCTCGACTCCGTCGGGGACCACGGCCGCCAGGCGCCGCGCCAGGGCTTCCGCCGCATGCTGCAGCGCCTCGGGTTTCGCGAGCAGCGCACGCAAGACCGGAACCTCGCTCTCGGCGCGACCCTCGAGGTGGGCGCGCAGGGTCCAGTCCAGAGCGGTCAGGGTGAGCTTGTCGAGCCTCAGGGCCCGGGCCAGCGGATGACGTCGCAAGACGTCGGCGACCTTCGCCTCCCGGGTGAGGATCAAGCCCGCCTGAGGCCCCCCGAGCAGTTTGTCGCCCGAGAAGCAGACGACGTCGGCACCGGCGGCCAGACGCGCCGGGGCGTGGGCCTCTGCCGGGTAGCCATGCGTCGTCAGGTCGAAGAGCGTGCCGCTGCCGAGGTCCTCTACGAGCGGCAGCCCGTGTTCGCGCGCCAGCCCGGCGAGCGCAGGCAGATCCACCTCGGCCGTGAATCCGCTCTGAGCGAAGTTGCTGCGGTGCACCTTCAGGAGCAGCGCCGTCTCGGGCCCGATAGCGGCGGCGTAGTCGCGCAGGTGGGTCCGGTTGGTCGTGCCCACCTCGAGCAGGCGCACACCGGCCGACGCCATGATGTCCGGGACCCGAAACGAGCCACCGATCTCCACCAGCTCGCCCCTCGACACGACCGCACCGCGGCCTGCGCCGAGGGCCGCCAGCACCAGGAAGATCGCCGCAGCGTTGTTGTTCACGACGACCGCACCCGCGGCACCGCTGAGCAGCCGCAGCTGCTGTTCGACGGAGGAGGTGCGGGAACCGCGCTTCCCCGTCTCGAGATCGAGTTCGAGGTCGCCGTAGCTGCGCGCGACCTGCGCGATCGCCTCGGACGCGCCCACACCCAGGGGCGCCCGCCCGAGGTTCGTGTGGAGCACGATCCCCGTCGCATTGATGACGCGCTGCGGTTGGGGCTGCGTCATGCGGTCGGCCGCGCGCGCCGCCTCGGCGAGGAGCGATTCCTCTGTCGGTGGCGTGTCGGCCTGGGCGAGTCGGGCGCGGGCCTGGGCCAGGACCTGCCGGGACGCCTCCCGCCGCGCCCAGTCGGGCAGCGTCGGATGGGCTTCAGTCAGCGCCCGGGCCAGGCGATCCACCGAAGGGAGCGCCCGACGCGGGTCGCTCTTGACCTCGGGTCGCGGATTCATGATTCTGTGACCATCAGTTTTCGAGCAGCTCTCCGAGTTGCCCCGCGGGAAGCATCCGCTGTCTCCGCCAAAAGTCCGGGCCGAGTTTCCAGAGGCATGTCGCCCTGGCGAGCCTGCGACGCACGAGGAGGCGAGGCAGCGGCGCCGAACGCTTCCCGGGACCGTGGCAACTCAGCAAGGAGATCGGAGCGGATCGGACGGGCGGCGGGGCCGCAGCGTGGGATCCACCTCGATCACGGGGCTGCACCGTATAGAGACTTCCTGTGCGAGTCAACGTTTTCAATAGCGATTTCGGGACATTAGAGAGAGTTCCCGTCCGCTCGGAGAGGGGCTGGACCCCTCCCGATCCCGACTAGGCCCCGCCCCGGGCGTCTGCCGAGGCGCCCACTGACAGACTCTGTCCGAAGCCCGAAAGGCTCGCCAACGCCGGAGGATACGGCGTGGCGTCCAGTGGACATCGATCGAGCGGGGGCCGCGCTGCGGTCTCGAACGAGATCATCATCAACGCAAGCGCGGGAGAAACGCGCGTCGCCCTGGTCGAACAGGGCACCTTCACAGAACTCCACATAGAACGCGAACGCGATCGCAATGTGGCAGGCATGGTGGCCCTCGGGAGGGTCACCCGCGTCCTGCCGGGCATGCAGGCCGCGTTCGTCGACATCGGGCTCGAGAAGGCCGCCTTCCTCTACGTCGGCGACTACCTCGACGGCAACGGCCAGCTCGACGGCGCCGACGACGACCCGCGTCCCCGCCGGGGGCGGCGCGGTCAGCGCCAGATCCCGCGCATCGAGACCCTCCTCGAAGAGGGCCAGGAGATCGTGGTCCAGATCGCCAAGGAGCCGATCGGCACCAAGGGCGCACGGATCACCAGCCACCTCTCGATCGCCGGTCGCCACCTGGTGCTCACCCCGTGGTCGAAGCGGGTGGGCGTCTCCCGGCGGATCGGGTCCGACCGCGAGCGGCGACGACTGCGCGACATCGTGCAGAAGTCGCGACCGAAGGACCTCGGGTTCATCATCCGCACCGCCGGCGAGGGAACCCGCGAGGCCGATATCGAGGCCGACGTGAAGTACCTGTCGGCCGTCTGGGAAGAGATCCAGCGCGCGCGCAAGAGCGCGAAGGCGCCGGCCCTGCTCTACGAGGAGCTCTCGCTCCCGCTGCGGACGATCCGCGACTTCGCCAACAGCAAGACGAAGCGCATCGTGGTCGACGACCCGCCGACCCACGAGAAGATGCAGGCCTTCCTCGACCAGTTCGTGGCCGACCCGAGGCCGAACCTCGAGCTCTACGAGGGCGACCTGCCGCTCTACGACCACGAGGGCCTCGAGTCGCGCATCGACGAGAACCTGGGGCGCAAGGTCTGGCTGAAGTCGGGCGGCTACCTGATCGTGGATCAGAGCGAAGCGCTCACCGCGATCGACGTGAATACCGGCCGCTACGTCGGCAAGCGCGATCTCGAGGAAACGGTGCTCAAGACCAACCTCGAAGCGGTGCAAGAGGTCGTCTACCAGCTGCGCTTCCGGAACCTCGGCGGGCTGATCATCATCGACCTGATCGACATGGAGAGCGCCGAGAACCGCGAGAAGGTCTACCGCGCCCTCCAGGAAGCGCTCCGCTACGACAAGGCGCGCACCAACATCCTGAAGATCTCCGAACTCGGCCTGGTCGAGATGACGCGGAAGCGCACGCGGGAAAACCTCGTGCAGCAGCTCTGCGAGCCCTGCAGCTTCTGCGAGGGACGCGGCTACGTCCTCTCCGCCGAGACCGTGGCCTACAAGCTGCTGCGCGAGATCCGGAAGGACCTGCCGCGCTTCAGCGGCACCGAGATCCAGGTCGCCGTGAACCCGCGCGTCGCGGAGATGTTCTCGGGCCCCGCGCATCGGGCGCTGCAAGCGCTGAGCACCCAGCTGGGTCGCGAGATCCACATCCAGTCGCGCACCGGGCTCCACCAGGAGCAGTTCGAGGTGATCGCGGTCGACCAGGGTCCCGCGGTGAAGATCCCGATCCGCTGGCTCGAGAGCCGGGAGGAGCGGGCCGCTGCCGAGGCCAAGGCAGCCGAAGACGCGCGCCGCGCGAAGGAAGAAGCCGCCGCGAAGGCCAAGGCCGAAGAGGAGGCCCGAGCCGCCGAGGAGGCGGCGCGCGCCCAGGCCGAGGCCGAGGCGAAGGCCGCAAAGGAAGCCGCCCGGGCCGCCAAGCGGGCAGAGGCCGAAGCGGCCCGACGCGAGGCCTCCCCCGGGGCGGACGCCAGCGAGGCGACGCCCGAGACCGCCGCCGTGCCGCCAGCGCCTCTGGCTGCGGGGGGCGTCGCGATGGCCCTGGCCGAGGCCGGCGCCGAGGACGACCTCGAAGAGCCCAAGCCCGAGCCGACCGCGGCCGATGGCTCGGAAGCGGAGGGGGCGGGGCCCGAGGCCCCGGAACCGGCGCCCCCCGAGCCTTCGGCGGCGGAAGCCGTTGACGGACCGGCGGAAGACCCCATACTCCGCGGGCTCCAGAACAGTGAGGAAGTGTGATGTACGCCGTGATCCGCACGGGTGGAAAACAGCACCGGGTCCAGCCGGGCCAGTCGATTCGCGTCGAGCGCCTGGCGGGCGATGTAGGCGATTCGATCGAGCTGCCCGAGGTGCTCCTGGTCGGCGGTGAAGGCGAAGCACGGGTGGGTCAGCCGCTCGTGGCCGGCGCCAAGGCCGTCGGCACCATCACCGCCCAGGGCCGCGGTCCGAAGATCACCATCTTCAAGATGAAGCGCCGCAAGGGCTACCGACGCAAGCAGGGCCACCGGCAGGACTTCACCGAAATTCGCGTCGACAAGATCGAGGGCTGAGCGATGTCACACAAGAAGGGTCAGGGCAGCTCCCGGAACGGGCGCGACAGCAACGCGCAGCGGCGCGGCATCAAGGTCTACTCGGGTCAGCGCGTGAGCGCCGGCTCGATCCTCGTGCGGCAGGTCGGCACCCGCGTGCATGCGGGTGAAGGCGTCGGTGTAGGCCGGGACTACACCCTGTTCGCGCTCGCCGACGGCACGGTCCAGTACGCGAAGAGCCGCGGCAAGCTCGTCGCCAACGTCGTCTAAGACCGGCGAGCGACCGCGCAGCCCCGCACGCCCGAACGCGCCTCGGCGCGGGAGGGATCGGTGCATCCCGGGTAGGATGTCCCGACAACGCCCGGATGCGGCGCGCATCGCGCTCCCGGCGGATGGGTGCATCCCATGGATTCCAACTTCATCGACGAAGCCGTGATCCAGGTCCGGTCGGGGGCGGGCGGAGACGGCTCGAAGAGCTTTCGGCGGGAGAAGTTCGTCCCGCTCGGCGGACCGGATGGCGGTGACGGAGGCCGCGGCGGCAACGTCGTGCTCGAGGCCGACCGCAACCTCGCCACGCTGATCGAGCAGCGGGTCAAGCGCAAGGTGCGCGCCGAGAGCGGCGCGAACGGCGCCGGCGCCAACAAGACCGGCAAGAGCGGTGCGGACCTCGTGATCCGCGTGCCCGTCGGCACCGTGGTGCGCGACACCGAGGACGACCCGGAAACCGAGCCCCTCGCCGATCTGACCCACGACGGCGATCGCTGCATCGTGGCGAAGGGCGGCCGCGGCGGTCGCGGCAACACGCGCTTCAAGACGTCGACGCGTCAGACGCCCGACTTCGCCGAGAGCGGGCGCCCGGGGGAAAAGCGCGAACTCCGCCTGTCGCTCAAGCTTCTGGCCGACGTCGGGCTGGTCGGCTTCCCGAACGCCGGAAAGAGCACGCTGCTTCAACGCATCTCCGCCGCCCGCCCGCGCGTCGGCGCGTACCCCTTCACCACGTTGGTGCCCAACCTGGGCGTCGCCGAGGTCGGCGAGCGCCGCTTCGTGGTCGCCGACATCCCGGGCCTCGTCGAAGGCGCGAGTGAAGGGGCGGGCCTGGGCGATCGCTTCCTGCGCCACATCGAACGCACGCGGCTGATCCTCCACCTGGTCGACGCGGGTACGGCGTTCCTCGAGGAACGCGACCCGCTCGAGAGCTACGAGCAGATCCGCTCCGAGCTCTCGGCCTATGCCGAGAGCCTCGCCGAGCGACGCGAACTGGTGGTGTTGAACAAGATCGACCTGATCCCGGATCGCTCCCAGCTCGACGCAACGATCGAAGTGCTCGAAGGCCGGGGCTGTTCCGTCTTCCTGCTCTCCGGCGCCACCGGAGAAGGCGTCGAACCCCTGCTCGCCGCCGCGGCACGAGGCCTGGACGAAGTCGACGCGGAGGCCGCCGCGTGACCGACGCGAAACGCGAAGCCCCGCGCGCGGCGAAGCGCGTCGTCGTGAAGATCGGCAGTGGCCTGCTGACCCGCGAGGGTCAGGTCGACACGGCCGCGTTCGGTCGCATCGCGAAGCAGATTGCGACGCTGGTCCACGGCGGGCGCCAGGTCGTGCTCGTCTCGTCGGGCGCCATCGCCGTCGGCAGCAACGCGCTCGGCTGGGACCACCCGGGACGCTCGATCCCCGAGAAGCAGGCCGCGGCCGCGGTCGGGCAGACCGGCTTGATGGAGCTCTACAAGCGCCGCTTCGCCCGGCACGAGCTCGACGTCGCACAGGTGCTGCTCACCCGGGTGGGGCTCGAACAACGCGAGCGCTTCCTCAACGCGCGACACACCCTGCAGACCCTGCTCGACCTCGGCGTCGTTCCGATCGTGAACGAGAACGACACGGTCGCCACCGAAGAGATCCGCTTCGGCGACAACGACAACCTTTCGGCGACGGTCGTCAACCTGATCGGTGCGGACCTGCTGATCATCGCGACCGACGTCGACGGCCTCTACCGCGAGCCTCCGGAAGACGGAAAGCCGACCCCTCCGCTCTTCGACGTGATCGAGCGCATCGACGCGCCTGTGACTCGCGCCGCCGCAGGTTCCCAGCGCGCGTTCGGGCGCGGCGGCATGCAGACGAAGCTCGAGGCCGCGAAGGCCGCGCAGCGCGGCGGCGCCGCGACCGTGCTCTGCAACGGACGCACGAAAGACGTGCTGCTCCGCGTGGCCGATGGCGAACCGATCGGAACGCTCTTCACCACCGGCGATCGACTCGCCAGCCGCAAGCACTGGTTGGCCTTCACCACCCGCACGCGCGGCGAGATCACCGTCGACGACGGTGCCGTCCGCGCGCTCGTCGAGCGCGGCAAGAGCCTCTTGCCCGCGGGCATCACGGGCATCCGGGGCGAGTTCGGCATCGGAGATCCGGTGGCCTGCCTCGACACCCGTGGCGTGGAAGTCGCGCGCGGCCTGGTCGCCTACTCGTCCGACGCGATCGAGCGTATCGCCGGGCTCCCGACGCGACGTATCGACCAGGTGCTAGGATATTCGAACGGCGGTGAAGTGATTCATCGCGACGACCTCGTGCTCACCGCCGAGGTCTGACCCTCCCACAGCCTGCCCCCGTCGAAGCTGACGCCGAAGCGCGCCGCCTCTCGCGCGGGTCCAGTCCCTGCCGGCGGCCCCGCCGCTCGACCCCCGACTCGAGAACGCCATGAATCTTCAGGAGATGATCCACGACATCGCTGGGAAGGCGCGCACCGCCTCCGAGCGAACCGGGGAGCTCAGCGCCGCCCAGAAGAACGCCTGGCTCCTGCGCAGCACCGAGCGCCTCGAAGCCGCGCGCGAGAAGATCCGCGCGGCGAATGCCGAGGACATGCAGGAGGCCCGCGAGAAGGGCGTGGCGGCCCCCCTGGTCGGACGCCTCGAGCTGGCCGACGGCAAGTGGAAGGACATGCTCCAGGGCCTGCGCGACGTCGCGGCCTTGCCCGACCCGGTGGGCCGGATCGAGCAGAGCTCGGTGCGTCCGAACGGGCTGCTGGTCGGTCGCATGCGCATTCCGCTCGGCGTCATCGGCATGATCTACGAGTCGCGGCCGAACGTCACCGTCGACGCCGCCGCGCTGTGCGTGAAGGCGGGGAACGCCGTGATCCTGCGTGGGGGTTCGGAAGCGCTTCGCTCCAACCTCGCCCTCGCCGACGAGCTGCGTGCCGCGGCGCGCGACACCGACGTGCCCGAGGACGCGATCTCGGTCATCCCGCGCACCGACCGCATGGCGATCGATCACCTGCTGCACGAGGACCAGCTGGTCGACCTGATCATTCCGCGCGGCGGTCCCGGGCTGATCCGCAAGGTCGCCGAGACCTCGCGGATTCCCGTCATCAAGCACGACGCCGGTGTGTGTCACATCTTCCTCGACGCCAGCGCCGACGTCGCAATGGCCCGCGACATCGTGCTCGACTCGAAGCTGCGCCAGATGGCCGTGTGCAACGGGCTCGAGACGCTGCTCGTGCATCAGGAAGCCGCGGCGCGCGTCCTCCCCGATGTCTTGAAGGCGCTCCACGAAGCCGGCGTCGAGATCCGCGGCGACGATGCGACGTGTGAAGTCTATGGCGACACGGTGCCCGCGCGCGAAGCAGATTGGGCCGAGGAGTACCTCGCACCCATCGTGGCCGTGCGCGTCGTCGCCGACATGGACGCGGCGATCACCCACATCCGCCGCTACGGCTCGGACCACACCGAGATCCTGGTGACCGAGAGCTATGCGAACTCCCAGGCGTGGCTCCGCCGGGTGAGCTCGTCGACGGTGGGCGTGAACTGTTCGACGGCGTTCGCCGACGGCTTCCGCCTCGGGCTCGGCGCCGAGATCGGAATCTCGACCTCGAAGCTTCACGCCTACGGGCCGATGGGGCTCGAAGGGCTCACGACCCTCAAGTTCGTCCTTCAGGGGAACGGTCAACTCCGCGAATGAACCGCTTCGGGGTCCTCGGGGGCACGTTCAACCCGATCCACTTCGGCCACCTGCGCGCCGCGACCGAGGTGGCCGAGCGCCTGGAGCTCGAACGCGTGCTCCTGGTGCCGTCGGCCCAGCCGCCGCACAAGCAGGGCTCCGGGGAAGATCCGGTCGCGCCGGCGGAGCTCCGCCTGGCCTGGGTCGAGCGCGTGTGTACCGACGACCCGCGCTTCGAGGCGTGCGATCTCGAGGTGCGGCGCGGCGGTGCCTCCTACACGGTCGACACCCTGCGCGCCCTGGCCGAGCAGCATCCCGGCGCCCGACCCGTCTTCCTGATCGGCAGCGATGCCTTCATGTTGTTGGGCACCTGGCGCGAACCGAAGCAGCTGTTCGGTCTCGCCGACTTTGCGGTGATGACCCGGCCGGGCACCCCGGGTGACCTGCGCGATTGGATTCCCGAGGCAATGCGCCCCGACTTCGAGATCGCAGCGAGCGGCCAGATCGCCACCCACCGGGCGACGGGCGGCGCCGTCTCGGCGGTCTCGATCTCGGCCCTCGAGATCTCGTCTTCGGACATCCGGGCGCGCCTGCGCGAGGGCCGCTCGATTCACTACCTGGTCCCCAGCGCCGTGCGCCGAGACATCGAGGCCCGCGGCGTCTACGCTCTAGGGGAAGGTTGAACGTCCCAGAAGTCGGGCTTCCCGGAAGTTCGACGACCCAGAAGCAGCCGAGGAACGAAGCAGGAGCGTCATGGCGGAGCGAGCGGAACAGCTGGAACGCGCAGGCTGGATCATCGAAGCAGCGCAGGACAAGAAGGCGGTCGAGCTGGTCGCCCTCGACGTCCGCGAGCTCACCTCCTACGCCGATACCTTCGTACTCGCGACGGGCACGTCGGACCGACACGCACGCTCGGTGGCCGATTCGATTCGCGAGGCGGCCTCGGTGCGCGGCGAGAAGCCGATCGGCGTCGAGGGCTACGACGAAGCGCGCTGGGTGCTGATCGACCTGGGCGACGTGATCGTCCACGTCTTCCAGCCCGACGTGCGCGAGTCCTACGACCTCGAGCGGCTGTGGAGCGACGCGACCTCGCTCGACCTACCCGCCCTCGCCGCGGCCGGCTGAGTCGAGGCCGGCGCCACCGCCGCGCGCAGCCATCTCCCGCGCGAGGCCTTGGACCTCGCAGCTCGCCGTGCGCGTACACCAGGCCGGCACCCAGGCGTGGAGCCAGCACGCCAGCCCCGCCCGGATCAGGCGCCCCCCAATGCGGGCCGCCGCCCACCAGTGCTCGCCGTAGGATTCCCCGACCTGGCGCGGGTGCGCCTGGAACCAGGCGACCCAGGCGGACGCGAACGGCGTAGGGATCGGCGAGCGCATACAGTGAGTATCGGATCGTTGCTGCTCGAAATTCTCTCAAAATCAGGGAAGAAAGAACGTAATCTTGGGAGATTATGATACGCAGGCCCCGGGGACCCAGCGGGGCTAGCCTGGCGGACCCGGTCCTGGGTTCTCGCCATGAAGCGCCTTCTGGCCCGCACCTGGGCCTCGCTCCGTCCGCGCCCCGGCGACCTCGCCGCCCTGTTCCCGCGCGCCTGTGCGGGCTGCGGCGGCCGCACCCCCGCAGAGCACGCGGTGGTGTGTGCCGACTGCCAGCGGGGCGTCCCCTGGATCGCCACCTCGGTCTGCCCCCACTGCCAGGCCCACGAGGGCCGCGGCGACGCCTGTGGCACGCGTCCAACCGGGGATCCCCTCGGCGGCGCCATCGCCGCGGCGTGGTGGGAACCGCCGGTCTCGGATTGGATCGCGGCCTTCAAGTACCCGGCGCGCGGCTGGCGGGGTCTCGACCCCAAGCCCGAAGCCGCGACGCGCTGGCTGATCGAAGCGGCCGTGGCCCGCACGCGCGGCGCGCCGGACCTCGTGGTTCCCGTACCGCTCCATCCGCGCCGTGTGCGCGAGCGCGGCTTTCAGCCCGCTGGCCTCCTGGCGCAACACGTGGCGCGACACCTGGGCGTCCCCGTGTCCGTGGATGCCCTGGTGCGCACCCGCGCCACGCCCAGCCAGACGGGGATGAGCGCCGCGGCGCGGCGTCGCAACCTCGCCGGCGCGATCGCGTCCCGGCGCGCGCTGTCGGGAACGCTCTGGATCGTCGACGACGTCGTCACCACCGGCGCAACGCTTCGGGAAACCGCGCGGGTGGCGCGTGCTGCGGGGGCCGAGCGGGTGGTCGGCGTGTGTGCCGCACGCACGGCGGCGCGCGCCGACTAGGCGTCGCGCTTCGTCGCGTCGACGGTCTGTTCGATCACCTCGATCAACCGCTTCGGGTCGACGGGCTTCTTGAAGATCACGCCCTCGAGACCTTCGATCCGACTGCGCTTGATGATGTGGTCCCGGTCGTAGTGGAAGGCGGTCATCATCAGCACCGGCAGGGCGGGACGCGACTCGCGAAGCCGGGTGTAGAGCTCGTAGCCGTCCATCTCGGGCATCACGACGTCCGAGAGCACCACGTCCACGGCTTCTTCCTGGGCGCAGCGCAGGCCCGCCGCGCCATCGTTGGCGGTCGTCACCTCACAGCCGGCAGCGCTCAGGATCTCCTGAATGGAGTGACAGATGCCCAGATCGTCGTCGACCACGAGTACCCGCACCCCGGAGAGCTTCGGCGCCTCGGGGAGCGCGCGCCGCTCGCGCAGGTCGATCATCCGCGCCGGTCCCGCGTAGGCGATGGTCTCGTAGCTCTCGGTCTCGACCATCTCGCCCAGGCGCGACAGGATCCCGGAGATGCGCTCGATCTCGCGGCGCATGGCGTCGATCCGCTCGCACTCGACGCTGGCGTCTGCGTCGCCGGCGAGCTGGAACACCTCGCGCTCGAGCAACTCGAGCTGATTCACGATCACGCCCAGCGGGTTGTTGATCTCGTGGGACAGGCCGATTGCGACCTCACCGAGGGTGGCCAGCTGGTCTTTCCGGAGGATCTGGGTCAGATCCTTTGCAAAGCCGATCGTGCCGTCCTCGGCTCCCTCCGCGTCGTGGAGGAGCGTTCCAGAGATCGCTACCGGGATCTCGTCACCGGCCTTCGAGCGGAACACGGTCTGCAAGCTGTCGCAGACACCGGCGCCGCCGTGTCCCGGCTCGCGAATCGCCTTCATCACCCGCTTCGCCTCTTCCAGCGAGGGGTACAGCGATACGACTTCCTGCCCGAGGATCTCGGCCGACCGGTAGCCCAGGATGCGCGACGCGCCGTCGTTGTAGTAGACGACTCTCCCCTCGCGACTCGTGGCGACCACGATGTCGGTGGATCGCGCGATCAGGCGCTCGAGGTCCTCTTTCTTGAGGCTCATGGGCGCACCAGTCTAAACCCTTTTGGGGTCGGCAAGGCAAGTGGTCGGGTCAGGCCAGCCCACGCTCCGCGAGCCAACGCTCGGCGTCGATGGCCGCCATGCAGCCCGTTCCCGCGGCGGTGACCGCCTGACGATAGATCGGGTCCATCGCGTCCCCGCAGGCGAAGACCCCTTCGCTCGAGGTGTAGGTGCCCTTCGTCGTCTTGATGTAGCCGGTGTCGTCGAGGTCGATCTGGCCGGTAAACAGATCCGTGTTCGGCTTGTGGCCGATCGCGATGAAGAGCGCCTCGACCGGCACCTCGCGCTTCTCACCGGTCTGGGTGTCGAGCAGCCGGACGCCGGTCACGAACTCGTCGCCCAGCACCTCATCGACCTCCGAGTTCCAGGCGAAGGAGATCTTCTCGTGATCGAGGGCACGCTCCTGCATGATCTTCGACGCACGCAGGGCGTCGCGGCGATGCACGACGGTCACCTCCGTCGCGAAGCGGGTGAGGAAGAGCGCCTCTTCCATGGCCGTGTCGCCGCCACCGACCACCGCCATCGGCTTGCCGCGGTAGAGCGCGCCATCGCAGGTGGCGCAGGCCGACACGCCCTGGTTGGTGAGCCTCTCCTCCGACGGCAGGCCCAACCAACGCGCCGACGCACCGGTGGCCAGGATGACCGCGTCGGCGCTGAAGCTGCGCGAAGCCGTCTTGATCTGGAACGGGGGCGCGGTCAACGAGACCTCGGTCGCGTCTTCGAGCAGCACCTCGGCGCCGAAGCGTTCGGCCTGCTTCTGGAAGAGCTCCATCATCTCGGGCCCGGTCACGCCGTCCGGGAATCCCGGGTAGTTCTCGACGTCGGTGGTCAGCATCAGCTGCCCGCCGAACTGGAGTCCCGCCACCACCACCGGCTCGAGCTCTGCCCGAGCGGCGTAGATCGCCGCGGTATAGCCCGCCGGCCCACTGCCGACGATCACGACCTTTCGATGTTCCGTATCGCTCATGCGTTCCCCTGCAAGAGTGCGTCCAGGCGGCCCGCGGCATCGAGGGCCATCAATTCGTCACAGCCACCCACGTGATCCCCGTCGATCCAGATCTGGGGGACGCTCGTGCGTCCGCCCGTGCGCTCGATCATCTCCTGGCGCCGACCGGGCTCCTCGTCGAGATCGACTTCATCCCAGGTCACCCCCTTCGACTCCAACAGCGCTTTCGCGCGGTTGCAGTACGGGCACCAGGAGGTCGCGTAGACCTGAATCTTCGCCATGCCGTTTCATGCCTTTCCGCGGGCCGCGGGGCCGCGCGACAGAATAGAGATTCGATGCCGGGCTCACCAAAGGGGTGCAGCCACGGGCCCGCGCGGAAGCGGGCGCCCGGCTAGAGCGGCTCGGTGATCGGCAACTCCTCCCACATCAGCTGCAGGAACGTGCCGATGAAGAACGACATGAATGCCATCATCATCACCGCCGACGGGAACACGTAGAGCGGCTCGACCCCGAGTGCGACCGGGAGCTGCCCGATGAAGGGGTCCGCCGCGGCGCGCAGCGACTCGACGCTCATCTCCGCGTCGCCTCCCTGCCAGTTGCGTGCAGCCATGAAGCGACCGATCACACCGGTCAGGATCACGCCGATGCCGGACGCCTGTAGTACGCCCAGCAGGAAGATCTGTCGGGCGCGGGCGATCGCGGCCTGGCTCTCGCCGAGCCGACGCTGCACCTCGATATAGATGTAGAGCAGCGTGGTCGTCCCCAGTAGCACCACGATCAAGAGCAGCGTGGGCCAGGGACGTGCAGCGAGGCTCCACACCTCGTCGATGAAGAAGATCGGCAGGTAGCCGACGATGATTCCCGCCATGATGCGGGGCACCGACGCGTGGAACAGGGTGAGGTCCCGTTTCCACAGGAACCGGTAGAACAGGAACCATCCGACCAGCAGACTGGTCACTCCGATCTGGACCGCGGAGAGCCAGTCGAAGAAGCGCGGTGCCTCGTCGTAGAAGAAGGCCGCGAGCGCGAAGGGCCCGACGATGGCCGTCAGCACCGCCACGTAGCTGCGCGTGCGATGGCGCGACAACACGCTGTCCGTATCGTCGCGGCGGTTCGCGATGTGATCGGCGTGCTGGATCATCGATGCCGCGTGATGGATATCGTACTGGCGCAGGAACCAGGCCTCGAGCCGCCCGAGCAGGCGCACCACGTCGCGGTTGCCGCGGCGCCGCAGGTAGGGCGTGAGGTCCCGGCCGCGCTCGACGACGTCGCCGCCCTCCCGATGGATCACCGCCATCACTTCGGTCTCGCGCGACGCGAAGGGCGAGTTCTCGCTCTCGAAGGCGCCGTTCGACTCGTCGAGACAGACCTCGTCGAGCCAGCGGTAGAAGGCGCGTTCGCTGAGCCGCAGAAGGATGCGCTCTCGGGTCTCCGTGTCGTCGGATTCGAGGGCGTGGGCGAAGCCGGCCTCGGAGAGGTCGTCGGCCGGGTCGACAGGATCGAGCGCTCCGCTGACGTAGCCCTGGAGCGTCTCTGCCGACACCCGGCGCCGCACGAGCGCGTCGAGGCCGCGGTAGAGGAGCTTGCGCAGGTGGAAGACCGAGAGCTGCAGTCCGGGCTGCTCGGTGTGGAGGCGCTCGTCGGCGAAACGCACGACGAGCTCACTCAGCAGCGCCATGTCGGCGTAGACGTTCTCGAGCCGCTTCGGGTCGAGGCGTTCGTCGGTTTCCAGTCGGTCGAGCACGCCCTCGAGGTAGCGCGGTAGCGCCAGCACCAGACGCGAGACCAGGAGTTCGGTGTCGCGCTTGCGGGCGCCGGGCGCCAACAGCCGCGGATTCTCCGAGAGGTCGACCAGCTGCAGGAAGAGTTCGGCAGGATCGTGGCGGGCGATGTGGAACGAGAACGTCTCGGGGAAGACGCGCTCGAAGCCCTCGCCGCGATCGCACTCGAAGCGCACCTCGCGCGCGTGGAAGGCATAGGTGAGGCGGAAGGTCAGCCGCAGGCGCTCGACGCGCAGCTCGAGCCGGTCGAGGATCGATGTGGAGCGCGTCACGGCGTCGCGATCGGCGGCTCGGGGCGCAGCGCGCGACACACAGCGAGCACTACAGGGTCGTCTCGCGGGTCTGCTCGCCCGTCTCGTAGTAGTCGACCACCCGCTGGGCCAGACGCGACACCCGCTCGGGCACCTGCTCACCCAGCGGCCAACGTGCGCCGGCCAGGCGCATGCGGTCCTGCAGCACCTGAACGTCCGGGAAGTCTTCCTGGGCGAGCGCGTCATCGACGGCCAGCCAGTTCTCCAGGGACGTCCGAGCCCGCGAGATCCGGTCGGCCAGCTGGGTCATGCCGGGCGACTGGATCGTCGACTTCTGGACCGACTCGGAGAGTTCGGCGAGCTGATCCCGCCCCGCTTCGAACTCGCCGCGCAGCGACTCGGACGAAGCGAGCCAGCCGTCGACCAGCTCGTCGAAGCGACGGCGCAGCGGCTCGTGGGAGATCTCTCGGAACAGCACCACGCGACCCAACTCGTCCCCGCCCGAGGTGAGCTTGCGCGCGGTGACGCGGAAGCGGTGGTTGTCGACGTCGACCTCGTGGTAGGTGACGTCGTCGTCCTCGGCCTCTGCGGGAAGCGCGTCGCGCACGGCCACCAGCCCCTTGGCCTCGAGCAGGTCCTTGAAGCAGTGTCCGCGCGGATCCTCGGAGAGGTCGAAGTACTCCCGCACCGGGCGATTCGCCGCCTGGATGACGTCTTCCGAGTCGAGCGCGATCGCGCCGGAGTCGAGCTCGTCGATCACCGCTTCGAGGAAGCGGTTCGCCTGGGAGAGATCTCCGAGCAGGCGCTCGTTCTCGACGGCCAGGTGATGATGCTCGACGGCCTGCTTCATCACCTGCTTGAGCTGGTCCGGCTCCCAGGGCTTGGTGATGTAGGCGTAGACGTGTCCGTCGTTGATCGCCTGGATGATGGCGTCCATGTCCGAGAAGCCGGTGAGGATCATCCGCACGGTCGCCGGGTGCCGCCGCCACACCTCGGCCACGAACTCGACCCCGCTCATGTCGGGCATGCGCTGGTCGGTCAGGACCGCAGCGAAGGGTCCATCACGATCGAGCACGTCGAGGGCGCGACGCGGATCGTTCGAGGTGTGGACCTCGTAGTCGTCCTCGAAGGTGAAGCTCATCGTTTCGAGGATGGCTTCTTCGTCGTCGACGACCAGGATTCTCGGGCGGTCGTTACTCATCAGGCTCGCAAAGGTTCAGTATTGGGCGTACTCGATCAGCCGGTCCACCGAGCGTTGCCAATCGCCTTCCCAACGCTCGACGACGACCTGACCGGGGCTCCGCCCCTCCGCGAGCTGCTCGTGGATGGGGTCCAAGAATCCCGTCTCGTCGGCGTCTCGTCGACCCGCGTGCCCGATCCGCGCCAGGCCCTCGGTGGCCAGGCGCGCGAGGTCGCGGGCAATCTCGATGACCGGCTCCTCACCGTAGCGCGCCGCGAGGCCACGCCGAGCCACGTCACCCCGGGCGGCCTCCCGGGCCTCGGAGCCCAGGTGGGCCACGCGATCCCAGGCGGCCTGGCGCGAGCGGGCGTCGTAGAGCAGGCCCTTCCAGAGCGCCGGCAGCGAACAGGTCAGGCCCGGCGGGACCGCGTCGGCGCCGCGCACCTCGAGGAAGCGCTTCAATCGCACTTCCGGGAAGAGGGTGGTCAGATGGCGGTCGAAGTCCACCAGGGTCGCCCGATGCCCCTCGAAACCGCGCTCGACGAACTGGCGGAAGGTGAGCTGGGTGGCGTCGTGGTAGGTGCCGTCCCGGATCACGAAGAACATCGGTACGTCTAGCGCCCACTCGACGTAGCTCCGGTATCCGAAGTCTTCGGAGAAGGCGAGGTCGAGCATGCCCGTGCGGTCGGGATCCGTGTGCTGCCAGGCGTGGATGCGCCGGGACACGAAGCCGTTCGCCTTTCCCTCCGAGAGGCTCGAGTTCGCGAAGATCGCCGATACCACCGGCGAGACGGCCAGCGCGGTGCGTAGCTTCTCGATCATGTCGGCCTCGTCGGCGAAGTCGAAGTTCGCCTGGACGGTGGCCGTCGCGAACATCATCTCGAGCGCCAGCGATCCCTGACCGGGCAGGTAGCGCCGCATGATCTGGTAGCGGGCCTTCGGCATCACCGGGATCTCGCTCACCGGGTAGAGCGGGTTGATCCCGAGGCCGAGGAAGACGATTCCGAAGGGTTCGCAGAGCTGCTTCATCAGCGAGAGATGCGTGTGGAACTCGTCGCAGGTCTCGTGAATCGTGCGAAGCGGCGCGCCCGACAGCTCGAGCTGACCGCCTGGCTCGAGCGTGATGCTGGCGCCCTCGTGGGTGAGCGCGATCGGGTTCGGCCCCTCGAACACCGGCTCCCAATGCTCGCGCTCGGCGATGCGCTGCAGCAGCGCGCCGATACCGCGATCGCCTTCGTAGGGAACCGGCGCCCAGGTGCCGGTGTAGAGGCCGATCTTCTCGTGCTCGGTGCCCACCTTCCAGCGCTCGGGCGGTTTTTCGCCCTCACGGAGGAAGGACACCAGCTGGTCGACCGATTCGACGGGGTCGGAGGCCTGGCTCAAGCGGAGTCCGTCCAGCGGGCGCTCACGGGGTCGCGGCCTCCTCGAGGAAGCTCTCCAGGAATCGGGCCAGGTTCGCCTGCAGCTCGTCCCCGGTGTCGAAGGGGAAGCTCTTGCAGGGACCCTCGGTCTTGCCGCTGCGGAACGGGCCGACGAAGGTCACGTCGCCCCGACTCTTGGCGGTGATGATCGCGCGGTAGCGCCCACGCGTGAGGTCGAACTCGACCGAGCGCAGGTGCTTGTCGTCGGTGCGGACCGGCGAGAGCTCGACCCGCAGATGGGGGGCTCCGGCGGCCGCGGCGGCCGCGTGGAAGCTCGCCAGGGCGGCTTCGACTTCGCCCCGGAGTCGCTCGGCGCAGGCCCGAGCGGCGCCCAGACCATCGCCGTGGGCTGCCTCGCGCTCACCCAGAGCCGTCCCGAGCGCCGTCATGCGCTGGTCGAGACTGGCGGATTCCGGGAGGGCGGGGGGGGAGGAGGCCATGCGAGGATGCTCGCACAGATGCCCCGGGCCAGAAATGGTTACCGCCAACCGCTGGCGTCAGGCGACGACCGCGGCTTCCGGATCGCCAGCAAGCGTCCGCAACCGGCCAGGCGAGCGAGTTTCGGTCGCCGGCAAGGCGCTCGAGCGAAGCCGTAGGTCCCTACGGCGAGCGAAGAGCAACGCAGCCCGCGGCCGCAAGACGCCGCCTAGGGGCGGGCCTCGGCCAGGCGGCGGCCCGTGTCCAGCTGGGCGAGCAGGAGGTCCCGCTGCGCCATGAACCGCGGCACGTCGTCCTTCTCGATCGGCGACCCGGAGGGCGCGCGCAGCGTCGCCGGGTTGACGTACTCGCCGTCCTTCTTGACGCGGAAGCACACGTGCGGCCCGGTCGCGAGGCCGGTCTGGCCGACGTAGCCGATCACCTGCTTCTGCTTGACGCGGTCTCCGACGCGCAGCCCCTTCGCGTAACGCGAGAGGTGGGCGTAGGACGAGACGTAGCCGTTGTCGTGCTTGACCTTGACGAGGTTGCCCGAGCCGCCCGCCCAGGATCGGTGCACGATGGTGCCGTTCGCGACGGCCCACACGGGCGTGCCGGCAGCCGCGGCGTAGTCGATGCCGGGATGCCGTCGGGTGACCTTCAGGATGGGATGGCGCCGGGCCGCGCTGTAGTGGGATGTGATGCGGGCATGACGCACGGGCGACATCAGGAAGGCGCCCTCGACCGACGAGCCGTTGGGGCGGTAGTAGCCGCCGCGTCCGGGCTCGGCCTCGAAGTACACCGCGGTATGCGAGCCGCTCCGCGCCACGAAGCGCGCGGCCAGGATCCGGCCGGGGCGCAGGTAGTCGCCGCCGCCCGGTCCCTTCCGGTAGAGGCGCTCGTAGAGGATCTGGTAGCTGTCGCCGGGCTGGACCGTGCGCTGGAAGTCGACGTCCCACGCGAAGATGTCGGCGAAATCGCGGGCCAGCTGACCGTCCTCGCCGAGGTGGGTGATCGATTCGTAGAGCGTCGAGGTGATGACGCCGGCGATGCGCGTCGGGCGGGCCTCGAGCTCCTCGGCCTGTTCCAGCACGTGGAAGCCGTCGTCATGACGCGCGACGTACCAGCCCTTGGTCTTCGACAGGCGGTAGCGGAACTCGACCATGCGGCCTGCGCCATCCAGGACCAGCCGATACTGGTGCCCCGGACGCGCGCGGCGGAAATTGAAGTGGCCCTTCAGGGCCTTTGCGATCTCGGCGATCGTCGACGCGCTCACCCCTTCCGCACGGAGCAGCGCGGACAGGGTCTTCCCCCGCACGATCGTGCCCTCGTGGATGGTGCGGCGCGGGGCCGGCGGCGGCGTGACGGCAGCCGACGGGGCGACGGCCAGGGCTTCGAGTCGGGGCGGCGCCGCGACATCGAGCGAGTCGGCCGCGTCGACCTCGGCGGCGGCGGGGCCCGCACCACACAGCAGGCCCAGCGCGAGCGCCCAGGGCGCGATGACCAGGGAACTGGGGTTTCGATGGCGTCGAAGAATCATCGACGAGAGTCGCCTCTTGCTCCGTCCTCGCAGCGCTCGGAGGCCTGGGTTCGACGGTCGGTGGGAAGCACCCACACCCGCCGAACGCAGCGCCCGATGACTGGCTTCGCGGAATCCGTTGTCGCTTCGCGTGGTGGTTTGGAGGAGGAGCGGGAAGCCCCGGGTACCTTGCGCAGCCCGCCCCCCAGGGGGCGTGCAAGACGCCGTTCGAGTGGTTTCATCGACCGGCATGTCCCCGGCAATCGGCACGGAACACTACCGACTTGACTGGGGATTGTCAGCCAGAACGTAGTTCCTGAATGGCCTGGTGGAGGGCCTCGAAGAGCGGCTCGATCTCGTCGAGCTCGAGGCACGAGAACGCGATCCGCAGATCATGGGTGCCGGTCGCGATGGTTCCGATCCCGAAGGCGTCGAGCAGGTGGACGCGGAGCCGCTCGGCTTCGACGCCCAGGGTCTCCACGCACATGAAGTAGCCGCTGTTGAACGGATAGACGTTCCAGCTCTCGCGGAAACGAGGCTCGTTCGCGATCGCGTACACCTTCTCCGCCCGCGCGCGCAGGGTCTCGATCTTCGCGTCCCGCTCGGCGTCGATCGTCGGCGCCGCGAGAGCGTGCGAGACCAGCGACTGGGAGATCTGGGGGATGTTCGAGATGGCGCTGCGGATCGCGCCCTTCACCTTCGCCTCGATCACGTCGCAGACCTCGTCCGCGGTGTCGGCCCGGCCGGGCCCGAGGGTGAAGAAGCCACAGCGCAGGCCCCAGACGAAGAGCTCCTTGGTGGCTCCGTCGAGCCGGAGGGCGAGCAGGTTCGGGTGGCGATTCACCAGGTGCGCGAACAGCGACTGGGTCATCGACTCCTGGCCGAGGTGGTAGAAGAGACCGAAGTAGGCGTCGTCGAGGATTGCCAGGACGCGGGTGCCCCGCTCGGCCTCGGCAACGAGCGCGTCCACGATCGCGGCGCCCTCGGCCTCGGTCGGCATGTAGCCCGTCGGGTTGTTCGGGAAGTTGAGCATCACGATGACCTTCTCGTGCTGCTCACCCGCCGCGCGCAGCGCATCGGCGAAGCCCTTCGTGTCGTAGCCCTGGCCGGCGAAGAACGGGTAGGTGGCGATCCGCGCACCGAGCCGGACCTCGAAGGTCAGGCGGTAGTTGCCCCAGAGCTTGTCGGGCAGGACGATCACGTCGCCCGGGTCCACGAAGAGATCCCCCGCGAGCATCAGGCCGTGGGTGATCGCGCTCGTGACGATCGGGAGGCCGAAGCTGCGACCGCGCAGCCCCGGGTTCTCGGCGAGGGCCTTCTCGCGCCAGGCCTCGCGCAGGCCCTGCTGGCCGGCCGGCGGCGCGTACGGGAAGACCTCGGCGGGCGGCAGGTCGACGTGGCTCGCCACGCTCGGCAAGTGCATCGGGCCGCCGCCTTCGGTGGCGATCCCGATCGTCGCGTTCATGCGGTGCGCCTTCTGCTTCGCTTCGGCGCTCTGCGTGAGGATCCCCTTCGGAAAGTACAGGCGACGACCGAGCGCCGAGAGCATGCCGAAGACTTCCGGCGCGGCCTTCTCGAGGCGGTCGTTCAGGGCCTGTGCGAGGGGGAGGATGTTCTCGTGGGTGGGGGGAGGGGACATGGGTTGCTCCAGAGTCGGCGGAATCTACAGCCGGCGGTCGAGCACGTCCATGTGCGCGGCATAGCCGCAGGCCTCCCAGAAGGCGCGCCCCTCCGGATTCGACCGGGCTACCCGCACCTCCATGCGCTCGGCCCCGCGCTGGCGCGCCCAGGCGCTGGTCTCGGCGACCAGGCGGCGGCCCCAACCCCGCCGTCGGGCCTCGGGAGCCACGAAGAGATCCGTGATCTCCGCGCGACAGCGCTCGGCATGGATGGGGGGTGCCTGAGCCACCCGGACGATGGCGAGGGCCTGGGCCGCCCCGGCGCCCGGGGCGAGGTAGACCGCCGTGTCCGGATCGCGGAGCAGCGCCTCCACCAGCCGCCCGGCTTCGTCTCGGGCGCCCGCGGCCAGGGAGTAGCGAGCGTCGAAGGCCGCGTGGTGCTCGGTGAGGGCGAGCCAGAGTGCGCTGACCTCGGCACGATCCGCGACGCCCGCCCGTCGCAGCTCGGGGTCCCTCATGGCGCCAGACGCTCGGCGGGAATCGACGCGCGCGAGGGCCGGCCCCGCGCCCGCAGCCGCTGGAAGCTCAGAGCACGCGCTCCACGTTCGGGAAGTCGCGCCAGACCGGCACGCCGCAGAAGTGGGAGCCCTCGGTACAGCGCGGCCGGGCGTGCCCGTTGCGCACCACACACGGAGGCCCGACGTGGTCCATCAGGCTGGGATGGACCCCGCGCACCTGCTCGATCTCGTCCATCGACGCCTGCCAGATCTCGCTCTGCGCATTCAGGCAACTGCGCATCGTCCACTTGTGGATCAGGTCGAGCAGGGTGCCCGACTCCTCGAAGCGCACGGCCAGCGCGTTCGGCAGGACGTAGAGCGCCTGCTCCGCGGACACGCCCCGGTCGAGCAAGGCCGCGCGCGCCTCCCACTGGGCGGCGACCGTGTCTTCGAAGAGCTGGTGGCTCACCGGGTCGTCGCGGATCAGATCGGGCTCGATCACGTCGGGCATGAGCGGCACGGTGCGCGAGAGCAGCGGGCGCGACCCGGGCACCGTGCGGTGACGCTGGTCCTGGGAGTCGGCCGTATGCGAGAGCTTCTTGCGGAACACGTAGTGGGCGTGGGCCAGGGCGCGCATCGCCGGCGCGTGGGTCGAGACGTTGAGGCGCTCCACGCGGTAGCGATTGACCCGCGGGTCCAGCGCCAGGGCCAGCGCATCCGCATCGTCGAGATCGCTCTTTCCCACGACGTGGCGAATCGCGTCGGCCACTACCTCGGGGGCGCGCGCACTCCAATCGATCAAGCGCGAGGTCCGTCCGTCGAGGGACTTGTCGAAGGCCTCGATCGCGACCGGGTCGCCCACACCGGCGGGCGCCCATTCCGTCTCGAGGATCTCGCTCTCGGTGAGCGGCGCGTCGCCGACGCGTCCGAAGAAGCTCGGGTCGAGCTGCTCGACGCAATAGACCATGCGGTCGATGACATCGACCGCTTCGACGGGCACGTCGCCCACGCGCGACATGCGTCGCAAGCGGTGCAGGACGAGTCCGGAGATCGTGTAGACCATCGCCGTGTGGCAGGCGATCGGGATCACGTAGCGCGCCGTCTCGATCGCCTTCTTCTCGGCCTCGCGGGCCACGTTCTTGCCGAAGGCGCGATTGGCGCGGGCGTCGAGGCGCCAGAGATCGCCGAGGATCTCGCGGGTCCGCGGCTTGAGCTGGTCGGTGAGGTCGCGGTAGGCCTGCCAGGCGCGCTCGATCGAGGCTTCGTAGAGCTGACGGGCCTCGGGGTCGAGCCCGCGCGGCACGTGAGCCTCGGCCTCGCCCAGTTTCACGTAGCGCTGGCTCTGTTGCTCGGTGTTGTAGAAGGGAAAGCCGTGGAGCATCGACCAGACGAGCTGCCGCGAGATCCCGGACAGCTCGAACTCGAAGGTCGCGTGTTGGAACACCGTATGGTGTCCGCCGCCGTAGGTCAGCGGGCCGATGTTGCGGCGCTGCTGCTCGGTGATCTCCGCGGGAGAGACGACGCGCGGCGAGTAGCAGGTGCGTGCCGCGGCGATCGCGTCGTCGTAGGGCTCGTCCGTCGCGTGGCGCAACTGCACCCGCGGGCCCGCATCGATCACCGCCACCGCACCCCTCCTGCCGGTTCGTCTCTCGGCCGGCGCCACCCGCGACGCCGGGTTGCTCCACCTCCGGAGCGTTACGCCTTCGAGACCGCTCTTTCCAGATCGCTCCGCGTTCCCCAGTGCTCCGAACTCCAGAGCATGCGGCGACCTACCGTGCGTCCGCCGACGAGCGGCCACGTCGCGTGCGTCGCGCAGGAGCGATGCACCGTGCGGAACCTCGCGTCGGACGCCCCGAGCCACCCCCGGATTCAGAGCGAGGCTTCACTCTGGCAGAGATCCCAGAGGGTCGCGAGGGAAATCCTTTTCCCAAATCGCGGCGCCCGAGGGTCGACCCAGACGCGTCTCCCCCGACGGGAAGGGGCTTTCCAGGGGAACGGCTTTCGACCGCCGCCGCAACGCCTTCTGCGCGGTGTTGCCGGCTCGAGAAGGACTCCGTCAGCTTGGCACGGGGCTTGCGCCAGGAACCGTAGAATTTTTCAATCTCCGTGGACCTTCATGCCCTCCCTCTGGATCGTTCATCGCGCCGATCGTGAACGGCAAGCGCTCGCCCGCCTCGCGGGTGAGGAGCCCGCCGTGCTGGGCGCGCCGGGAGACGCCGTCTTCGACGAAGCCGCACCGCCCCAGACCGTCGTGTTGGGCGTGACGGGAGTGCCCGGCCAGGGCAGAGGGTCTTCGGAGGTCGCGGCGTCCCCCAACTGGGAGCCCGAGCTCGAGTTCGTGCACCGGCAGCGCGCACGCCTCGTCGGAGCGCAGTGGATCGTCGTCGGCGCACCCGAGGCCGCGCCCTGGGTCGAAACCCTGTTCGATCAACTACCCGTCACGTTCCTCGCGTACCCGCCGCACCCGGCGCGCCTGCGCGAGCAGCTGCAGACGCCTCCGGCGCCGCTGCCTTCCCTTTCCCAACGGGCCGAGCGCGACGCGGTCGCGGCGCGCTTTCGGCGCTGGTTCGGCGAGGGACCGCCGGAGCTGCTGCGCGCCCTCGACCCGCGTCTCGCCGGCGTCCCCCTGCTGGTACGCGGTGAACCGGGCAGTGGCCGCGGCGCCCTGCTGCAGTACGTCCACCATTTCGGTGGGACCTCCGACGGGGCGTGGCTCCATTGCCCGTGCTCCGAAACGACGCGCCTCGAGCAGCTGGCCGAACGGCTACGCAGTTTCGCCGCAGACGACCCCGGGGCCCGGCGCGTGTGTTGCTGGCTCGACGATGTCGGCCGGCTGCAACCCGCGGTGCAGCGCGAACTCGCCGGTTGGGTCGAGCAGACGCGCCCCCGCGGTGTCCGGAGCGCCGTGCGCTGGGTGGCGAGCTTCGACGAGACCGGACCCGCCCTCGAGCCCACCCTCGCCCAGGCCCTCGGCACCCTCGAGCTCCGCGTCCCGACGGTCCGCGAGCACCCCGAACGCATCGCGACCTGGGCCCACGCGGCCGTGGAGGCCTTTTGCAAAGCGCGTCGCGTGCCGCCGCGCGCACTGGGCGCCGACGCCCTGACCGTTCTCCAGGAGTACCCGTGGCCGGGCAACCTGCGCGAGCTCGAGGCCGTCATCGACCAGACCCTGGCGGCGACGGACGACGACCCGGTGGGCGCTTCGGACCTCTCGCTCGACGGCATCGCCCTGGCACCGCTCGATGCGAGCGCGGTCGGCACCCTGTTGCCGGACCCGGCGCCGGAGGCCGCCGCCAACCGGCTGGAACGACCCGACCTGGTCGAGCGATCCGACGAGGCCCCGCGACTGGGCGCGGGCCCCTGGGTGGTCGGTGCCGCGGATTCGGAACCGGCAGCGATCGCAGAACCGCCGCCGGCGACGCCCATCGACGCCGACCCGGCGGCCGAACCGCCCCTCGTAGCGCTCGCCCGCGCGCTGTCGGGCGAGGTGCGCAACCCGCTCAAGACGCTGCAGACCTTCGCGGAGCTGCTGCCGAAGCGCTTCGACGACCCGAACTTCCGCTCGCGCTTCGCCGAGACGGTCATCGACGACGTCGCGCGGATGCAGCGAGGCCTCGGACGCCTCGAAGATCTGGCGGCGCTTCCGGCCCCGCACACCCCCACGCGCGTCGACCTCACCTCCATCCTCGAGGCGCTCCTCGAAGAGCGACGCAGCGTCTTCCGGCGCCGAGACCTGCTCGTCTTGAAGGAGCTCGACCCGGAAGCCGAAGCCGTGCGCGGCGACGCCGTCCGACTGCGCCTCGCCTTCGACGCCCTGATCGAGAAGGCCTTCGAGGCGGTCCCCGAGCGAGGCGATCTCTACGTGGCGTCGCGGCGACAGGGCCACCAGGTGAGGGTGATGCTGCGCTTCCACGACCCGCAGCTGGAGCGCGGAGCCGGGCGCCACGAGCTCGAGCACTCGCTCGGGTGGCTCGTGGCCGACCACCTCTTGACCGAGCTCGGCGGGCGGATCGCCGTCGCCGACGGAGGGAGCGGCGAACGCGTCGTGCTCGCCGAGTTGCCGGCCGCCTGAATCGGGGGCCCGGCGGGCGCGATCGTCAGGCGCACCGGTCCAAGAAACCGGGCGACGCTGGGCTCGGCTGGCGCATCATGAGCGTCCGCGCGCGGTAGTCCCACTGCGCGCGCCCCCGACGGAGCGTGGCGTGCACGAACACCTGATGGCGCCGGGACGGATCGGCCCGATGGAGCTCTCGAACCGGATCCTGATGGCCGCGATGGGAGCGGAGCTGGGCGACGAGGGTGGCTTCGTCAACGATCGCCAGATCGCCTACTACGCCGCGCGCGCACGGGGTGGCGCCGGTTGCATCGTGCTCGAGACTTCGGCGGTCGCCTATCCGCGCGGCGCGACCGCGGCCTCGCAGATCGGGCTCTCGGACGACCGCTTCCTCCCGGGCCTCACGAAGCTCGCCGCTGCGATCCACGCCGAGGGGGCGAAGGCGGCCGTGCAGTTCACCCACCATGGGAAGACGTCGCGCGTCGACACGGCGGAAGGACGCGCACTGCTGGTTCCGTCGGTGCCGCGCTTCCACGGCGCGATGGACATGGCCGGGCAGGTCACGCGCGTCGAGCTCGAAGCGATGATCGCGGCCTCCGGCGGCAAGAAGCCCGAGTACCATGAAGCCACCCCCGAAGACCTCGACGAACTGGTCGAGTGCTTCGCTGACGCAGCCGCGCGCGTCGAACGCGCGGGCTTCGACGGCATCGAGATCCACGCCGCGCACGGCTACATCCTGTCCTCGTTCCTGTCGCCTGCCTGGAACTTCCGCGAGGACGCGTATGGCGGCGACCACGGTGCGCGCTCTCGCTTGCTCGCCGAAGTGATCACGGCCATCAAGGCGCGCACCGAGGGTCGCGTCGCCGTCTGGTGTCGCATCGACGCGAAGGAGTACCGGATCCCGGGTGGGATCGAACTCGAGGAAGCGCTGCAGACCGCTCAGGTCGCCGAAGCGGCGGGCGCCGACGCAATTCACGTCAGCGCCTACGCCGACCCGACGAGTGGTGCGGGCTTCACCGACGGACCGCTCGTCGATCGCGCGGGCGCCTACCTCGACTACGCCAAGGCAGTGAAGGGTTGCGTATCGGTGCCGGTGATCGCCGTCGGGCGCGTCGAGAGCGACGTGGCCGATCGGGTGATCGCCGACGGCGGTGCCGACTTCGTCGCCATGGCGCGCAAGCTGCTCGCCGACCCGGACCTCCCGCGGAAGTTGGCCGAGGGAACCCCGGAGCGCGTCCGCCCCTGCATCTATTGCTACCAGTGCGTGGCCCAGGCCTTCTTCGATCGCCCGGTGATCTGCTCGGTGAACGCGGAGACCGGTCGCGAACACGAGGTGGTCCCGAGGCTCGGGACCCCTGTCGCCGAGCCCAAGCACGTGCTCGTCGTCGGAGGTGGGCCCGCCGGACTCGAGGCCGCGCGCGTCGCGTCGCTGCGCGGACACCGAGTGACCCTCTGCGAGAAGCAGTCCCGGCTCGGGGGCACCCTCTTCTTTGCGGGACTCGTCTACGAACCGAACGAGCGCCTCGCCAACTGGCTCGCGGCCGAGGCACGCGCAGCAGGTTCGACGATCCATCTCGATACCGAAGCCACGCCCGAATGGATTCGAGGGCAGACACCGGACATCGTGCTGGTCGCCACCGGTGCGGAACGCGCACTGCCCGACGTCCCCGGGGCCGACGGCGACCACGTCTTCAGCGGCGACGACCTGCGCGGCCTGTTGACCGGCGACGCGGGCGCCGAAGCCGCCGGTCAGAAGCTCGGCTGGGCCCAGCGCGCAGCAGTGCGTGCCGGGCGGGCCCTCGGCGTCACCGACAGCGCCAGCCAGCTGCGCGAACTCTCGAAGCGCTGGATGCCCCTCGGCAAGCGGGTCACCGTCCTCGGCGGCGGTCTGGTTGGCCTCGAGCTGGCCGAGTTCCTCGCGGAACGCGGGCGGGAAGTCACGGTCCTCGAGGAGGGCCGCGACTTCGCCCCCGAGATGGCGATGCCCCGGCGTTGGCGGATCCTCGACGAGCTGCGCACGCACGGCGTGACGCTGCGGGCCCGCACCCGGCTGGTTCGGATCGAACCGGACGCCGTAGTGGTCGAGCACGACGAGAAGTCGGATCGCTGGCCTGCGGATGCGGTCGTGGTCGCTACCGGCGTCTCGGGAAAGCGCTCGCTGGCCGACGCGATCGCGCCGCACGTTCCCGAGGTGCGCGTGATCGGTGACGCGGACGGGGTGGGCTACATCCACGGCGCGATCCGGGCCGGCTTCGACGCCGCCCTGGAGGTCTGAACACCGCTCCAGTTTTCCTGCACGATTCCGATGCCTTGAGGAGCCGTGCGAGGGTGACCCGGGTCACGAGACCACGGGAGAGGAGCGTCGATGGCCGTCCAGGCGCCTCGCGGTCCTGCACCCGCCCCGCGGCCCACAATCGCTTTGGAGGCTACGCTGTTCCCATGTTCGGCATCGGCATGACCGAGCTGATGGTGGTGTTCGTGATCGGTTTGGTGGTGCTCGGACCGAAGCGCCTCCCCGAACTGGCGCGTTCGCTCGGCAAGAGCATGGCGGAGTTCCGTCGCGCCTCGAATGAGATGCGCCGCGAGTTCATGAGCGTCACGGAAGAGGCGCGAATCGAACCGCCGCCGCTCGAACCAGCCACGCCCAGCCCGCCGCCCACCGACGGGCCGGTCAGCACCGAAGCGGCGCAGGCGAGCGCGGGCTCCGCACAACCGGCACCGGCAGAATCCACGCAAGCGGCGTCGGCGAGCCCTGCGAAGCCGGCGTCGGGCACCGCCCAAGATGGATGAGACCAAGCTTCCGATCACGGAGCATCTCGCCGAGCTGCGCAACCGCCTGATCTGGATCCTGGCCGCGTGGGTGATCGGCGCGGCGGGCGCCTGGAACTTCAGCGAGCAGATCTTCGCTTGGCTGCTCGCACCCGCCGTCGAGGCGCTCGGCGAAGGCGAGCGCACCCTGCAGGCGATCGCGCCCACCGAGATCTTCTTCACCTATCTCAAATGCGCGTTGCTCGCGGGCTTCATCTTCGCCCTACCCGTGATCTTCTGGCACATCTGGGGCTTCGTCGCGCCGGGCCTCTACCCCAGCGAGAAGAACGCGATCGTCCCGTTCGTGGTGGTCTCGACCTTCCTCTTCGTGGGCGGAGCGATCTTCGGGTACAGCCAGGTGTTCCCGCTGATGTTCGACTTCTTCACGAACTTCGACAGCGAGTTCGTGCAATCCGCGTGGACGATGCGCGAGGTCTTCGCGCTGACGACGCGCCTCTTCCTCGCCTTTGGCATCGCTTTCGAGATGCCCGTCTTCGTGTTCTTCCTGTCGATCACGGGCATCGTCGATGCCGCCACCCTCTGGCGCGGCACGCCCTATGCAGTCGTCATCGTCTTCGTCGTCGCGGCGATCCTCACGCCGCCGGATTGGGTGAGCCAGGTCTTCCTGGGCATCCCGATGGTCCTGCTCTACCTGGTGGGCGTGGGCGTCGCGTACATCTTCGGCGCGACCCGCCGCTCCGACGTCGAGGAAGCCGGTCCCCAGGCCTCCGGGTCCTGATCCGCCGCGCCGCTAGCGGCGCGACATGGGTGCTCTTCCCCTCGCCGGAACGACACGGGCGCCTGCAGCCGGCTCCAGCGACCACGGAACCCTGCCGATCCAGGAGACGTGCTCTTCTTCGATTTCGCGTTCCTGTACGCGTTCCTGCCGGTTGCGCTGGGGGTCTACTACGCGCTGCCGGCGCGGGCGCGCAACGGCTGGCTCTTCGTCGCGAGCAGCCTCTTCTACGCGAGCTCGAGCCTGCGCTTCCTGCCCCTACTGTGGCTGTCAGTGCTGGTCGACTACGCGGCCGGCGAAGGATTGGCGCGGGCCGAAGGCGCGCGGGCGCGAAAGCGTTGGCTCCTGCTCTCGCTGGGCGTGAACCTCGGCATCCTCGCCTTCTTCAAGTACGCCGGATTTCTCACGCTGAATCTCCGCGCGCTCTTCGGGGAAGGGCAGGTCCCGCTCCTCGAGGCGGCGCTCCCGATCGGCATCTCCTTCTACACGTTCCAGTCGATGAGCTACACGATCGACCTCTACCGGGGTCGTATCCAGCGGGTGCGCTCGATCGTCGACTTCGCCGCGTACGTCACGATGTTCCCGCAGCTCATCGCGGGTCCGATCGTGCGCTTCTCCCACCTCGAGTCGCAGCTGCGCGAACGAGAGCACGACGTCGAGCGTTTCGCGTCGGGCCTCTACACCTTCGTGGTGGGCCTCGCCAAGAAACTCCTCGTTGCGGATACGCTCGCAGCGCTCGCCGCTCCGCTCTTTGCGGCGGGCTCGCCGGGCTTCTTCGACGCCTGGCTCGCGATGCTGCTCTTCGCGGGCCAGATCTACTTCGACTTCTCGGGCTACTCGGACATGGCCGTTGGACTCGGACGCCTGTTCGGCTTCGAGCTCCCGCGCAACTTCGACGCACCCTACCGCGCCACGTCCTTCTCCGACTTCTGGCGGCGCTGGCACATCACGCTGTCATCGTGGCTGCGCGATTACCTCTACATCCCCCTCGGCGGCAACCGCCGCGGCGCACTGCGCACCGCCGTGAACCTCGCCGTGACGATGCTGCTCGGCGGGCTCTGGCACGGGGCGAGCTGGAACTTCGTGCTCTGGGGCGGCCTTCACGGCGCGCTGCTCGGGATCGAACGCGCGCTGCGCGGCGTGGTGGCGGTGCCCCCGCTCGCAGTGCGCCGCGCCCTCGTGTTCGTCGCGGTCGTCCTCGCGTGGACGCCGTTCAAGCTGGAGACCTTCGGCGAGACGGTGATCTGGTGGAGCGCGATGGCCGGACTCTCGGGCTGGGGACAGGCCGACCTGCCGCGCGTGCTCGGGGTCGGCGTCTTCCTGGCCCTCGTCTGGATGCCACCGCTCGTTCTCGCCGAACGGCCACGCTTTCGCGTGCGCGACGCCTGGATCGTGGCCTCCCTCTTCGTGGCCGCCCTGCTCGTGGGCTACGGCAACCTCGACCCCTCCCCCTTCCTCTACTTCCGGTTCTAGGGGGAAGCGGTGAACGACGCACGACGCTTCGTCCTCGTCTTCCTCGCGCTGTGGACCGCGCTCGGCGCGGTCTCGCTGGTGCGCTTCGATGCGCCCGAGTTTCGCGCCTGGGAGCATCTCTACGATCCGGACCAGCATCGCTTCGCGCCCGAGCGCCGGATCGTCATGCAGGAGATCGGCGATCTCGGCTACCGCACCTGGAACCGCGCCTGGCAGGCGCCTCGGGACACGGCGTTCACCACCGACCGCTTCGGCTACCGCAACCTGGAGGCCGAGACCCACCCGCGGATCGTCGTCATCGGAGACTCCTACGTCGCGGGTGCGGGACTCTCGGACGACGAGACGGTCACGGCCCGGCTGAGCGCGGCGCTCGGCGTGCCCGTCTACAACTTCGCCGGCGAGAATCTGAACGCGCCGGCCCTGTTCCTGCGCGAGCCCCGCTTCGGACGCCAGCCCCCCGACGTGGTCATCTGGGCGCCCGTCGCCCGGGGGATCGCGCCGCGTCCGCTCTTCTTCCGCCCCCCGGACGAGGCAGAACCGGGGCTGTTCGAATCCGTCCAGACCGCGGGCGCCGCGGTCGAGGCATCGCTCGGTCGCGTCGCCGAACGCCTCAACCGGGACAACGGGTTGGTGCGCGAGTCACGCTTCGCCCTGCAAGGAGCCCTCGCCCGTTGGCGGGGCGACCCCCTGCTGCGCACGCTGCCCTCGGGCGAACAGGTGCTGGCCCTCGACCTCGTCGACCAGGGCCTCACGACGCCGCCGGAGGCGCGGGACGTCGCCCAGTGCATCGAGATGGTGGCCGCACTCTCCCATGTCCTGCGCCAGGCGGGCGTCCGCTTCGTCTTCAGTCCGGTTCCGGAGTCGGGCACGATCTACCCCGAGCTCTTCCCCGAGGCCGAGCGGCGTGCCCGACCGACCCCGCCGTTCCTCGAGCAGCTGCTCGCCGGTGTGCGCGCACGCGGCGTCGAAGTGGTGGACCTCTCGCGCGCCTTCGAGGCATCGCGCTGGCCCTATCTCTACCTCCCGGATGACTCGCACTGGAACGCGCGCGCCACCCAGCTCGCGGCCGCCAGCTGGGCCGAGGTGCTGTCCGGGGAAATCGACCTGGCGCGCACCGATCGCTGACGCGCGCCTAACGGACGCGGCTGCGGTTCTCGGCGAGGCCGTCGAGAATCCGCGAGGCGTCGGTCACGATGAAGAGACCCTCTGCCTCGACCGTGACTTCGTCGGCGCACAGCAGCGCCCCCCGACTGGTCAGGCGGCGGCCCTCGACCCCTTCGACCCAGGCTTCGAAGCGCAGCGGGCGGTCGAGCGGCGTGGGTCGTCGATAGCGCAGCGACAGATTCGCGGTCGGCCCGGCCTGACCGCTGAAGATGTTGGCGACGTTGAACACCTGATCGAAGACGGCGGCGATCACGGCACCGTGCACGCAGCCCGGCGGGCCCTCGTAGGGCGTATCGAAGACGGCGCGGCCCACCGCTTTCGGTGGCTCCCAGTCGACCTCGACCGGCAGCGCCAGCGGGTTGTAGGGGCCGAGCACCGGGTCATAGGGGAAGAGTTGTTCGCTGGTCTCGGGCGCGCGCAGGGCGCCGTAGCGCGGCGGCGCTTCGTCGGGGAGCCCCTCGGAGAGGCGCTCCGCGAGGGACGCGACGTCGCGGGCCGCGGCTTCGGTCCAGGCGCGATCACCGGTGTTGGTCGTGACGACCCGCACCAGCGTTCGCACCGCGTCGGTGAGGGCGCGCAGCGGCTCCTCGCGCCCGGCGATGTTGGCGTGGTTGCTGGGCGACGGCGGCTTCGGCGTGCTCATCGCGCGCACTCGGGCGAGGCGGAAGGACTCCCGCGACCGCCCCGCACCGGGCTCACGTATGGACCCAGTGGCGGATCAGGTGGTGCGCGATCGCCATCGGCGGCGGGACGCCGACCTCGCTGGGCTTTCCGTCGATCGCGTCGCGCAGCGCTTGCTTCGAGAACCAGCGCGCCTCGGCCAGCTCGACTTCGTCGACCTGGAGCTCGGTCGTCTCGGCTTCCGCGACGCAGCCGAGCATCAGCGACGAGGGAAACGGCCAGGGCTGGTAGTGCAGATAATCCACGGCGCCGACCCGCACGCCCGCCTCTTCGAACACCTCGCGTCGCACCGCTTCCTCGAGCGATTCCCCCGCCTCGACGAAGCCCGCCAGCGCCGAGAACATGCCCTCGGGCCAGCCGGGTCCGCGCCCGAGCAGACACTGGTCGTCACGCACGACCACCGCAATCGCCACCGGGTCGGTGCGCGGGAAGTGCTCGGCCCCGCAGTCGACACACACGCGCTGTGCTCCGCCCTGCACGGCACGCGTCGCGCCCCCACAGACGGCGCAGTGGGTGTGACGGCCGTGCCAGTCCACCATCGTGCGCGCCTGGGCAGCGATCGCCCCGTCCGCCACGGGCAGGGTCGCCACCGCCGCGCGCAGGTCGCCGAAACTGGCCACGCCCTCCAGACCGAAGCTGTCGTCGGGCTTCTCCACGCTCGACACGTCGACGGCGAAGTGGGGCACGCCGTCGTCGAGACCGAGCAGCACCGGGTCGGGCGTCTCGAGATCATCGAAGAAGTCGCGCTTCGCCCAGGCCAGCGCCGGGGACTCCTGCTTGATGAGCGGTTGACCGCGCCAGATGGGGAGGAAGCGGCTGGCGTCGTCATTCAGCTGGGCGTCGACCCAGCCGCGCTCGCGTCGTTGGAGCGCCGCACGATCGAGCGGGCTGCCGCAGAAAGGGATCGGGTGTTCCATGGCGGGGCATCCTACCCCAGGCCCGCCGGCGGGTGCGGATCAAGCAGCGCGGGCGACGCTCGGCAGCGCGATCTGGGCCTTGCGCAGCGCCCGCAACACCCGCTGGGTGACGTCACTCGCGAAGGCCTTCTCGTGGCGCGCATCGAACACGTAGGCCTTCGCCGTGATCTCGATGACGACGCCCAGCTGCTCCACGAGCTTCATCCCGATCAGGAGCGAGATCGGCTTTCCCAGATAGCAGAAGCGCGAGCTCATCACGGCGTCGCGCACGATCTGGCTGGCCCGATCGTGGTCTGCATCGGCGTCGACGTAGAACGACATCACCACCATGCAGTCGAGCTCGCCCGCGTTCGCGCTCGCGACGGACTCGGAGAGGAACTTGTTCGACGGGATCGTCACCAGGTTGTCGTCGAGGGTGACGAGACGCACGGTGCGCAAGCCGATGTCCTTCACCTCCCCGTAGTACCCCCCGAACTGGATCCGGTCGCCCACCGAGAACGGGCGGCTGATCAGGATCGAGAGTCCCGCCACGATCGCCTCGGCGACGTCGCGCAGCAGGAACCCGGCCGCGACGGCCAGGGTGCCGGAGAGGGCGAAGAGCGCCTGGGCCGACAGCTCGAAGACGCTGCCGATGCTCGCCACGACGCCGATCGCATAGATTGCGAAACCAGCCAGCGTCGCCCCCTGCTTGATCGCCAACCGGTGGACGGTCATGCGATCGGCCAGGCCGTTCGCGAGACGATGCACGAGCCGCACGGCGATCGCGGCGCCCAGCAGCAGCAGCAGGGCCAGGGGCAACGCATCCGGGTTGAAGAAGGCGAGTGCCTCGCCCGCCGGTGCTTCGCCCGAGCTCACGCCCACGAGATCGAGCGGCGTGGTGGGCGGCACCACGTCGGCGATCGGCTGGGTGGCCGCGGCCTGGGTCTCTACGGCCGTCTCGGCCGGCGCTGCGGTCACGGGTTCGGTCTGCATCGGGGCCTCCTGGCTCACTCGAAGAGCAGGTGCTTCTTGCGCAGGGCGCGCAGAGTCTGGCGGTAGTAGTTCGCGGCGAGCGTGACGCGGTCGACGCTGCCGTCCTTCGGCACCACGAGCCCGGCCTCCCGCAGGAAGCGCACGGCAAAGCGCGCCAGGCTGTCGGAGACGTTGAGCACGCGGCGGAGCTCCTGGGTCGAGAGATTCTCGTGTTGGGTGACGGCGGCCAGGGCGAAGAGCAGCTCGTCGCTCATGCCGTCGAGTGCGTCGCTGTGGGGTTCGCGGAACGCGGACACCCGCAGCTTCTTGTCCCCAACGACCGAGAGGGAGGACAGCCACAACCGCGTCGCGATCCGCGGGTTGCCTCCGCTCGACTCGCGCAACAACCGGAAGAATCCATCCGCCCCTTCCACCAGCTCGAGACGGCCGCGGCTCTCGCGTTCGCCATCCAACAAGAGGTCGTCGAACTCGACCTCGAATCCGGTCTGCCGGTTGCGGCGGCGGATCAGTTCGCGGATGTCGTCGGCGCTCCACTTCGGCACCTCGAGCAGCCGCCGGAAGTAGTGCAATCGCGAGTGGCTCTCGTTGAGGAAGCGCCAGGTGAAGCTGTTGAAGAGCAGGATCCAGAAGATCTTGCTCGAGGTGGCGTTCACCAGCTCGACCAACGCGTCGTAGGTCTCGTAACCGCCCACCGTGCGCAGGAAGGCGTTGTGCGCCTCGTCGAGCAAGACCACGCGCTCGGGACCCGCGCACAGGCCGTCGATCCACTCCTCGAGATCGCTGGCGCCATTCACCGGCAGGTTCGGCGAGAGGGCGCGGAAGAGTTCGTCTGCCCCCATGGGCTTGCCGCGCAGGGTGTGCTGCACGACCACCAGCTCGTCGTCGACGCGCCGGGCGACCAGCGCCGCGAGGGTCGTCTTTCCCGAACCCTTCTCGCCGACGATCGCCACCGACCCTTCGCTGCGTGATTCCCGCCAGGTCGCCAGCTGCCCGAGGATCTCGGACACCACCTCTTCTCGGGGCAGCAGGACCGCGTCGTCCTCACCGAGAATCGGCCGCAGCGGGAACTCCTTCAGATACTCGTCGGGAACCTCGGGATCGCCGGCGTTCTTGCCCACGTCTTCGTTCTTCGCCGCGCGGCGAAGCCGGCGAGCGGCCAACAGTTCGGCCAGGTCCGTGCGGCGCGACAGCTCGCGCAACCCGTCGGCCAGCCGGGCCAGGAACACGCGCACCAGCGCCACCGGCGAGAGCAGGCAGCCCCAACGGGAGCGCTGCATCCAACCAGCGACGCGTACCTCGAAGGAAGGCGGCGTTTCCGCATCGGTGGTGCCGCGCGCCGCCCAGGCCTCGGCGAGCGGCACCCGCCAGCTGAACGCCTCCCAGGCCGCCCACACCCCCACCCAGAGGAGTGCGATGCCGTCGACCAGCGTGACGATCATGCCCTCGCCGATCACGAGCCGTGCGATCCCATCGAGGACGGCGGCGATCGCGATGAACCAGCCGAGGCGCGCGTAGGTCACCTCGAGCCGATCGCGGGTGACCTTGCGCACCTCGATCAGTGCCGGGCGGCCCGGGGTGATGCGCTGGGTCAGACCGAGCAACACCCGCAGCCCGAGCCAGTACCAGAGGAGCGGCGTACCCACCGTGCGCAAGACCGCGGCGGGCAGGCTGTCGGGACCGAGGATTGCGAGCGCCAGTCGGAAGGCCACGTAGGCGAATACGACGGGCAGCACCGACTCGAACAGGCCCGACCAACGCACGATGGTGCCGTAGCGAATGCCCACCCGGTTGCGCGCTGCGCGCGCCGTGGCGCGAACCCCCGCCACGACGATCGCCCCTGTGGATCGCCGCGCGAACCACCAGGCCGCGAACACCCCGAGCAACCCCAGCAGCCGCATGAGCGCAGCGCGGCCGCGTTCGGAAGCGAAAAGCGCCGTGACGCTCGGCACCTCGTCGCGTAGGTCCTCCCAGTCGCGGCTCATCCGGCCCCAGGCCAGCCCCGCCTCGGCGCGCACGTCGCGCAGCACGGTGCTCGACAGGGCGTAGGCCTCGCGATGCACGGCGGGCGAGGACAGCCCCGAGAGCACGGTGACGACTTCGTTCTCGAACGCGAGCCGCCAGCCGGCTTCGGCACGAGCGCTGGCGAGCAGCTCGGCATCGAGCTCGGCGAGGAGCTCGGCGACGGGTTCCGCCAGCCCTGCCGCCGCCGCGACGGTGCCCACGCGACGCGGATCCGGCAGCAGTGCCTGCGCCCGGGCGTTCGTGCGATCCAATCGCTCGGGATCGACACCGAGCTCCGAGCGCGACACGCCGCGCTGTAGCTGTCGCTGGGCCTCGATGTGACGCAGGAAGAGCGTGTCGATGCGTTCCGCGTGGTCTTCGGCGCGCAGGGTCACGAAGACCGTGCGACGCAACTCGCGCGCCTCGGTCTCGAGCCGACTGGCGAGACGCTCCTGGGCGTCGGCCACCTGGCGCAGCCGGGCAGCGCGATCCCGCAGGCCCTCCGCCGAGGCCCCGAAGACACCGGCCACGCGCCGGGCCTCGGTGACGAAGCCGACCAGTGCCCCCGAGCGCAGACGCAGCTGCAGGTCGTCGAGACGACCCGCCGTTTCGTCGAGGGCCCCCGCGAGCTCGCGCTGGGCCAGACTCTGCTCGCGCAGCATCGGCCGCGACTCGGCGATGCCCGGCAGGATGCGCAGGGCGGCCTCGGGCATGTCGTCGAGTCGCGCGAGCAGCGGCTCGAGGTAGGCCACGCGCGCGGCGGCGATGTCGCGCTGGAGACGCAGACTCACCTGCTCGCCGTGCAACACCTCGCGGCGCTCCTCCCGCTCGGCCCGCGCCCGCTCGCGCTCCGGTTTCCGCCCCGGGTCGGGCAGCGCGGCGGCCGCGCCCGGGTCGTCCTCGCCCGCGAGTTCGCTGTCCGGGTCGACGGGGGGAGCCGACGGTTCGGGTACGTCGTCCGACGGCACCTCGAGACCGGCCAGCACCTCGCTCGCCGCTCGGAGTTGCGCGTCGAGGGAGGCCAACTCATCGCGGAGCCCGGCCAAACGCCCTTCGATCGCCCGCGGCTGGTCGAGGGGGACCGCGAAGAGGCTGGCAACGCCGGTCTCCGCCGGCAGGGCACCGCGGTTGAGCGCGCGCAGGCTCTCGAGCAGCTCCTGCTGCAAGAGCGGACCGGGGTCGGCGCTGGACGACGCGGCGGACTCCTGGGCGCTGGCAACGCCGGCCACCCACCACAGCAGCACCAGCAGTACCGCGCCACGACCCGCTCGGGGGGCAACGGTCACGACGCGTGCGGTTCGCTCGTACCCATGCGAATGCCAGAGTCGCATCGCAGTGTCGCTCCCGTAAAGCCGCTATTCCGCGAGCAGGCGAGCCACGATGGCATCACGGGCGGTCGGCGCGTCGACGGCCGTGGCCACCCGCATCTCGGCACCGAGGTTCGGGTCCGTCGTCTCCTGGGTGCGCAACACACCCCCTGCGATCGTTGGGACGATGCGCAGCGACTCGAAGTGCAGGCAATCCGGGTCGATCAGCGCCTGGACGGTCAGGGGGTCGTGCAGGAACGACACGTTGTCGTCCGTCAGCGTGCCGCCCATCCCCGTGAAGATCTTCCGCTGGACGGGGTTCCAGTAGTCGATCTGACGGGCGAGCTCACGGGTGAGTGCCGAACCCTGGCGCAACCGCTCCAGGTCTTCCTCGCGCAGCCAGGTCTGGAGGGTGACGTCGGCCGTGACCAGGGTGGTCTCGAAGCCCGCCCCCAGCACGCTCATGCTCGCCTCCGGATCCGAGCAGAGGTTGTAGTCGATGCCGAAGGGGCACACGAAGTCGCCCAGCCGGGCCTCGCGCACGTGGCCTCCCATGATCGTCACCCGGGCGCGCTCGGGCAGGCCGGGGTCGAGGGCGAGCGCCCGTGCGAGATTCGTCATGGGACCGACCATGAGGATCTCGAGACCGGGATGTTCCTGGGCTGCCCGCACGATTCGTGTCGCCGCCTCCTCCGAGGAGAATGCGGTGGGCTGGCCGGGAGTCACACAGTCCGCTTCGTAGCCGAACCAGTTGAACTGCTGGTCGCTGCGGTTGAGCCCGCCCGCCGACCCGGCACACACGTCGACGCCGCCGCGGCCGGCGAGGGCCAGCAGCGAGGCGGCGATCTCCGCGCGGACGGTGGGTCGGCTCGACACCGTGGTCACGGCCACGAGTTCCAGCCGCTCGGACGCCTGCAACAAGAGCCCGAGAGCCACTGCGTCGTCGCAGTCGCTGCCGATGTCGGTGTCGAACAGAACCGGCCGCAAGGGCGACTCGGACTAGCCCAGCAGTTCGAGGGTGGACGCCCGGATGCGCGCGGTGCGATCCGCATCGCTCTCGGGCTCGATTCGCTCGTCGGGCTCGATGCGCAGGATCCGCTGGCCCTTGGCCACGACCGCGCCGTCCTTCCCGTCCATCAGACACTCGACGACCGTGCCCGAGAACGGGGCCAACACCTTGTTGAACATCTTCATCACCTCGATGATGAAGAGCGGCTGACCCGCTTCGAAGTGCGCTCCGACCTCGACCATCGGCGGCAGGTGCGGCGCTTCCCTGGAGTAGAAGGCACCGCCCATCGGCGTCACGATCTCGTCGGCGCTCGCCGGCGGCGGCGGCGCCAGTGCCTTGGTGAAATCGGCTGCGGCGTCCGCGTCGAGGAACTTCTCGGGGAAGACGACCTGCAGCGTGTCGTCGACCTGAATCTCGGAGAAGCCGGAGCGCAGACCGATGCGCGGGATCACGAGCAGCAACTCGAGCCCGGCCTGATGTCCCTGATGCGCCGCCTGGCACGCCTGCCAGAGCGCGTCGTCGCCGTCGGCGAGACGATCGTCCCGCGATCCGGCGAAGAGCGCGTTCAGGCCCTCGGCGTCGCGTACCCCGGTGCGCTCGGCCACGTCGGCGTAGAACGCCTCGGCCGCGGCCAGGAGATCCTGGTCGTCGTCCCAGATGCGCTCCGACGGCGGGTTCTCCTCGTTCTCCTCCATGTGGAGGTAGTGATAGAGCTCGCGCAGGAAGCGGACCGGATTGTCGGCGAATACCGGCTCGTCGCCCTGGGTCTTCCAGAGCGTGCCTTCGAAGCGGCCGAGGAAGCCACCCAGCACGTGGGCGTTCGCGAGCAGTCGCTCGAGCGGACGCACCAGGAGGTTCTGCTTCTGACCGAGGACGCCGCGCGCCTCCGCGTCGCCCTCGCGCTTCGCGAACTCGCGGGCGGCGAGTTCGAGATCGACGCCGCGCGCCAGCTGTTCGAGCGCGCCGACCGCCGCCAGGTACGACTGCATGAAGCGTGTCGTGGGCTCGGCCATCGGGTCCTTGCCGAGGAACCAGTTGATCAGGCCGTAGTGAACGGGCGTGTTCGTCTGGAGGTCGTCCCCGCGGAGTTCCATCCGGCGGAGCACCTCGGCCATCCGCTCGTAGTTGTGGGTGCGGTTCTCACCGTCGGTGAGGAGCAGCGCAACGTTCGAGTCGTAGGCGCCGGCCAGCGAGTAGTAGACGAAGGACCCAGTGTCGGGGTTGCGCTCGCCGATGCCCTGATCGAAGCGGATCTCGCCCTGGATCGGCGCCGACCAGCTGCGAATCAGGCCGCCCGCGTGGGGCTGCAGCGCCTGGTTCGTGGCGTTGATGCGGACCTCGACGCCCGACACGTACCGCACCACCCGCTCGGGCTTCGGCAGACGCTTGCCGTGCACCGCGAGCAGCGCCATCGCCTCGATCAGGTAGTCGACGTAGAAGCAGTCGGCCGCGTCGTTCGGGTTCGTGAACTTCAGGCGGTAGGCGAGCTCGGTGACGCCGTGCTCCACCTGGATCCGCGTGTTCATCTCCATGAAGAAGTGATTGAAGCCTTCGACGATGCACTCGAAGGTCGAGACGCTGTCGAGGCCGGTCGCCTCGCCGAACTTCGCGCCCTCGTTCTCCATGCGCTCGAGGGTGCCCTTGTCACCCGCGAGGATCTCCGCGGTCTTGCCGCTGGTGCGCGCAATCTCGGCGTCGAGGAGCTCCTGGGTGAGCGACACCTCCACCAGCTTCTGCTCGTGCATCTGCACCGAGCAGTCGCGTCCGCCGAGCGAGATGCTCCAATCGCCGTTGCCGATCAGCTGGATCTCGTTGTGGCGGGTGCTCTCGAGGTTCAGCTCGACCAGGAAGTTCCGGTTCGACCCCGGCGGCAGCACCTTCGATTCGGCGAGGATGTCCATCACCGCCGAAGGGATCTCCTCGGAGCTCGAGACGACGCGCTGTCCCTTTCCACCGCCACCGCCGATGTGCTTGAAGCGGATGCGATTGTTCGGGTACTCGCGCCACATCTCGCGGCACTCGCGGTCGGCCTGGGCCTGGAGCTCCTCGATCGTCACCAGCTCGACGGTCTTCCCGTAGCCGGCCTGGAGCAACGCTTCGGCGTTCTCCTCGAGGGAGATGCCCTCGTCGAAACCGAACTCGAGATCGTGCTGGCTCGCGAGCACCTCGAGGCCCGAGCGATCGCCGGCCCGCTGTAACAGCGCGCGCGCCGAAATCGTGTCGACGCCCGGGATGACCGAGTTGCCGAGGCTGCGCGCAAGCTTCTTGGCCTCGTCCTTTGCGCCCGCCTGGCGAACCACGCCGGACGAGGGGCCCATGAAGAGAACCCCCGATGCTTCGATCGCCTCGATGAACTCGGCGTCTTCGGCCATGAAGCCATAGCCGGCAAAGATGTGGGTGTAGCCGTGGGCGCGGGCGATCTCGACGATCTCCGCGATGCGCTGCTGCTTCTCTTCCTGGCCGACGCCCATGTAGTCGGGCACCCGGTGGACGTTCGCCGGGAACTTGAAGTTGCGCAGCTCGGGCGCCAGACAGCGCGGGTAGATGACCGAGTCCTTCTCCGACAGCAACATCCCGTACTCGCGGATGCCGATCGCGTCGAAGATCTCGAAGGCCTCCAGGCGAACCGGCCCGCGGCACACCACCAGGCACTTGATGTCCGACGGGTCGAAGGAGCGAATCCACTCGGAGGGGCTGTCCGCGTAGGCCACGGTTTCGAGGCTCTTGTCCAGCACCTATTCGAACTCCCGCTGCACGCCGCCCATCGGGGAGGGTTCGTACGTCCGCATCAAGAAGTCGAGGTTCTGCGCCAACACTCGGCGACTCGTCCCGGGCATCACGACGCGAGAGACCGAACCCAGCGACAGCGCTTCCTTCGGATTCATCAGGTCGGCCTCGTACCGGTCCGAGAGGTCGGCCAACCCGGCATCGCGGGCCTTCGCCGCAGCTTCCTCCGAACCGCCGTCGGCCACCGCCTTGCGGTAGGTCGCGTCGAGCGCCCGGATCTCGTCCTTGTAGACGAAGTCCTTCCCCGCCGGCCCCATCACCGCGATGCGCGCCATCGGCATGGTGAAGACCATGTCCGCGCCCACGAAGTAGGAGTTGTAGGCCGCGTAGGCGCCGCCGAATGCGTTGCGGATGATCAGCGTCATCGACGGCACGCGCACGTCGATGATCGAGTCCAGCAGGCGCCGTCCCTCGAGGATGATGCCACCCGACTCCTGCTCCGAGCCGGGCAGGAAGCCCGTGGTGTCCTCGAGGAACACCAGCGGGACGTTGTAGAGATTGCAGAAGCGGATGAAGCGCGTGCCCTTGCGCGCCGCTCCGATGTCGATCTGGCCCGAGGCCACCGCCGAGTTGTTCGCGACGAAGCCCACCACGTGGCCACCGATGCGACCGAAGGCCGTCACCAGGTTGCGCGCGCGCGCCGGCTGAAGCTCGAAGTACTCGCCGTGGTCGCAGATCTGCTGCATGAACAGCGTGATGTCGAGCGGCGAGTTCATCCCCGCCGGCTGGTTGAAGGTCCGGCGGAACAGGATGTCTTCCTCGATCGTGAAGCGATCGATCGGGTCCGAAGTCTCGCTGAAGGGGGCGAGGCTCCGGTTGTTGTCGGGGAGGTACGAGAGCAGTCGCAGCGCCGTGCGCAGGGCGCCGAGCTCGTCGTCGGTGGTGAGATCGGCGACGCCGTTCATGCCGTGCACACCGGGGCCGCCCAGATCGTCGGCCGAGACGTCTTCGCCGAGCACGCTCTTCACGACGCCGGGGCCGGTGAGGCCGATGAAGGTCTCGCCCGCCTGCACGACGAAGGAACCCTGACGCGGCAGGTAGGCGCCGCCGCCCGCGTTGTACCCGAACATGAGGGAGATGCTGGGCACCCGGCCGCTGATCTTGCGGAGCGCGGTGAAGGCCTCGCTGTAGCCGTCGAGACCGCCGACACCGGCTGGCACGAAAGCGCCTGCCGAGTCGTTCATGCCGATCAGCGGGATGCCGCGCTCGGCCGCCATGTAGATGAGTCGGGCGAGCTTCGCGCCGTTGGTGGCGTCCATCGAGCCGGCGCGCAGCGTGAAGTCGTGGCCGTAGACCGCGACGTCGCGGCCGCCGATGCTGAGGATCCCGGTGACGATCGATGCGCCGTCGAGACTCGGGCCCCAATTCTGGTAGAGCAGGTTCGGCTCTTGGTCGGTGAGCACGCGAATGCGCTCGAAGACCGTCATGCGCTGCTTTGCGTGCTGGGTGCGAACCCGGGCGGGACCACCGCCGCGCATCGGGCGTTCGAGCAGCTCGGATCCCAGGGCGATCGCGTCGTCGTAGTGGGTGGCCGGTGCCGCAGCTGCGGCGATCGGCCCCGACGCGAGCGGATTGTCGAGTCGGTAGCGGGGGAGTGTCGCGTCCATGCTCAGGGGGTCGGCGTGGAGCCGAGGTTGGGGGAGGCCGGCCGGCAGGGTCCGGGCGTGACCACCCTGGTTAGCATGGGAGCGGCTCGGGCGCCTCGGGGCCCAGGGCGTGTCCAGAGAGCGCCAGCGGGCCGCCGGGCAGGCCCCCCGGGATCGTCCTAGAGCTGGGCGACAGTCTCTTCGAGGCGGTGGCGATACTCGGCCAGATCGAGCTTGGTCCGAGCCACGCCGCTCTCGATCGCCGCCTGGGCGACGGCCAGGGGCACGTACATCAGGATCCGCGGGTCGAAGGGCTTCGGGATGATGTAGCTCGGCCCGAAGTCGAAGACGTCGTTGGGATAGGCGTCGCGAACCACCTTGGGCACCGCCTCGCCACGCACCGCGAGCTCGGCCAGGGCGTTCACCGCCGCCAACTTCATCTCCTCGTTGATGCGCCGTGCCCGGACGTCGAGGGCGCCCCGGAAGATGAACGGGAAGCCCAGCACGTTGTTGACCTGGTTCGGATAGTCCGACCGGCCCGTGGCCATGATCGCATCGGGACGCACGCGGCGGACGATGTCCGGCGAGATCTCGGGATCGGGGTTGGCCATCGCGAAGATGATCGGCTGCTCGGCCATCGAGAGGACCATCTCTTCCGAGACCACGCCGGCCTGAGAGAGGCCCACGAAGACGTCGGCCCCCTCGAGGGCCTGCGCGAGCGTGCGGGCCTCGTTCGGCCAGGCCCATTCGGCCTTGTAGGGGTTCATCCCCTCGGTCCGGTCCGCGTGGATCACCCCTCGGCTGTCGCAGAGCACGATGTTGCGGTCGGGGACGCCCAGGTCGCGGTAGAGGCGGGCGCAGGCGATGCCGGCCGCTCCCGCGCCGTTGACCACGACCTTGAGTTCGCCGATCTGACGGTCGGTGAGCTGGCAGGCGTTGATCAGGGCGGCGCCCGAGATGATCGCGGTGCCGTGTTGATCGTCGTGAAAGACTGGGATGTCGAGCAGCTCGATCAGGCGCGACTCGATCTCGAAGCACTCGGGAGCCCGGATGTCCTCGAGATTGATGCCACCAAACGTGGGCGACAGGAGCTCGACGGTGCGCACCATTTCGTCGACGTCCTGGGTGTCGAGCTCGATGTCGAAGACGTCGATGTCGGCGAAACGCTTGAAGAGGACCGCCTTCCCCTCCATGACCGGCTTGCCGGCCAGGGGTCCGATGTTGCCGAGGCCGAGCACCGCGCTGCCGTTGGTGATCACGGCGACCAGATTGCCGCGCCCGGTGTAGCGGAAGGCCTCGTTCGGATCGCGGGCGATCTCCCGACACGGCTCGGCGACGCCCGGCGAGTACGCGAGGGAGAGATCTTCCTGGGTCTTCGTCGGCTTGGTCGGGCTGATCTTCAGCTTGCCCGGCCGACCATCGGAGTGATAGGCGAGTGCCTGCTCTCGGGTGATCACGGCAGTCCTCGGAGAAAAGACGGGGCGGGTGGACCCCGCCCCGTCGGACCCGACAGCGTATCAAGTAAACCGCGGTTATCCATCCGCGCGTAGGGCGAGGCTCCGGCGCGGTCCAAGCGGACCGCGCGGATCACCGCACCAGGGCGCGGTGGGCCCGTGGCGCGTCGCGGCTCAGGCCTGGTATCCCATCGCAGCCGAGAGCTCCTCGGCCGCCGTGACCACCTGGCGACGCAGGTCGCCGGCGACGCCCTCCTCGCCGCAGCGGAAGAGCGGGGCCGACACCGAGAGCGCGGCCACGACCTCGCCGTCTTCCGAGTGGATCGGCGCGGCCGCGCAGCCGAGGCCGACCTCGAACTCGCCGAGGTCGAGGGCGTAGCCGTGGCTGGCCACGCTGTGGAGGTGCTCGAAGAACTTGTCTCGGTGCTCGATCGTCTTCGACGTGCGCTGAGGGAGCTTCCCGCGGGAGACGATCGCCTCCTCGAAAGAGCCCCACAGCCGCTCGGGCGAGCAACCGAGCAGGACCTTCCCGAGTGCGGTGCAGTGGAGCGGCGCGCGGCGTCCCGTCCGCACCCCCGTGGTGATCTCACGCTGGGGAGCGCGGCCGTCGAGGTGCACGACCTCGAACCCGTCGCGCACGGCCAGGTGCACCGTCTCCCCGGAGGCTTCGAGCAGCTTCGCGAGGACCGGACGCCCGCGCTCGAGGAGCGGACGCGCCCGAGAGAACGCCTGCCCCAGGGCATGGCAAGCCAGGCCGAGGCGATAGCGATCGGTGGTGGGACACTGCTCGATGTATCCCGACTGCTCGAGCGTGGCGAGAAGTCGGAACACGTTGTTCTTGTGGAGGCGGAGGCGCCGCGCGAGTTCCGCGACACCGATTTCGTCTTCCTCACGGAAGGTGTCCAACAATCGGAGTGCATTGGACACGGTCTGGATGGCGTAGTCGCTCTTGGGCTTCTTCGACACGGTGGGTCGTCCTTCACCCTTCAGCCGCGATTGAACCCTCCGACAGTCGGCGCGCAGGGAAGGGGGGCACCTGCGTCGCCCTGTACCCGGAGGGCACCCGAACCTGCTTGGCTCGGGCCCCGTGTGTGATGTGCTCGCTTCGGTGCGCCTCCCAACCCTCGGAACGCGGGTCGCGCCGGCACGACGCGCGAGGCGTCGAGGCTGCGGACCCCGTAGGAAGGGTGGGACAGGGTCGATTCCGCGCAGCGAACGCGGCCGACCCGGACCGAACGAGCCGTTTCGGTTCGGAGGTTCGAGGGCCAGCACGGATCGGAGGTGATCCGTGTGCTGTGTCGTGCTTCCCGCTTCAACGTAAGACTCAACGCAACTTCCGCGACACAAGCAGGTTTGGAATCTCCGCCGACGCACCAGATGCGCCGCTGCGTTCCAGACCTTTTGACCCCGAGACGCTCCCGCTTCCGATTCTTGCGGCGATTCCTCTGGCAGGCCCGGTCGACCCGGCTTCAGGTTCACTCAGAAGTCTCTGAGGAATTCGAAGCGCTCCGACCTGTGGTTTCCTGCTCTCAGATCTTCGGTGCTTGGGCCACGGGCTCGGAGTGGAACTCGGAGTCAATCCCGGTGGCGACCGAAGTCGCAAGGTGCTTGGTGGTTTCTCGCCGCACCGTCGGTGGAGGCCCTTTCCTGCGAGTTGTTCGAGGCTCGAACATGCCTCACACCGACGACGATCTGTGTCCGCAGCGTGCCGCTGCGTTCGCAAACCTAGTTATCGCAGCGCCGTGAAACGTGTCAACGCTCTCGTGAAGATTATTTCGCAGTTTCGTGCAGATTCACGAAAGACACGTTCTTGTGTATACCCGGACGGGTGAACCACACCGACGGTAGGCGACTTTTCGACGTTCCCCGACGGAACGGAGCTAGGACGCGGACTCGTCGGGTTCCTCGCTCGCGCGATCTTCGCCTTCGCTGGCGAGCAACTCGAGGACGAGGATGCCGACGCCGGTGACGATGAACGCATCGGCGAGGTTGAAATCCGGCCACGAGAAACCGCGCCAGAGTCTGAAGTGCAAGAAGTCGACCACTTCGCCACGCGTCACGCGATCGATCAGGTTTCCGACGGCACCCCCGAGGATCAAACCCAACGCGAGCGCGGACAATCGATCCCCCGGGGCCAGCTGTCGGAAGAACGAGAACACGATGAACAGCGCCACGATCGACACACCGATGAACAAAGTGAGTCGGATCTGAGGATCGCTATCGGCGAACAGCCCGAACGCGGCGCCCGGATTACGCACATGGGTGAGGTAAAAGAACCCCTCGATCACGGGAATGCGATCGGCGTAGGTGAGATTGCGGTCGACCAGGATCTTCGTGATCAGGTCGAGCGGCAGGGCGATCGCGAACGCAACCGCGGTGAACCAGTGCTTCGGGGTCATCGGCGCGCGAACCGTATCACGCGGCTACGCGCGCAGCTATCGGATCACGCGCGCGACACCGACCGCTGGGAGACGCGGGGTTCGCCGGACCGATCCTCCGCCGGCCCTTCGGGGCGAAGCCCGGGGGCCGAGCGTGGCGGAACCCCTGCGCGCGCGAGTCTGGCGTCAGATGCGTTCGCGGAGCCAGCGCATGAAGCGGCGGTGGATGCGCCGCTCGTCGCCATCGGCCCCGTCGGGGCACACCCCGGTGGGGAGCGTCCCGGGGAGGAACACCTCGGTGCGGCGTTCGGGGCAATCGGCGAGGGCGAGTGCACCCGACGACGGGGCGATCTCGGCTTCTTCGAGATTCTTCGGCCTGCGGAAGGCACCGCGCACCCGGCCCCCCGTCGCCCCCCGGATGAAGTCGCGCCAGATCGGAAGCGCACCCGAGCTGCTGGAGAGTCCGACGCTGCGCGGATCGTCGAAGCCCACCCAGACGACGGCGACGACGTCGGGGGTGAACCCCACGAACCACAGGTCCTTCTCGGCATCGGTGGTCCCGGTCTTCGCCGCGATCGGTCCGCGCAGGCCGCCGCGGCGAACGGCCGCCGCCGTCCCGCGGGTGGCGACGCCTTCGAGCAGCGACGTCGCGAGGTAGGCCGTCCCCGCGTCGAGCACACGCTGGTACCTCATCTCGCGCCGCTCCAGGACTGCCTCCTCCTGGTCGACGACGTCCTCGATGGTCTGGGTCTCGGGACGCACGCCGCCGTTCGCGATCGTCGCGTAGGCGCGCGCCAGTTCCAGCGGGGAGATCTCGGCGGTGCCGAGCGCCAGGCTGGGAACCGCCGGCAGGGTGCTCTCGATCCCGAGACGGCGCGCCACCCGCACCACCTGGCGCAGCCCCACCTCGTCGGCCAGCCGGACCGTGGCCACGTTCAGGGAACGCTCCATCGCTTCGCGCACCCCGACCTCGTCATTGAAGGTCCCGTCGTGGTTCTGGGGTCGCCAGCGCCCTTCCGGCGTCTGCAACTCGAGGGGCGAGTCGTCGAGCACACTCGCCAGTGTGATCGCCGGACCGCTCCCGCGCGGTTCGAGTCCCGCGATGTAGACGAAGGGTTTGAAGACGCTGCCGGGCTGCCGCTTCGCTTGCGTGCAGCGATCGAACTGCGAGCGTCGGTAGTCCCGTCCGCCGACCAGCGCCAACAACTCGCCGGTCTGGGGCCGCAACGCGACCAGGCACCCTTGCAGCTGTCGCTTGGGATCGTCGCTCACCAGCTTCGGTCGGCGCTTCTCGATGCGCGCCAACCCCTCGCGCAGCGCGTCCGCCGCGATGCGCTGCAGGCGATGATCGAGGGTCGAGTAGATCCGCAGGCCCGCTTCCGTGAGCTGGGACTCCCCGTAGGTATCGCGGAGCTGGCGGTGCAAGTGATCGAGGAAGAAACGCGTGTCGCCGGATTCCGTCGTGACGCGCGCCAATCGCAGAGGAGTACCGACGGCCCGCGCGTGGTCGACCTCCTCGAGTCGCCCTTGTTTGTGCATCAGGTCGAGCACCAGGTCGCGACGTTTGCGCGCACGCTCCGGGTCGCGATGGGGGGAGATCCCGTTGGGGCTCTGGATGATCGCCGCGATCAAGCCCGACTCGGCCACCGACAGTCGCGACGCCGGTTTCCCGAAATACAGGCGCGCGGCCTCGCCGACGCCGTGCACCGCCGTGGCACCGCGCTGCCCGAGGTAGATCTCGTTCAGGTACGCCTCGAGGATCGCGTCCTTCTCGTACCGGGCTTCGACCAGCAGGGCCATCACCGCTTCGGTGAGCTTCCGCTGAAAGGTGCGCTCGGGAGACAGGAAGAAGTTCTTCACGAGCTGCTGGGTCAGCGTGCTGCCGCCCTGGGCGACCCGACCCGCCCGCAAGTTGGCGAGCAGGGCGCCCACGATCCGGCGCACGTCGATCCCGGCGTGGCTCTCGAAGCGCTGGTCTTCGACGGCCAACACCGCATCGACCAGATGCTCGGGCAGATCGTTGAGACGCACGAGTTCGCGCTGCTCGCGCGACGGTCCGTAGTAGGCCCCGAGGTGCTCGGGCTCCAGGAGCACCGCACCCAACTTGCTGCCGCCGTCGTGCTCCCGGATGTCGCGGATCGTCGTCTTTCCCAGGCGCAACACCACGTCGCGGGCGGGTTCGGGGCGTGACGGGTGGGCGAAGGCGCGCAGGTGGACCCGCAGCTCCGAGTCGCTCCACACGAACTGCCCCCGAGGAAGCCGCTCGCGCGGATCGGTTTCCCGGTAGCCCAGCCGCTCGAGGGTCTCGCGCAGCCCGAAGGCCTTCCACGGGAAACCCGGATACAGGATGGTCGGCGCCGAGTAGACGCGGGAGGGCACGCGGAACTGGACGTGGTCGAGCCGAGCGCGGACCTGCCGGTCGAGGGCCAGCACCGCACCGACGCTCACGAACCCGGCCGTGAACGACACGATCAGCACGGCCCAGCCGACCGCGCGCATCCAGCGCGGCGACGCCGGACGAGCCGGCTCCCGGCGCTTCCCGCCGCGCTTGCGCGCCTTCGACGCGCTCGCCTTGCGCGATCCCGAGCTGCGACGTCCCCCGCCTGCCACGCCCTCTCCCAGCCGAAGCCGCGACGGTAGGAGACCGCGGGCGCCCCCGCGAACCGAAAGCGTCCGAGGTTCGGCTGCTTGCGAAGCGACCCCACGTCGCCGAGATTGGTTCCATGAGTGACTCGGACGACACCACCGCCGCCGCGCGAAAGCCCTGGGGGGGCCGTTTTCGCGAGGACACCAACCCCGCGGTGGAACGCTTCTCGGCGTCGGTCCACTTCGACCGCGCCCTCGCCCGCTACGACCTGCGGTTGTCGCGCGCCCACGCGCAGATGCTGCGGGCCCAGGGGCTTTTGAGTGGGGAAGACCTGACCGCGCTCGAAGGCGGCCTCACCCGGGTCGGCGAAGAGATCGAGGCGGGCTCCTTCCCCTTCGATCCCGCCCTCGAAGACATCCACATGAACGTGGAGGCCCGGCTGCGGGAACACGTTGGCGAAGCCGCGGGACGGCTTCACACGGGACGCAGCCGCAACGACCAGGTGGCGACCGACCTGCTGCTCTTCCTGCGGGAGACCGCTGCGGCCGCCCGCACGGGGCTGCACGACCTGCAGGAGGTGCTGCTGGTGCGCTCGCGCGAGCACCTCGACACGATCCTGCCGGGCTACACCCATCTGCAGCGGGCCCAACCCGTGCGGCTCGCCCACCACTGGCTGGCCTTCGTCGAGATGTTCGAGCGCGACGCCGGACGCTTCCTCGACCTGATCGAGCGCTTCGACCGGGCGCCCCTGGGGTCGGGAGCGCTGGCGGGATCGACCCTGCCGCTGGATCGCGAGGCCACAGCCGTTGCCCTGGGCTTCTCGGGCCCGACGGCGAACAGCATGGACGCCGTCGCTTCGCGCGACGCGGGCCTCGAGTTTCTCAGTGCCGTGGCCATCGCCCAGGTGCATCTCTCGCGCCTGGCCGAAGAGCTGGTGCTCTGGTCGAGCGCCGAGTTCGGCTTCGTCGAACTCGCCGATGCCTATTCCACCGGGTCGAGCCTGATGCCCCAGAAGAAGAACCCGGACGTGCCCGAGCTGGTCCGGGGGAAATCGGGGCGCACGATCGGCAACCTGGTGACGCTCCTGACGGTGATCAAGGGTCTACCGCTCACCTACAACCGCGACCTGCAGGAAGACAAGGAACCGATCTTCGACAGCGCGGCGACCCTGCGGGATTCGCTCGAAGTGATGGCCGGGGCAATGGCGACCCTGCGCGTCCAGACCGAGCGGATGCGAGAGGCGGCGGGCGACCCGATGCTGCTGGCCACCGACCTCGCCGAAGCCCTGGTGCGCGAAGGCGTGCCCTTCCGAGAGGCCCACGAGGCCGTGGGCCAGATCGTCGCCCACTGCCTGGAGAAGGATGCCGATCTGCGCGGGCTTTCGCGCGAGGACCTGCGCGCCTTCCACCCGGCCTTCCCGTCCGGCGCCGGCGAGCTGCTCTCGCTCGAGCGGGCCCTCGAGGAACGCGACCTGCCGGGCGCGACGGCGCGCCAGCGCGTCGAGGCGGCGCTCGCCGCCGCCGAGTCCCGCTTGGCGTCGGGGCGGCAGGCCACGCGCACGTGAGGCGGCGCGCACTGGCGCTCGCGCTGCTCGGCGTGGGCCTTCTCGTGGCGGCGTGCGGTCGCTACGGTCCGCCCGTCCCACCGCGGCCCGAGCCGCCGCCCCCCGCGACCGCCCCGTCCAGCGTCGAACCCGCGCCGGAGCCGACGGCGGAAGAGCCCACCGACGACGACGAGGAAGTGCGCCCGTGAGCGGAATGCTCCCCTTCACCAAGATGCACGGCGCTGGGAACGACTTCGTCGTGCTCGACGGCGTCCGGGACGCCTTGCCGGCGATCGAGCCGATCGCCGAGCGCCTGTGTGATCGCAACCTCGGGATCGGCGCCGACCAGCTGCTCGTCGTCCGGCCGAGCGCTGCCGCCGACTTCCGGATGGAGATCTTCAACGCCGACGGCTCCCAGGTGGAGATGTGCGCCAACGGGATCCGCGCCTTCTACAAGTACCTCCGCGACCACGCGCACACCGAGCGGGACCAGATCGAAGTCGAGACGCTCTCGGGCGTGGTGCGTCCGCGCTGGGCGGGCGCCGACCGCGTCACCGTCGACATGGGGCTCCCGATCCTGGCCCCCGCGAAGATCCCGACCACGCTCGCGGACGGCGACGGTCCGGTGCTCGATGTCCCGGTCACCGTCGGTGGGGACACGCTCTCCGTTTCCTCGGTCTCCATGGGCAACCCCCACGCCGTCGTCACCGTCGACGACCCGGAGCAGGCGCCCGTCGAGCGCTGGGGCCCCGAGCTCGAGCACCACCCGGCGTTTCCGAACCGGGTGAACGTGGAGTTCGTCGCCGTGCGCGGACGCGACCGGATCGAGCAGCGCACCTGGGAGCGCGGCACTGGCGAGACCCTGGCCTGCGGGAGCGGTGCGTGTGCCGTCGCCGTGGTATCCATGCTCCGGGGCGTCGTGGATCGCGAGGTGACCATTGCCTTGCGGGGCGGGGATCTCCGGATCGCCTGGCCCGGGCCCGATGCCTCGATCGAGATGACCGGGCCGGCTGCCGAGGTCTATACCGGTCAGATCCCGCTTGCGGGTCTGGCCCGGGGAGAGCGCTGATGTTCGAGGGCGTCCTGACCGCGCTGGTGACCCCCTTCCGCGACGGGGAGATCGACGAGGCTGCGCTGCGCGAACTGGTCGAGACCCAGATCGGCGCGGGCGTCGACGGCCTGGTCCCCTGCGGATCCACCGGCGAGAGCGCCACGCTCTCCCACGCCGAGCACCGACGGGTCGTCGAGATCGTCGTGCAAGCCACGCGGGGTCGGGTCCCGATCGTCGCCGGCACCGGCTCGAACAACACCCGCGAAGCGATCGAGCTCACCCTCCACGCGAAGGAAGCCGGCGCCGACGGTGCGCTGTTGATCTCGCCCTACTACAACAAGCCCACCCAAGAGGGTCTCGTCGCCCACTACACCGAGATCGCCCGGCGCACCGCCTTCCCGCTGGTGCTCTACAACGTGCCCGGACGGACGGCGTCGAACGTGCTGCCGCCGACGATCGCGCGACTCGCGGATCTCGATCAGGTGGTCGGAGTGAAGGAAGCCTGCGGCGACCTCGCCCAGATCGCGGAAGTCGTGGACCAGTGCCCGGCGGAGTTCGACGTGCTGTCGGGCGACGACGCGCTGACCCTACCGATGCTGGCGATCGGCGCCAAGGGCGTCATCTCGACCACGTCGAACGTGGCCCCCGCCGACATGGTCGCGCTGGTGCGGTCGTTCCGGGCCGGCGATCTCGACGAGGCGCGGCGCTGCCACCTCCGGCTCCTGCCGCTCTTCGACGTGCTGTTCGCAGAGAGCAACCCGATCCCGCTCAAGGCGGCTCTCTACGCCACCGGCGCCATCGGCCCCGAGATTCGCCTGCCGCTGACGCCACTGTCGGACCCGGTGCGCGAGCGACTCCAGGTGGTGCTCAAGGAACTCGGACTCGTCGGATGAGCGATGCGCATCGCGTACTCGTCGTGGGTGCGCTCGGCAAGATGGGCGAGCGGGTTCGTGCCGCACTGGCGAACGAGCCCAGCCTGGTGCTGGGCGCCGCACTGGAAGGCCCCGGCCACCCCGGGGTGGGGCAAACCCTCGAAGACGGCGTGATCGTGACCGACGACGCAGCCGCGGCGGCGTCCGCCTGTGACGTCGCCATCGACTTCAGCGTGCCCGCGGCCACCCTCGCGATCGCCGAAGCGGCGGCCGATGCGGGGACCGCCTACGTCACGGGCACCACCGGCTTCAGCGAGGCCGAGCTCACCCGGGTAGACGCCCTCGCCACCCGGATCCCCTGGCTGCGGGCCGCGAACTTCTCGTTGGCGGTCAACGTCCTCGCCTACCTCACCCGCGAGGCTGCGCGCTTGCTGGGACCCGACTACGACGCGGAGATCGTCGAGCTGCACCACGCGCTGAAGCGGGATGCGCCGAGCGGAACCGCCCTGCGCCTGGCCGAGGTGCTGGCCGAGGGACGCGAGCACTCGCTCGCCGATCATCTCGTGCTCGAACGCGCCGGGGAGATCGGCGCGCGCCCGGAGGCGGCGATCGGCGTCCAGACCCTGCGCGGCGGCGACAACGCCGGCGAACACACGGTCTTCTTCGTCGGCGGCGGCGAGCGCATCGAGCTCGTCCACCGGTCCCATACCCGGGACCACTTTGCGGCGGGCGCCGTTCGGTGTGCGGCCTGGATCGTCGGGAAGCCCCCGGGGCGCTACGCGGTCGAAGAGGTCTTCGGGCTCCCGACACCTGCCTAGTCCCTGCCGGTGAGAGGCGCCCGAGTGCGCGCGAATGCGCGCGGTTTGGGCAGGGGTTGCCCACGCCCACAGCAAAGCCCGCGTCACCGGGCTCCCTGCGCGCGCGAGCGCGCCCCGGACTGGCGCGGGGGTTGCAATGGCGGGATGAGATGGCCGCTGAAATCCACAACCCCTCTTCCACGCTCACGAACGGATCCGTTCCGTCCGGGGAACACCTCGAAGACCTGGCCCGCACGGCCGATCAGCTCCCCCTCCGGGAGTTCCTCGCCCGTGCCGAGGCCTGGCGCATCGCCCGCGCCCTGCGCGAGCACCGGGGCAATCGCTCGGCTGCGGCTCGGGCCCTCGGAATCGGGCGCCGGACTCTCTACACCAAGATGGAGAAGCTCGGCCTCGTCCCGGTCTGGACCGTTCGAGGCGAGAAGGGGAACGAGTAGAACCGCTCGGCTTCATGCCGTCTCACCCTTCGCGGGCCCTGCCGGCCCCGTGAAGGGTGTTCTGCGTCCTGGGCCCGGAAGCGCCGGGGCGTTCTGAACAGAGCGGTTTCTAAGCGAGCGGCCTCGCCTGAGATCGGCCCAGCGGGCAGCAGCGCAAAGAAAAGGCGCGGTACCGAAGACCGGTACCGCGCCGTTTTCTTGTCGACGCCTCGCGGCGTCAAGCGCACCTAGAAGGCGTAGATGACCTGAGCCAGACCCACGATCTGGTCCTCACGTCCACCAGCGGTGTTGCTGAAGAACGCATCCACCTCCAGGACGCCCGGGAAGGAGGTGTCCTCCTTCACACGGTCCCAACGCACCTCACCGCGCACGGTGAGGTTCTCGGCCACTTCATACGCCAGCGTACCGACGGCGCTGTAGATGTGGCTGTTGCGGCCCGGCGCGAAGACGGGTGCGCCTCCGATGCCCGGGATCGCGGGACCGAAGCCCAGCACGTTGTCCCAGTCACGCGCGTACTCGAGGCGGGCAGCCGCCGAGAACGCATCGGTGATCGGCACCTTACCGGAGACCGCGATGCCCCAACCGGCCAGACCCGAGCCCTCGATCCAGAACAGGTCCGAGTTCACGTAGGCCGAAAAGGCGTCGCTGTCGTACGTCAGCAGGAAGTCGAGCGTCCCGTTGGCGCGGTCGTTCTGACCCAGGCCGGGAACGTTCGGGGCCAGCCCGGCGTTACCAGCGAGGCCCGGACCGTCCCGCGTGTACAGGATCGTGACCGCCGTGCTCAGCTCGTCGCTCGCCGCGAAGGCGATCTGGCCGAGGTAGCCCTTCTCCTTGTTCACGTCCGGCGAGCTGACCGCCAGCGTACCTTCGTTCACGACCGCACCGGTGATGCTGACCGGACCGAAGGAGGTGCTGGCCATCACGCCGAGGTGATCGATCGGCTGGAACAGCTGATACAGGTTCGCCAGGGTGATGTGGTTGTTCGCCGTCGTGTCCGCGACTTCGGCACCGATCAGCGTGCCGAACTTGCCGAACTTGACTTCCACGCCCTCGCCCAGCGGAGCCAGGTAGCTCACGTAGGCCTGGTGGACGTAGTAGTCACTGGTCGAGTCACCGCGAGCGCGGGCGCCCGCCGAGCTGCCCTGGCCCAGGAACGTCGCCGTGGTGCCGTAGAGCAGGGTGAAGTGGAAGCCGGCACGGCTCTCCTCGGTCGGGGCCTTCCCGATGTCGAACCAGACCTGGTCGATCTGGAAGCTGTTGTGATCGGGATGGAACGGGAGAATCGCGACGCGCCCGTTGTTGGCGCCGATGCCCGGCGTACCGGAGATCCGCGCCGGGCCGAAGCCACCTGCACCCGTAGCAAGGTCCGGGTTGGCGAAGTTCCACGCGTAGCTACCCGCCACGCTCATGTTCACGTCCACTGCTCCCCAGAAGTCGGAGAGGCTCGAGAGCGTCCCGTCTTCCACGTCACTCTGGACGTCGCGCACCACGCGCTGCGCATCCTCAAGCATCTCCCCCTGATGGTGGATCTGCTCTTCTTGCGCTTCCACTTGCTGCTTGAGCCCTTCGACGAGCTCACGCATCTCTGCGAGTTCGTTCTCGACCTCCGAGTCCGTACTCGCGAACGCCGGCCCGGTGACACAAACGAGTGCCGCCGTCAGGCCAACCAGCGTCTTTCCGACCATGGTCATGATGTCCCTCCAATGAGACCGATGGAGGCCCACGCGCCGCCACCACGCACTTCCCCCGAAGGCAACCGGGGGCTCTGTGGGCGCCGAAACGTGGACCGGTCTGGCGGGGGGACGCCGGATGTTAAGCAACCCCCGTACCGAAGCGCGACTGTGTGCAAAAAGACCCGAAAATGGGCTTTCTGTGCGCTGGGATGCTTCGGAGCCGGGAACGCGACGCCCCCGGTGTGCGCGGTCCTGCCCGTTGGCTAGGCGCCGTGCCCGGCCGCTAGGCAGCGTGCTTTTGGTGCGGTCGATCACATTGAGCTGAATTCAGCGCGCTCCGGCCGTATTCGGCCGGGAAACGCCCGCCCGGGCTCCGCCGGGCTGCCTCGCGCAGTTGGCACGAGTGTTGCCCTAGGGATCGGCGACACCAGGGAGCCGCGCGCCGTTTCGTGTGCCTGCGATTTCGCGGGGGGACACAGGCGAAGCGGTTCGCGGCTCCCGGTGACCTCTCCCCGCCTGTCGAGTTCCTCGCAGGCGACACCCCTACAGGAGGATCGAGATGAAACGAATGATCGGATGGGCGCTGGCAGCGGCCCTCGTGCCTGCCGCCGCCCTCGCAGAAGACACGGTGTCTCCGGGCACCTTCGTGGCGAACAACGTCTGGATGATGCTGGCCGCGGGCCTGGTGTTCATCATGCACCTGGGCTTCGCCACCCTGGAATCGGGCATGACCCGAGCGAAGAACACGACGAACATTCTGTTCAAGAACACGTTCATCGTCTCGATCGGCATCCTCACCTACGCCCTCTGCGGCTTCAATCTCATGTACCCGGGTGAGTTCAACGGGTACGTGGGCTTCGCCGGCATGGGCATCTCCACGGACGAAGCGGGTCTCGGCACCGGCTACGCGAGTGGCGGATACACCTACTGGACCGACTTCCTGTTCCAGGCGATGTTCGCGGCCACCGCGGCCACGATCGTCTCGGGCGCCGTCGCGGAGCGGATCAAGCTCCCGTCGTTCATGGTCTTCGCGACCCTCTTCGTCGCGATCGTCTATCCGATCCTCGGCTCCTGGAAGTGGGGCGGTGGCTGGCTCGACGGCATGGGCTTCTACGACTTCGCCGGTTCCACGCTGGTCCACTCGGTGGGCGGCTGGGGCGCGCTGGTCGGCGCCTGGATGCTCGGCCCGCGCATCGGCAAGTACGTCGGTGGCAAGCTCTCGCCGATCCCGGGCAGCAACATGCCGCTCGCGGCGGTGGGCGTGTTCCTGCTGTGGCTCGGCTGGTTCGGGTTCAACGGTGGCTCGGTGCTCTCGGCCGACCCGGCGCTCACGTCCTACACCCTCGTGACCACCTGTCTCGCGGCTTCGGCCGGCGCGGTGGCCGCGATGGCCTGCTCCTGGTTCATCGCCAGCAAGCCCGACCTCTCGATGGCGCTCAACGGCGTGCTCGCCGGCCTCGTCGGCATCACCGCCGGCGCGGACACCGTGACGATCATGGGCTCGGTGCTGATCGGCCTGATCGCGGGCGTGATCGTGGTCGGCTCGATCCTGTTCTTCGACAAGATCAAGATCGACGATCCGGTGGGCGCCATCTCGGTGCACCTCACCTGCGGCATCTGGGGAACGCTGGCCGTCGGCATCTTCTCCACGAACCCGGAGCACAGCTTCCTGGTTCAGCTGATCGGTGTGGTGGCCTACGGCATCACGACGCTGGTCTGCGCGTTCGCGATCTTCGCACTCGTGAAGGCCACGATGGGCCTGCGCGTGAGCGAGGAAGAGGAAATCGAAGGTCTCGACTACGCCGAGCACGGGCAGCACGCCTACGACGTCGGCACCGCGGGCAGCGGTGCCTTCTCGTCGCTGCCCAGCGGCCAGTCGACCGCACCGGCGGGCGTCGCCAGTCGCCTCGCCACCAGCGAAAGCGCTTAGGAGGCGGCCATGAAGAAAGTCGAAGCCATCATCAAACCCTTCAAGCTCGATGACGCGAAGGAAGCCCTGGGCCAGGTCGGCGTGCTCGGTATGTCGGTTTCCGAGGTCAAGGGATTCGGACGCCAGAAGGGACACAGTGAGCTGTACCGAGGCGCCGAGTACGTCGTCGATTTCCTTCCCAAGATCAAGCTCGAGGTGGTGATCCCCGACGAGCTGGTCGAGAAGGTGACGTCGGCACTCGCCGAGTCGGCACAGACCGGAAAGATCGGAGACGGCAAGATCTTCGTGACGGCCGTGGAGGATGCGATCCGCATCCGCACGGGCGAAACGGGAGACGCCGCACTCTCCTAGTTTGAGGACACCTGTCGGGTGCCCAAGGGCGCTCGGGTCTCGGCGTGGGCGCGCCGCTCGGACCCGGGCGCCCTTTCTCTTCGAAGCGCGTCAGCGCGGGAGCGGGATCTTCCAGAGCTTCTCGACGAGCCAGTAGACCCCGTACCCCGCGATCGCCAGGGGCCCGGGCACCGCGCGTTCGGCGCGCTCGAGATGCACGTAGACCGTCGCCAACGCGACGTCCGAGTCCAGGCGCCGCTTCCGCGCCTCGAGACGGTCGAGCTGGGTCTGCACACGGGTGAGCTCGCGTTCGACCTGGAGCACCTCTTCGACCGACTTCGCGCGCTCGAGGAGCTGACGCAGCCGGTCGCGGAACGACCGCGTGTTCTCGATCTCGGCGACCAGATCCGCATGCTGCTCGGTGACGTCCTCGCTGCGCAGCGAGCGGCGGGTGACCTCGCCGAGCTCGGCGACGTGGTCGAGGAAGGCCTCGAGCCGATCGTTCGGAACGCCCACTTGCAGGGAGCGGCGATCGTCGTCGCCACCCGAGTGCCGGACGAGGCCGCCGATCGCGACAACGCGCGCTTCCACCGCAGCGGTCGCCGCGTCCAGGTCTTCGACATCGAGGGCCAGATCGGCGTTGCGGATCAGCAGGCGCTGCACCGCAGCAGCCGACGGCGGAGGCGCGGCCGTGTCGGACGCGGCCATGGCTCCGGCCGTCGACGCCTCACGCCCGGCGCGCGCGAACTCAGCATCGGGCGTGCTCGTGCACGCCAGGAGCACGACACCCATCCCGATCGCCCACAGACACGGAACCACTCGCATGGGTCACCCCCCGGATCGTCGATCCGGACGAGTCTGCAAGCGGAAACGCGGCTGGCAAGCGCGCGGCGGGGGCGGCTCAGGCCGCGGTGAGCGCCCCCAGTCGTTCTTCGGCGGGGTCGCGGAAATCGTGGCGGCTGCACCAGGCCAGCCCGCCATCCTGGTAGATCCGCTCGACGAGGCGCTCGGTCAACCGCAGCGGGCCCAGGAACCGGAGCCGACGGTGCTCGGGCTCGATCATGCAGCTCGCCACCTGGGGATCCTCGAGAACCCGGTCGAAGGCGCGAGAGAGATCGCTGCGGCTTCCAAAGGTCAGGACGTACACGCGCATGGATAGGGCCTCCGCCTCTCTGCAGAAGCAAGAGGCGGGCCAGCTGCGACGCAACGTCCGGGCGCCGCGAACCCCGGGTTGCTCAAAGGCAAGGCAGGTCGGCCGCGTTCCGCGGCGGGGTCCGCGACTAGCGCTCGCGAACCTCGGGGTTCACCCGCGCCGCCAGCCGGAACAGGGCCCAGCCGAGCCACTTGCGGGGTTCGCCGCTGCCCGGGGCCGTCAGGGCCTCGGCCAGCGCCTTCCACTCGGACGCGACGTCCTCCCCGAACTCGCTGGCGAATCGCCACCAGGCCTGGGGGAACCGGCTCGTCGCGGAGCGGGGATCGGCCCCGGCCTCCGAGCCGGCCTCGAAGTCGGCATCCTGCGCGTCGCTCCAGCGATCGCGCGGTTCCGGAAACGTCATCTCCATCATCGCCATCACCGCGATTCCCTTCTGCGGGCGCGCTGCGGGCGACTGGGCGTCCCGCGCTGGCCTCGCGTTGCCTCGGGAAGTCGTGCGCCGGAGCCCACGGCTCCTCCCGACGACGGGTGGAAGCGTAGCGAACCTGGAATCTACCCCCGGGGCAGACCGTCCGCAGCGAGGTGGATGGAGATCCGGGGTGCCGCGGAACGTGTCCCCGCGGCGCGCGAGCGACCTAGACGGCTCCGGCCCCGCGCTCGCCGGTGCGGATGCGAATCGCTTCCTCGACGGGAAGCACGAAGATCTTGCCGTCGCCGATGCGGCCCGTGTTCGCGGCTTCCGAAATCGCTGCGACGGCTTTGTCGGCGAGCTCGTCGCTCACGACCAGCTCGATCTTGATCTTCGGCAGGAAGTCGACGACGTACTCGGCGCCACGGTAGAGCTCGGTGTGACCCTTCTGGCGCCCGAACCCCTTCACCTCGGTGACCGTCATGCCCTGGATCCCGACGCCTTGGAGGGCCTCTTTCACCTCGTCGAGCTTGAACGGTTTCACGATCGCTTCGATCTTCTTCATGGGGCCAGTCTCCTTCCGTTCTCGCCGGACGTGGCGCCCCCCGCGTTCAGACCAGTTCGAGGCTGGTCGACTCCCGCGGGGTGGTCGTGCGGCCCGACAAGGTACCCCACAGCTTCGCAGACATGGGGATTTTCAATCCATCCGTGCGAGTTCAGCGAAGCAATCGGCGTGCCGCCAGTGGCGCCTCTACGGTCCGTTCGGGCCGCACCCGGGCCACTCCTTGCACGGTCCCTGGCCATCGGTCTGCCTGGAATGCAGGCAATCGGGTCGGTCGCGCGGGTCCCTGTTGCGACTTGGATGCCGCACTCTCAGGTAGGGCGATGCGCCTGCCATGACGTGTGGCTTTCGAGCCACGCAAGGGTGCGCGGACACGGCTCGGCGCCGCCAGCCTCGCGCTTCCCCAACCAGTGCGCCAGATCTTCCGCCGTGTCGAAGTCGAAGTGCGCCGCGAGGCGCCGCGTGGTCCAGCCGACCGCGGCGGCGTTCGCCAGCGTGTCCTCGAGCACCGTCGACGTACTCATCGGATGGTCGAAGAGGCCAGGCGTCGGCCGACGCACGCCGATCCAGCTGTAGCCGCCGTCTCGATCCGGTCCGACGACGAGGTCGACGTCGACGAGGGCGCGAAACCCGTCCACCAGGTGCTCGACGGGCAGTGCCGGGCTGTCGCTGCCGCGGAGCAGGATGCGTCCGAACCCCGCGGCCGCCGCCGTTGCCACTGCATCCGTCATCCGCTCGGCCAGATCGGCACCGCGCTGGGGCAGCACCCGAAACCCGGGCGGACAGCGGAGCGTGAGTTCGCGTGCCGCCGACGCGGGGTGCACCAGCAGCCAGGCTTCGGCACCGACGGCGCGGGCGGCATCGAGGCTCGCCTCGAGCACGTCGTCCAACATCGCCGCGTAGAGATCCGCCGCCTCGTCGGGTTGGAAGGGCGGACACATCCGGGTCTTCACCTCGCCGGGTGCCGGCCGCTTCGCGAAGACGATGAGCACCGGCCGACTCTGAGCACGCGCCGTCGGTTGGCTCACGACGCGGGCTCCGGCGGGATCGCGAACAGCGTGGCCTCCGCGTCGCCGACGCGCACCACCCCACCCGGTTCGGCGTGGGCCTTACGCACGAAGGCGAGCCCCAATGCCGAATCGTCGGACGCGACCACACTGGTCAGCTCGCCGACGACCTTGCCGGCGACCTCTAGCGCGGTTCCCGTCGGCGGTGCGGCGGCGTTCGCGTCGAAACGCACGCCGAGCAGGCGATGGGAGAGGGCACCGCGCGACTCCATGCGAGCCACCACCTCCTGGCCCGTGTAACACCCCTTGCTCAGGCTGACCGCCTCGCCGATGAGCCCGACCTCCGCGGGAAGCACGTCGGGCCCGAGCTCGCTGCCGAACTGGGGAATGCCGGACTCGACGCGGAGCCGCTCGAAGTCGGAGGGATCTCCCTCGACACACTCTCCGTCGGCGCGCGCCGCGACCTCGCGCAGATCGGCGAGCACGCCATCGATGCTCGCCGTCGGCAGGAAGAGCTGCAGACCGTCGTCGAGGCAGGCGCCCCAACGCGCGACGAACGCGGCACCGACCGGAGTGCCCACGTCGACACCGCAGTGCCGTTGCAACGCGTCGAGGGGTTGCTCGGCCCATCCTGCGAACCATTCGACCGCGCGCGGGCCCTCCAGCGACGCGCGCTCCCACGCATCGGTGTGATCGCCGAGCGTGACGTCGTCGGCGATGATGAAGGCGTCGAGGCGCTCGAGCAGGGTGTCGCGCGCCGACCGGGCGCTCTCGAGCCAGTAGTGATCGCCGCGTTCGAAGACGTGGAGATCGGCCAGGATTCGACCCTGGGGTGTCAGCAGCAACGCGTAGCAGCCCGATCGCTCGAGCCCGGGCACCAGGACCGCGACGTCGTTGCTGACCATGCCTTGCAGCCAGCGCACCCGGTCGCTGCCCGAGACCTGGATCAGCGCGCGGTCGGGTCGCCGGAAGAACCCGGCGCCGCAACGAATCCGCGACGGTGCGTCGGTTCCCTGCGCCGCGCTCATGCGTCGCCGCTCGCTGGGCCGTCCGTCGAGGAGGGCAGGGAGAGCGGTCCGTAGATGCGCTCGACGCGCTCGCGCTGGGCGGTCTGCCAGCTCTCGAAGCGTTCGTTCGCCACGTCGAAGTCGTGCTCGTTGTCGATGTCCACGCCGCAGCCTCCGCCCTCGGTAATGACGAAGCGGAACCCGCCGCGCAAGAGGCCCTCGATTCCACCCTCGATCCGGCCGAGCGGAATCCAACGGCGCACGCGATCGGCGATGCGTCGCCAGCCCCGGCGATCGAGCGCACCGGCGAGGTGCATCAGGCCGTAGTAGGCGACGACTGCGAAGCCGCCGCGTTCGCTGCGTAAGAGCCGCCAGGCGAGCCCGAGGATCGGCCCCCATTCGCGCTGGTAGCGATGCTCGTACATCTCTTCGACGTAGAAGCGGTTCGCCACGCGGCCCGGTCGGATCAGGTGCAGGTTGCTCTGCCGGAAGCGTCCCTCGCGCAGGTTGAAGTACGCCATGTGGATCCCGCCCTTGCCGGGCGCTTCCGGATAGAAGGCCTGCATCGACTCCTCGGTCACGAGCCCGAGGCTGTAGTCGACGTCGATCTCGAAGGAGCGCTGGATGAACGCCGAGATCTCGTGGGGCGTCGCGAAGGGCAGGTCGGTCGAGAGGAAGAGTGCGGGCCCGTCCTCGACGGTCGGATCGCGGCCCTCGGGAGGCGCGCCTGGCAAGGCGCGGCGGTAGGTCTCCCACCCATTCTCATAGAGGTTGCGGAACTGGGGCACGAGATGGAGCGGCTTCGTGAGCGTGCGGGCGAAAGCGGGATCGCGCAGGACGGCTTCGAGGCGCTCGAGGTTGCCCACCACCCACACCTCGGACACTTCGGGAACGGCTTGCAGGGTCGTGACCACCTGGGCGACCAGCGGCACCCCGGCAATGACCAGGTAGGCCTTGCTCTCGCCGTAGATCGCACGGGAAGCCTTGCGGTCACCGGCCGTGACGATCGCGGGAACGGGCATGTCGAACGAGAGTAGTTCGCGCGCAGACGCCGTCACAACCCCTCGTCCCTCAAGCGCTTGTTCCGGACGGCCGATCCGCCGGAACGAGTCCCATGCGTGTCCTCTGTCTCACCATCGGCCCGGAAGCCGAACCCTCGAGTCGTTTTCGCGTCTACCAGTACCGCGCGCCGCTGGCCCGTCTGGGGATCGAGCTCGACGTACGTCCGCGGGTCGACCAGCGCTTCTTCGAGGTCGGCTACGGATTGCGCGCACCGTCGGCCGCGACTCGGCTCGGCCTGTTGGGGGCGAGCCTGGCCCGCCGCAGCGTACGACGCGCCCGCGACTGGTGGTCGGCGGCAGGCTTCGACCTGGTGTGGCTCCAGAAGGAAACGCTCCCGACCGCCTTGCTCCCGACGCTTGCCCGCACCGGAACGCCCTGGGTCTTCGACTTCGACGACGCCATCTACGCGCCGCCGCCCGGCGACGACGGCTTCGGTCGCGGGATCCGCGCGATCGCCGATCGCTGGCGACAGCGTGACACGGCCCTGGCCGCGCTGCTTCCCCGCTGCGCGCGCGTCTTCGCCGGCTCGGCCGAGCTGGAAGGCTGGGCGCGTCGGCACACGGACCGCGTGAGTCGGGTCCCGACGGTGGTCGACGCCGCCGCGTATCCGGTGCGACCGGTCCGCGACGACCAGACCCTCACGCTGGGCTGGGTCGGTGCGCCGGCCGGGCGCGCCTACCTCGAACCGCTCCGCCCGGTGCTCCGGTCCCTCGCACGGCGTCACGATCTGCGTCTGGTGCTGCGCGGCGTGACTGACTTCTCATGCCCAGGCGTGCGCGTCGAGACCCGGCCATGGCGCAGCTACGCGAACACGGACGATGAAGCCCGCGACCTCGCCGGCATCGACATCGGTCTGATGCCGCTCCCCGAGACGCCCTACACCGCGGGCAAGTGCGCGTTCAAGGCCATCCAGTACATGGCGAGCGGCATTCCCGTCGTCGCCAGCCCGGTGGGTGCGAATGCCGACGTCGTCCTGGAGGGCGTCACCGGCTACCTCCCGGCGGACATCGCAGCCTGGGAACCGGCGCTGGAACGGCTGATCCAGAGCGCTCCCCTGCGTGCCCAGTTGGGACGCGCCGGGCGCAGTCACGTGCTGCGCCACTACGCACTCGAAACCCAGGCGCCGCGGGTCGCCCAACTCTTGCGCGGGGCCACCGGCAAGCGCGCAACGAGTCGGTACCCTCGCCGCGCCCTCCCAGTGCGCCGCGAGGAGACCCACGCCCGATGAGTCGAACCTGTGTCCTGATCCCCGGTGATGGGATCGGTCCGGAAGTCAGTGATGCGGCTGTCCGCATCTTGGAAGCGGCGGACGCCGGAATCGACTGGGAGACCCAGCGCGCCGGGGTTGCGGCCCTCGAAGCGGGCGACGACGACGTCCTGCCCGAAGCGACGCGGGCCGCGATCCGCCGCCACGGTGTGGCGCTCAAGGGCCCCTGCACGACGCCCATCGGCGGCGGTTTCTCTTCGGTGAACGTCGCGCTCCGCCGCGAACTCGATCTCTACGCGGCGGTGCGCCCCGTACGAAACCTGCCCGGCGTCGAGAGCCGCTACGACGGCGTCGACCTCGTGATCGTTCGCGAGAACACCGAGGGCCTGTACTCGGGCATCGAGAACGTCATCACCGAGGGCGTCGTGACCTCGCTGAAGGTGGCGACCGAGAAGGGTTGCCAGCGAATTGCGCGCTTCTCTCTCGACTACGCGAGAGCCCGTGATCGAAGGCGCGTCACGGCGTTCCACAAAGCCAACATCATGAAGAAGAGCGACGGGCTCTTCCTCGACTGCGCGCGCGCCGTCTTCGAAGGCAGCGAGGTCGAGTACGACGAGCGCATCATCGACGCGGGCTGCATGCGACTCGTGCAGGACCCGGCCTCCTTCGACGTCGTGCTCTGCGAGAACCTCTACGGCGACATCGTGTCGGACCTCTGCGCCGGACTCGTCGGTGGGCTGGGCGTCACGCCCGGCGCGAACTTCGGCGACGCGGCGGCCGTGTTCGAAGCCGTCCACGGCTCGGCGCCGGACATCGCCGGCCAGGATCTCGCGAACCCCCTCGCCCTCGTGATGAGCGCGGTCATGATGCTCAACCATCTCAGCGAGCGAGACACCGAGCCGCGCTTCCGCAGCGTCGGGACGCGCATCCGCGATGCCTACGACGCCGCCCTGCGCGACGGACAGAAGACGCGCGACATCGGCGGGACGCTCGGCACCCGCGCCTTCGCGGACGCGGTGATCGAGCGACTCGCCGGCTGAGCGAGCCGCCTAGCGCCGCCGACCGCGTCGCGCCCGGAGCCCCAAGACCAGCAGCGCCCCGGCGAACAGCGCCCAGGGGCCAGTCGGCTCGGGCACGGTCAACGCCACGGTGGCGGGTGCGCTCTCGAGCGCGCCATCGCTCGTCTTGAAGGTGAAGCTGTCGGAGCCCGTATAGCCGGGCGCCGAGGTATAGAAGAGCACGGGCCCGGTTCCGATCAGGGTGCCCGCGCTCGGCGGATCGACGATGGCGACGTCGAGGGTCGACTGTTCCGCATCGCTGCCACCCAGGGCGATGGCGAGGGGCACGCCGGACGCCACGTTGATCGCCTGGGGCGTCGCGCTCGGCGCCGTGTTGGGCAGGCTCGCCGTCACCGGTGTGCGCGGCAGACTCGCCGATTCCCAATCGACCTGGATCACGGCCCGGCCACCCGCTTCGTAGTACTCCACGACGAAGGGCACGGCCTGCCCCGCCACGAGCGCGATCGTGCCGCTGGCCTCGCGCGCCGCGTGCACCGACCAGTCGTCGACCACCAACGTGCCGTCCACGAAGACGCGAACACCGTCGTCGGAGGTCGCCGTGAAGGTGTAGGTCTCGCTGAACTCGGGGATCAGGGTCCCGGTCCAGCGGATCGAGAACTCGTCGTTTCCGACGGATGCGTCGGGCGTCCCGCCGCCCCAATCGAAGTCGATCACGACATCGTCCCGCTGGAAGACGAAGGTGTCGAAGTTACGACCGTCGTAGTAGTCGCCCGAGAGCGGAGCGACCGGCGGTTCGTTGACGACGCCGATCCAGTCGCGCAGGACGGCCAGCCACGCGAAGTCGACCACGTTCTTCGCCAGCGGCGGCATCTGGGAGGTCCCCAGCAGCGCATCGCGGTGGAAGAGCGCCGAGAGCAGGACGTCTCCCGGCACCACCACCTTCGCCCCTGTCACGCCGAGGTCCTCGGCGACGTCGGTGTTCAGCAGATCCTGCTGGGCAAAGGGCGTCTCGTAGCGCGTGTCGAAGTCCCCGCGCCCCTGCCCTCCCGGTCGGTGGCACTGGGCGCAGTTCGACTGCAGATAGGAACGCACCCGCTGCTGGGTGAACGCCGTCAGGTCATCGAGCGCCGACAGCGCGGGCAGATCGTCGGGGGTCGCGCCGCCGAGCCCCGGCACCAGCAGACCCACGTGGTCGAAGGTTTCGAGCTGATGGGCGGTACGTCCCGTGCTCGGGTAGAAGAGCTCGGCGTTCTGTTGTGAGGTGCGGAGCCCGAGCACCCCGCCTGCGACCGGGTTGTGGCAGAGGTTGCACTCGGTGCGCGAGGGGTACTGCCAGAGTTGCCCCTCGATCATCTCCTCCATCCCGTCACTGAGGAGATCGGCTTCGAGACCATCTGGCCGCCAGCGATAGGTCACGCCCCAGAGCTGGCCGTCGGTTCCCTGCGCGAGCACGCGCGTTTCGACCCGGCGTGCCGGCGCACCCGCGACCGGGATCTCGAAGTGTTTCACGAAGACCGAGCCGGAGGGGAAGCCCCACTCGGAGGTCTCCGAGTACTGGATGCGATCGTTGTTCCCGTTTCCGTTGGGGACCGCGAACCAGCGCCGCTTCAGGGATCCGTCGGACCAGAGCGGGTTGATGACCTCGTAGGGGATGAAGGCGGGGTCGATCGTGAGGCTCGTCAGATCGCTGAACACCCCCGTCTGCGAAAGCAGCGCCGGGGGCTCGGGCACGATGGTGCTCGGGGCGAGCCGGTAGAGCACCGACGACGCCGTGCCCAGATAGACCTCGCCGGCGTCGTCGCGCCCGAAGGTCACGAGCTGGGCGGGCGCGGTGGTGATCAGCTGCTTCGGTCCGTTGCCCGAGGCATCCTGGGCCGCCCACACGTTGTTGTTGGTGCAGTCGCCGAAGATGTAGCGGCCCTGCAGCGATGGAATGCTGCTGCCGCGGTAGACGTGCCCCCCGATGATGCAGGCGCCCTCCGCCCGCGGGTAGGTCAGGACGGGATCCGTGACGACCCCGATCGGGCTCGCCGGCGGCGTACCGATGTCCGCGTAGCCTTCGCGGAAGGGCCACCCGTAGTTGGCGCCAGCGACCAGGACGTTCAGCTCCTCGACGCTGCTGGCCATGTTCGAGCCGACGTTCCCGATCACGATCACGCCGGTCTCCGGGTCGATCGTCATGCGGTGCGGATTGCGCGACCCGAGGCTGTAGTACTCCTCGAGCACGCCGGTGACACCCACGAACGGGTTGTCGTCGGGGATGGTGTAGTTCTGGGTGAACGTGCTCGGATCCGCCGGGTCGGGCTGCCGGGGGATCGGGTGGCTCGAAGCACCCTGATCGACGTCGATGCGCAGCACCCCGCCGACGAAGAGATCGTCGATCTCCTGGGATTCGTTCGGCCAGCCGAGGTCGCCGATCGACAGGTAGAGGTAGCCATCGTTGCCGAAGAGCAGGCCGCCGCCGCGGTGCAACGTCGGGCCGAGCTTCTGTTGGAGCAGGATCAGCTCGGAGCCGGGGCTGGCGGTGCTCTGACCGTCGGGACGCTCGAAGCGCGAGAGTCGGATGAACTCGTCGGATCCGTCGGAGTGGACGTAGTAGAGGTAGAGGTAGTTGCGGTTCGCCGAGACCGGATCGTCGTAGTCGGGGTGGAACGCCATCCCCAGCAGCCCCGAGTCCTGGCCGGTCCAGACGCGGTCGGTGATGTCGAGAAAGAGCGTCCCCGTCTCACTCGTCGATCCCGGCACGATCTCGACGATCTCGCCGTTGCGGCTGCCCGCGTACATCACGCCGTCGCCACGGGTGAGGGTCAGGATCAAGCCGACGCCGAGGTTCGCGGAGACCGCCTGGGCTTCGATGCCGCCGGGCCCGGGCGTGGTGCTCGGGAAGACCCCATTGAAGAACGGGTCCACCGGCACGAGGGCGTCGAAGCCGGGCGGATCGATCGGCAACGCGGCCGGGGTCGTCCGCGCCTGGCTGGGCGACGCCCATTCGAGCCGGGCCACCGCGTGTCCGGCCTGCTCGTAGAACTCCATGACGACGGGCACGATCTGGCCGGCCGAGAGCGCGACGTTCGCGCTGAACTCCTGGGCCGGGTGGACCGTCCAGTCGTCGATCACCAGGACACCATCCACCCACAGCCGCACGCCGTCGTCGGTGGTGGCGTAGAAGGTGTAGGTCTCGTCGTAGCTCGCCTGGAGGTTGCCGGTCCAGCGGATCGACGCGTTGTCGCTGCCGACCGCGGGATCGATCTCGCCGGTGCCCCAATCGAAGTCGATCACGGCGTGACTGCGCTCGGCGACCTTCGTCGTGAGCGTGATGTCGTCGTAGAGCTCGGCGAGGTACTGGGCCGCGGCGGGAACCGGCAACACGACGGCAAGCAGTCCGGCGAGCCATGCGCAGGTGCCCAGGAAAATCGGGACGTCACGGCAGGAGCAGAGCATCAACAGCACCTCAGGAAGAACGCAACAGCGCATACTCGCCGCTCAGCAGTTGAGGGTCAACGTGATCGGAGTTGCCCTCCGACCCGGTCTCGTGTCGCGTTTTCCGCGATCGCGGCAGCCGCAACCACGGTGAGTTGCACGCGCAGCTGGGCGCAGGACGGCACGGTCCGGGAACTCGCCCACGTGCAACCTGGGCGGCTAGCTCCTCAGAACAGTGTCACTTCTGCCGTCCGACCGCGGCGCGGCGCCGTCCCGCTCTCAACTCACGACGCGCTTCAGCCGACACTCTCTAGGTGTTTCCCCCCACCTCTCACCTCCTCTGCGCATTCGTCGCCGCCCTGTGCCTGGGATCGTCGGCCCAGGCCGTGACCCTCGGCTACTGGCGCATGGAGACGGACCTCGAGCCGAGCGCGGAAGGGCTGCGGGTGCCGAACGAAGTGCTGGGCGGGAACGATCTGCTCTCGAGCAGCGCCTTCGTGGACTCGAACCTCCCGACGACCTCGGTTCCCCAGACGGGCACGCCGAACAACGGCAGCCTCGGTGGCACGCGCCAGGGCGGCTCTGCGGGTATCAATGGCTCGGTGGTCGCCTACGCGGCGCTGAACAGCCCGAGCCTCACCGTCGAGTTCTGGGGCCGAACCGTCGAGAACGACGCCGACCTCTTCCTGCGCACCACCGGAAACAATGGCCTCCGCATCGGAAATCCGAGCTCGCTCGACGTCGTGTTCTGGGTCGACGACGGTGCCGGCGGCGCGAGTCCGCTGCAGATGCTCAACCTCTTCGACATGGACGCCAACTGGCATCACTTCGCGTTCATGTACGACGCCGGCACCGGCCTCGGCCAGTTCTTCGTGGACGGCGGCGAGGTGGGCCGCGTCCAGGGCGCGGCGGGTCGAGCGCTCTACTGGGACCCGAGTGCACCCGTCGAGATCGGCGTCCGCATGGACTACGCCGCCGCCTTCAACGGGACGATCGACGAGGTCCGGATCGACGGAGATGCGCTCGGAGCGAGTTCGCTCCTACTCGCGCCGGAGCCGAAGACGGTGCTCTTGATGGGTGCAGGTTTGGGCGCGTTGGCGTGGGTCGGACGCAAACGCCGCCGCCCGTCCACTCCCTGCACCGAAAGCGAACGGGCGGCGGCTTCTCTCGCCTAGGCGGCCTTCGACTTCGTCTCGATCTCGGAGGCCAACTTCCGCAGCAGTCCGGTGAACTGCCCTTCGTCGAGCTTGCGCTGGCGCAGGTCCGCCAGGCCCTCGTTCGCGATCTTGAGCACGTGATCACCGCGCGTGGTGATCATCTCGCAGAGCTCGTTCGACATCTTGAGGATCTGATCGCGGAGCTCGGTCTGACCGCGCGTGGTGCGCGTGTCGATCTCGACGAGCCGCTCCTCGAGACGCTTCTCCAGCTTCTCCATCTCGAGCTTCACCTGCTCCTCTTCGTGAGCAAGCTTCGCCTCGAGTCCGGCGACGGCCGTATCGAAGTCGCTGATCTGAGAGCCGAAGACGATCTCCCGCAGGCGATCCAACTCACCGCCGGTCGGAGTCGCAGCCGGGGCCGGTGCCGCTTCGGGAGCCGCTGCCGCCGACGCATCGGGGGTCGCGGGCGCCGAGGCGGTCTCGGTCTTCGGAGCCGTGAACAGGTCGGAGAGCGTGTGGGTCTTGGCTTCGCTCTCGGTGTCGTTCTCTTGGCGCTGCGCCCGAGTCTCCTCGGCGCGGCGCAGGGCGTCGTATACCTTGGTCATCGCGCGTCCTCGTTCGCCACGTCGGTGTGCTCGCCTTCGAGGCGGGAACCGAGGTCGAGCAGGAACTCGGAGAGCTTCGTGCGATCGATCTTGTGCTCGCGCAGCTCCTCGATCCCGCGGTTCACCAGCAGCAGGGTCTGGTCCGAGCGCTCCTGGACCGAGTTCTTCAGCAGCTCGGACTGACCGAGCAGCTGCTCGCGGACCGAGTTCTGATCCTGGTTCGCCCGCGCGCCCAGTTCGGAGATGCGATTCTCGAGGCGACGACCGAGGGCATCGATCTCACCGCGCACCTCGGCGGCGTGGGCTGCCATCCGGTTCTCGATCCGCGCGAGGGCCTGTTCCTGCTCGTTGATCGCCGAGCCGAACAGAATGCCGCGCAGCCGCGAGAGCTCGTCGGCCTCGGCAGTGGACGCGGGCGTCGTCTCGGTCGCTTCGGTTTCGGTCGCGGGCGCTTCGGGCGCCTCCGCCGACTTCTTCGAGATCTTCTTGAGATTGAGTTTCGCCATGGGGGGCTCCTCGTGGTGCAGGTGGGTGCAGTCGGGAAATCGCCACCGCAGGTTCACCGGCGGCTTGTTCGAGAAGTGACCGCTCCTCTGGGAAAAGTGACAGGGAACACAATGGGTTGCGGTTCTTCCGAAGGCGCGCGCGGTTCGCGGTTCGGGTTGCGCAGGCGTGAGCGGCGCGGTTCGCGAACCGTTGCACTTTTCCTACCACCGGGTGGAACGACTCCAGCACGGTTGGAATCGCTGCCAGCGGGTGATGGGTCGTTCCGCGTGGATTGGGGGCGCTGCCGAAAAGGTGCGATGCTCGGGCGCGCATGAACGCCCCGGCCCCCCATACCGAGAAGGCTGCCGCTGGTGTGCGGGGATTCCTCGGCTGGCGCGTCGTCTTCATCGCGTTCCTGGCGCAGCTGCTCTCGAACACGGTGACGCTGTCGAGCTTCGGCGTCTTCCTCGAACCCCTGACCGAGACCTTCGACAAGTCGGTGGGCGAGCTCAGCCGGGCGATGTCGATCGTGTTCGTGGTGATGGGACTCTCGGGTCCGATCCTCGGCCAGTTCCTCGACCGGGGATACGCCCGCGTCATCATGCCCCTGGGCGCAGCGGTCGCGGGTGGTGGCCTGATCCTGATGAGCCGCGTCGAAGCCTTCTGGCTGTTCGGGTTGCTCTATTGCAGCGTCGTGGCGATCGGCGCAGCCGGCTTCGGACCCATCCCCTCTTCGTCCCTCGTCGCCAACTGGTTCGTGCGTAAGCGCGGGTTGGCCCTCGGCATCGCGGTCGCCGGAGCCACGATCGCCGGGGCCGTCGGGCCCGAGCTGGCTGCCTACTGGATCGAGAACCAGGGTTGGCGCGCCGCCATCTTCTACTTCGGGCTGCTGGCACTTGGGTTGGGCGTGCCGGCCTTCGCCTTCGGCGCGATCGGACGCCCCGAGCTGGTGGGCCAGTTGCCCGATGGCGAACCCGTCCCCGATGCGACGGACGGCGAAGCCGTCACCGGAGAAGCCATTCCCGAGACCTCCGAGCTGGCCCGCGACCCGCGGCTCTGGATGCTCGCCGTCGGCTTCGGGTTGATCTTCACCTCGCCGATCGTGATGACCCTGGTCGGGATCCCCTTTGGACGCGAGCTCGGGTTCTCGGCCCAGGAAGCGGCCCGCTTCTTCACCGCGATGGTGCCGTTCTCCCTGTTCGGGAAGATCGCCTTCGGCGCCCTGGCCGATCGCATTCCGCCTCATGCGGCCATCTGGGGGCTGGTGCTGACCAACCTCGCCGTGTGGGCGCTCCTCTACCTCGAACCCAGCTACCCGCTGTTCGTCGCGACCGGCGCCCTCTACGGGTTGGGCATCGGCGCCGCCATGCCGCTCTTCGGGGTGATCCTCGGTCGCTGCTTCGGTCGCCTCGCCTTCGGACGCGCCCAGGGCCTCGGGGGCCTGGCCACCCTGCCGCTGGTCGCCGCCGCGCCCGCGATCGCGGGAGCCCTCTACGACGCCACCGGCACCTATCGCACCGCCTTCCTGATGCAGCTGGCGCTACTGTTCTTCGGGGGGGTGTTGCTGTCGTTCGTGCGGATCCCGGGCGACGAGCCCGCGGAGACGCCAGCGCCGGCCCCCGCATAGGTTCGATCCCCCCGAACAGGTCGCATCCCCCCCGACGCGGGTGACCACCTGCGTGTGTCGGAGGTTCGCCGAGGCCCGTGTCGCGACTGCGCCTACGGATGGGGAAGAGGAAGGCCAGCAACGAGCCCATGGGGTTCGGTGCGAAGCTCGTCGGAACCCTCTTCTTCGGCTTCTTCTTCGCGATGGGAGCGGTGTTCACCTGGCTCCTCGGCCAGGAGCTCCTGAAGAGCGCCGACACCTACCAGTGGCAAGAGCGTCGCTGCGAGATCCTTCACAGCGAAGTGTCACGGGATGGGGGCGAAGACCCCTACGTGCCGGTCGTGCGCTACCGCACCCTCGACGCGGGACCGGAGCTCCAGGGCCAGCAGCTGCGTCGCGACGACCCGACCTTCGGCGACTACGGAAGCGCGGCGAACCAGCTCGCTCCCTATCCGGCGGGTGCCACAGTGGCGTGCTTCGCTTCGAGCGAAGGCGATCTGGTGCTCCAGCGCGGCCCGCTCTGGATGGCGGCCTTCCTCCTGCTGCCGCTGATCTTCGTGGCGATCGGGGGGATCGGCATCGTGGCCATGTGGCGTCGCGACGCCACCGACGCCCAGGGACGCCCGCTCCCCGAGGACCTGGGACGGCACGCGAAGAAGACCGGAACCGGCCGCGGGCTCATCGGGATGGGTGTTCTCTTCGCGGCGGTGGGGGCCCTCGCCGGCTGGTTCCTCGCCTTCCAGCCCCTCCTGCAGATCCTCGACGCCCAGCGCTGGAACGCCCACCGTTGCATCGTCGAGCACAGCTCGGTCCGGTCGCATTCGAGTGACGACGGCACCACCTACAGCGTCGACATCCTGTATCGCTGGGACCGCGGTCGCGGCGAGGAGCGCTCGAGCCGCCACGGCTTCTTCGGCGGATCCAGCTCGGGCATCGAGGGCAAGCGCGAGATCGTTCGCGCGCATCCGGTCGGCGCAGAAGTCGACTGCTGGATCCACCCCGAGCGATCGAACGAAGCCGTGCTCGAACGCGGGCTGACGGCGCACGCCTGGCTCGCCGTGATCCCGCTGGTGTTCTTCGGGGTCGGGGCGCTGCTCATCCACCAGGGGCGAAGGCGACTGGCAAAGGCGGAGTCGCTCGGGATGCTCTCGGGAACGGCTCCCTCGGAAACGCGCGACGCCCACGACGCGGTGCTCCCCGAGCACGATCCGCGCTCCGGCTCGGCACCGCTCGCGCCCGAGTCGTCGCGCGGCATGCGCCTCGCCGGGATCGTCTTCGCCGCCCTGTTCTGGAACGGCATCATGAGCTTCTTCGTGTACCAGGCGTGGCAGGAGTACGCGCGGGGCCGCACCGACTGGTTCTTGATCCTGTTCCTCGTTCCCTTCGTGTTGGTCGGGATCGGCCTCGTCTTCGGCATCGGCTACGGCATCCTCGCGCTCCGAAACCCGAAGCCCGAGCTCGTCGCGAGCCAGCCGACGCCGCGACTCGGGGACGCCCTCGATCTCCAGTGGCGCTTCCACGGGAACGCACAGCGACTGCAGCAGGTGCGCATCGTGCTCCGCGGCGAAGAGCGCGCCACCTACACCGTCGGCACCAACACCCACACCGCCACCGAGACCTTCATGGAGCGTGTCCTGGCCGACCTCCCGGCGCCTGCGTGCGGGATGGGCGGGCACGTCCGCGTCGAGATCCCGGCCACGTCGATGCACAGCTTCGAAGCCGAACACAATGCGGTCGTCTGGTCGCTGGCGGTCGAGGGAGACATCCGGCGCTGGCCCGACGTGTCCGAGAAGTACCCGATCGTCGTGCTGCCACGGCGCGCAGAGGGGTGAGCGCATGATCGAGATCCGCACCGAGGGCGGCGAGACCGCCTTCGCTCCCAAAGCAACGCTGCGGGGGGACCTGCAGTGGATGTGCGACGCCGCCCCGGAGACGATCCGCCTGCGTCTGCTCTGGTACACCGAAGGGCGCGGCGACCGCGACGTCGGCATTGCGGAGGAGATCCCGCTGGGAGCCCCCGTCGCGAGCGGCTCGAGCCCCTTCCGTTTCACCCTGCCCTCGGGTCCCTACTCGTGCTCGGGGCAGCTCGTCTCGGTGCGCTGGGCGATCGAGGCCGTTTCCGACAGCCCGCGCGACGTGGGACGTCTCGAACTCGTGCTCGGGCCCGATCGACGCGAAGTCGTGCTCGGGGAAGACGAGGGCGACTGACGTGCGCGCACGCGAGAACCCGTTCCGCACGTCGCGACTCGACGCCCTCGCCTACCGCCCGCGTGGCGAGTCCATCGAGCGCTTGCTCGCGCGCTGGGAACGCCAGGGGCGCCGCGGCGTCGTGGTGGGAGCCCACGGATCGGGAAAGACCACGTTGCTGCGCGCCCTCGCAGCCCGCTTCACCGCCGGCGGGAAGCGGGTCGTCTCCTGGCGGTTCAGCGAGGCCCAGCCCGTCCCCACCGCGCGCGCGCTCTGGTCCCAGGCGCGGCGCTTGCCGCCCGAGGCGGTGCTCTTCGTCGACGGGGTGGAGCAGCTCTCCGCGGCCGCGCGGCTCGGGCTGGTGCGAGCAGCCAGCCGCGCACACGGCTGGCTCTTCACCGCCCACGACCGCGGGTCCCTCCCCGTGGTTCACGAGACCCGGGTCGATCCGGCGCTGCTCGCCGAGCTCGTACGGACGTTGCTCGGCCCCGGCGCCCGGGGCCTGGGGCCGCTCCTCGATGGACTCCGCCGGCGGCGCCAGGACAACCTCCGCGAGGTGTTCCTCGACCTCTACGACCTCGCGTCGCGCGACGATCCGCGCATCCTCGAGGCGCTCGAGCGGTCGTCGGCACCCCCCTCGCTGACCGGGCCGCCCGTTGCGCCGGCTGCGATGCCCGCGTCAGACTAGAGTCGCGCCAACGGGGGGACGTCTTGGAAGCGAAGCGCATCGTGCCCGAACCCTGGGTTCCCGACCCCCAGGACGTCGAGAGCTTCGACGTCTGGGGCTTCCGCGACACCGCCTTCCAGCTCCGCGACGACGGAACCGTCGTGCTCACCGGCTCGCGCTATCCGCTCTGCGGCGAAGAGCTGGCCGAGCTGTTGGGCTGGGTGCACGACACGATCCACCCGGCCGTGCGCTCCGACGATCGCCACCCGGCTCGCTACCCCCCCGAGATTCCGTCCGCGCGTTCCCACGCGGCCTTCGAAGACGAGATGGCGAAGGTTCTGGCCGACGATCAGATCTCCCGCGACCCGGAAGTCCGGTTGCGCCACGGCCATGGACACACCCAGGAAGAGATGTACGCCATCAAGTATGGGCGCATCGAGCGGGTGCCGGATCTGGTCGTGTTCCCCACCGAACACGAGCAGGTCGTCGCCCTGGTGGAAGCGGCCCTGCGACACGACGTCTGCCTGGTGCCCTACGGCGGTGGGACGAACGTCACCGATGCGCTGCGCTGCCCGACGAACGAGTCGCGCACGATCGTGTCGGTCGACCTCTCGCGTATGAACCGCATCCTGTGGATCGACCCCGAGAACCGGATGGCCTGCATCGAGGCCGGGGCGGTCGGACGGCAGCTCGTCGAGCAGCTCGCCGAGCACGGCTTCACGCTGGGTCACGAACCCGACAGCGTCGAGTTCTCGACCCTCGGCGGTTGGATCGCCACCCATGCCAGCGGCATGAAGAAGAACCGCTACGGGAACATCGAGCAGATCGTCCTCGATGTCACGGCCGTCACCGCCCGGGGTGTGCTCGAACGCAGCGCGACGGTTCCCCGCGAATCGGTCGGCATCGCCGACGCGCGACGCTGGATCTTCGGGTCCGAGGGCGGCCTGGGGATCGTGACCCGCGCCGTCGTGAAGCTCTTCCCCCTGCCCGAGAAGCAGGTCTACGGCTCGATCGTGTTCCGCGATTTCGAGAGCGGCTTCCGGTTCCTGCGCGACCTCGAGCGCGAAGGCATCCCGCCCGCGAGTGTGCGCCTGGTCGACAACATGCAGTTCCAGCTGAGCCAGATGCTCAAGGGAAAGCGCACCGGCTGGAAGGCCTGGAAGTCGAAGCTCGAGAAGGCGTTCGTCGTCGGGCTCAAGGGGTTCGATCCCGAAACGATGTGCGCGTGCACGCTCGTCTACGAGGGCGGCGCCGAGGAAGTCCGGACGCAGCAGCGTCACGTCCGCCGTCTCGCGTCGCGCCACGGCGGCCTGGCCGGGGGCGCCGAGAACGGTCGCCGCGGCTACCAGCTGACCTTTGGAATCGCCTACATCCGCGATTGGATCATGAACCACTGGATGCTGGCCGAGTCCTTCGAGACGTCGGTCCCGTGGAGTCAGGCCCTCGACCTCTGCGAACGGGTGAAGCAACGCATCCGCGATGAGCACCGGGAGCGCGGTCTCCCCGGGAAACCCTTCATCACCTGTCGCATCACCCAGCTCTACGACACGGGCGTCGCCGTCTACTTCTACTTCGCCACGTACTACAAGGGCGTCGAGAATCCGAGCCAAGTCTATGCCGAGATCGAGCACGCGGCGCGCGACGAGGTGCTGCGCTGCGGCGGTTCCCTCTCGCATCACCACGGCATCGGCAAGATCCGCAGCCCGTTCCTCGGCCGGATCCAATCCGGCGGCATGCTCGAGTGGGGACGCCAGCTGAAACGGGCGGTCGACCCGACCAACGTGTTCGGGGTGGGGAATCAGGGCTTCGGCGAAGGCCCCAGCTCGGGCAACAGCACCTCGCGGATCCAAGGCGAAGGCGGCGCGTAGGCCAGCCCTTCGAGGTAGTGGGCGCGGGCTTCCTCGGGTCGGCCCGCCGCTACCAGCGCCTGGCCGAGCCAGGCCGCGACGTCGACGCGCCCCCAGCCGGGCCAGGCATCGGGCGGCTCGGTCTTGAAGAGCAGCTCGGCGCGCTCCAGTTCGGCGAGCGCCGCGTCGGTTCCGCCCCCCGCGAAGCCGGGCGCGTACAGCCGGAACACGCCCCGCTGGAGGGCCGCGCGCGGGTTGCCCGGCCCCCGCGCGATCGCGCGCTCGAGCAGCTCGTAGGCGGTGCGGCCGAGCGTGAGCCGTTCCCAGACGCTGCGCTCGGAGAGCTCCCCGAGCACGGCGGCCTGGAGAACGAGCGCCTCGACGTGGTGCGGATCGGTCGCGAGCACCGCGTCGAGATCGACGCGGGCCGTCTCGAGCCAGGCGTTGCGCGCCGACGCGCTGTCAGGCTTCGCGCGGAGCACATGGTTCGCACGCCACGCGATGAACGCCCGCAGGTAGCGCCTGCGAAGCCCGAGCGTTCCTTCGCGGTCGAGCGCCTTGTACTGGGTCTCGAGCGCCGGCAGATCGTTCTGCCGGTGCGCCGTCTCGACGGCGGCGATGTCCACCCGTGCGTCTCCCGCCGCGAGGGAGACCGCGCCCAGCAGGACCAGCAGCGTCGGCAGAAGTGCGCGTCCCACAGCGCGCATCGCTTGGCTCCGTCGGCTCAGCGCGCCGCGCGCGCCTCGGGGGTCTGACCGTCCATGCCGAGCTCGCTCCCGATCGCGTAGCGCAGGTCGTGGGTGCCGCCCTCGTCGATCGGAATGCCCGTGGCGTCGGCGACCCGATCGACGATGTTGAACATCGCGATCACCCCTGCTGCATCGGCCACCGCCTGCTCGCCCAGCGCTGCTGTGACCGCATCGCGGGTGCGCGCCATGGCCTCGGGCTCGTTCGCCATCACGGCGTCGGTGAAGGCAATCAGCACGTCGCCGTGGGCGACGCCCCCGGTCCCCTTGCCGTCGGCCACGCTTCCGAGCTCGATCTCGGTTCCCGTCATCGCGCCGCTCACACGGAGCAGGCTGGCGTGCGCCGTCGTTCAGTAGAAGCACTCGTTGATCGCCGAGACGCGGGCCGCTATCAGCTCGGTCTGCAGGCGATCGAGGGTGCGGCCCGGCTCGACGTACGACGGGTCGATCACGTGCTCGAGCTTCATGTAGTGAGGCTGGGCCACGAGGTTCATCATCCGCACCTCGTCGGGGACGAGACTCAGCGCCCGGCCGATTTGCGGCACGCTCTCGCGGTCGCCGTAGACGTCGCGCCAATCCTCGCCACCGTCTTCGCCCGGCGGGATCTGCGGCACCCAGGCCCCGTCGTGCCGCGCCGTCGCCGGGCGTGCACGCGTCGGCTCGCCGGTCAGCGGCTCGTGCAGGGGCGCTGGCGTCACGCCGACGGCGAGGGCGAACACATCGAGCGCGTTCTGCAGGATCGCGACGGCCGCCAGCTCGACGTACGCGGCGTCGGTGAGGACGTCGTCGGCGAGCAGCTTCTCGTACCAGGATCGCGAGAGTCGTCCCGGATCGGTGACGATGCGATGGATCGTGTCCACGACGCGATGCGGGAGATCGGTCACCGACGTGCAGGATCCCTCGACGGCCGTCGGGGAGAGCGCCTGCTTGCGCTCCTTGTTGAACGGACAGTCGCGCGCCGCCCGCGCCTCAGCGGCAATGGCCGTTCGCTCGGCGCCGCTCCACCAGGTGCCGGGGGCCGCGATGCGTGCGCGGAGTTCCTCGTGCACGGAGACGAGGTCGTCGCGCAGAGGGTAGGGGGCGGTCGCGTCGTTCGATCCCATCGGGAGAACCTCCGACTAGCGGTCCTTCATCTTCTCGAGCATCGAAGCCATCTGCTGATGCACTGCGTTCACCGCCTGCAGCGGGCGGATCAGCACCTTGAACTCGATGATCTTCCCGTCGTCGTTGCAGGTGATGATGTCGACGCCGTTCACGTGCTTGCCGTTCATCTCGGTCTCGAACTCGAGCATGGCGTGGTTTCCGGAGAGGATCTCCTTCGTGTACCGGAACGCGCCGGTACTGCCGCCGCTCGCGTCGCCGCCACCCAGGGTGTTCCCGGCTGCGCCGAGGTAGAGCTTGGTGATGTCCTTCCCCTTCTGGGGGGTGAACACGACCGGCGAGTAGAACACCACGTCGTCGGCGAGCAGCTCGTCGAGGCCGCCGGGGAACTTGCCGGCGATGTGGGCGTGCCAGTTCTCGATGGTCTGGTCGATCATGGGGGGTCCTCCGAAACGAGCAGGGTAGCGTGACCGCTCCCGCCGGCGCCGGGCGCCCTGCCACGATAGGTTGGGACGACCATGTCCGCCGAGTCCCTCCCCGACGACCTCCTCGCCCCCCGTCCGATCGCCTTCGACGTCGCTCCCGGCGTCACCCTCGCCGGGGACGACTGGGGTCCCGAGGCGGGGCGGCCCGTCGTCCTGCTCCACGGCGGCGGCCAGACCCGGCATGCCTGGTCGGGCACGGCGGCAGCCCTGGCGAAGCGGGGCTGGCGCGCCATCTCCCTCGACCAACGCGGGCACGGCGACAGCAGTTGGGCCCCCGACGGCGACTACCACCGCACGACCTACGCCGACGACGTCGTGGCCGTGGCCCGCGCCCTCCCGCAACCGCCGGTGCTGGTCGGAGCCTCGCTGGGCGGCATGTCCTCCCTCCTGGCACTGCACCGCGGTGGCGGTGACCTCGCCGCTGCACTCGTGATGGTGGACATCGCCACGCGCATGGAGACGAAGGGGCTCGAGCGCATCTTCGAGTTCATGCGGGCGCGGCCCGACGGCTTCGCCAACCTCGACGAGGCCGCCGACGCGATCGCGGCCTACAACCCGCATCGTCCGCGCCCCAAGGATCTCTCGGGCCTCGAGAAGAATCTGCGCCACGGCGAGGACGGACGCTGGCGCTGGCACTGGGACCCGCGCTTCATCCAGGGGAAGGAACCCGCCGAGCCGCCGCGGGAGCACACCGACATCGATGCGGCCGCCGAATCGCTGCGAGTGCCCACCCTGCTCGTGCGCGGCCGCATGAGCGACATCTTGAGCGAAGAAGGCGCGCGCATCTTCCTCGATCAGGTGCCCCACGCCCAGTTCGCCGACATCTCGGATGCAGGCCACATGGTGGCCGGCGACCGCAACGATGTCTTCTGCGACGCGGTGCTCGCCTTCCTCGACGGCGTATTCGAGACCGAGTGAGGGGCGCGGCCGGGCTCGCCGCGCTGCTGCTGGCGGCCACCTTCGCGATCGCCTGTGCGCACACACCGGAACCGCGCGACGAGAGCGTGCGTGCCCAGCGACTCGTCGACGCTCCGATCATCCACCCGGGCCTTCACCCCTCGCTGGGCGAGAACATCCAAGGGCCTTCGCTGATCCGCGTCCCCGATTGGGCCCCGAACCGGCTGGGTCGCTACTACCTCTACTTCGCCGATCACAAGGGTCGCTACATCCGACTCGCGTACGCGGATACGCTCGAAGGACCGTGGTCGATCCATGCGCCGGGGAGTCTCCAACTCGAGGACTCCGGGTTTCCCACCGAACCCCCCGAGGCCTCGGACGGCGAAGTCCGCCGCATGGCGCTCCTGTATCGCCTCGCGGGCGTGAAGCTCCCCCACAGCCCCCGGCTGGATTTCACGACCCCCCACATCGCGTCGCCGGACGTCCATGTCGATCACGAGCGACGGCAGATCGTCATGTACTTCCACGGGCTCTCGGGCTTCGCGGAACAGACCAGCCGCGTCGCGCTGTCGTCCGACGGGATCCACTTCGAGGCGCTCCCGGAAACCGCTCCGAAGACCTACCTGCGCGCGTTCCGCTATCGCGACACGACCTACGCCCTCGCCATGCCCGGCCAGTTCTACCGTTCGGGTGACGGACTCTTCGATCTCGAGCCAGGTCCCCGCCTCTTCGACCGCAACATGCGGCACTCGGCCGTCTGGGTCCGGGGCGACACACTGTGGGTCTTCTGGACCCGAGTGGGGGACGCCCCGGAGCGGATCCTCCTCACCCGGGTCGAGCTCGGCGCGAACTGGCTCGATTGGCGGCAGGGCACGACCACCGAGGTCCTGCGGCCCGAGCGCGCCTGGGAGGGCTCCGCAGGGCCGGTCGAGCCGTCGCAGCGTAGTGTCGCCTACGGTCTCGTGAACCAGCTGCGGGATCCCGCCCTCTTCCATGAGGAAGGGCGCAGCTACCTGCTCTACGCCGTCGGCGGCGAGAGCGGCATCGGACTCGCCGAGCTCCACGTCCGCGAAGCGCGTTGATCCCACTCGCCCGGCGCTCGAGTCGGGTACCCTGAGGCGCTCCGACGGAGAGCAGGGTTGAACACGAACCTTCCCGAGCGCGCCTTCCGCTGGATCGACGGGTTCCTTCCGCCGGACCTCAGCGGAGCCGAACCGGATCGTCTGAGCCAGGCGCGCATCACGGTGATCGCGTGCACGTTGTCGGCCCTCATCCAGGGCGCGACTTCCGTCGTGATGACCCTCCAAGGCCAGTGGCCCGTCGCCATCGGCAACGGTGCGGCAATGGCTTGCTCGGCCGCGTTGCTCTTCTTGCTGAGCGCTGGAGTCTCTCTCACCTTCGTGGCGAACGCGCTGGTCCTCGGGCTGATGCTCTTCGTGGCCGGCATCGCAGGCGGTTCCGGCGGCGATGCCAACGCCGCGTTGCATACGGTCGCCGTGATCCCGGCGGTCTCGGTACTGCTCTCCGGCTGGCGCGTGGGGCTCGGCTGGTTGGGTGTGGCATGCGCCTTCACAGCGGGTCTCTGGTGGTTGCGCGCAAGCGGCGTCGCCTTTCCGATTCAGCTCGATCCGACCACCACCGCAACCGCGAAGTTCCCTGGCGTGATCGCCCTGACGCTGGGTACTGCCGGCGTGGTCCTGCTCTCGGAATGGGTGAAGAAGCGCGCGCTGCGCGACCTCGCCGCGGCCCAGCAGCAAGCCCTCGAGAACGAGCGCGCTCGTCGGCGTCTCGAAGAAGCGATGACCGAGTCGCAGAGCCTGGAGAGCCTCGGCGTACTGGCGGGCGGGGTCGCCCACGACTTCAACAACCTGCTCACCGGCATCCTGGGCAATGCCTCGATGCTGCCCGGCGATTCACCCGAGGACACGGCGACACTGGCCGAGGAGATCGCGCTCTCCGCCGAGCAGGCCCGCGATCTCACCGACCAGCTGATGACCTACGCCGGTCGCAGTCGCTCGGTGCGCGGCGCGGTATCGGTCTCGGCGCTCGTTCGCGACGTCGACTCGCTCGCGCGCACGGCACTTCCGGCCGACGTTTCCCTGCGCTTCCACTTGAGCGACGCCCCCTCGACGGTGATCGCCGACGCGGGACAGCTGCGACAGGTGGTGCTGAACCTGATCACGAACGCGGGCGCCGCGATCGATCGGTTCGGCACGGTCACCGTGCGCACGGGCCGAGAGGAAGCCGCGCCCGGCGGCGTCATCCCGGACATCGCCCTCGCGGGCCCGATCGTCTTCCTCGAAGTCGAGGACGACGGCAGCGGCATGGACGAGGACCTGACCTCGCGCATCTTCGACCCGTTCTTCACCACCAAACCGGCGGGTCGGGGGCTCGGCCTTTCGGCGGTTCTCGGCATCGTGCGGTCCCACGGCGGGAACATCCACGTGTACACCGAGTCCGGGCGCGGGACGCGCATTCGCGTCTCGGTTCCCTTCGTCGACGCCGAGCCCGCCCAGACCGAGGCGAAGAAGCGGCTCCACCTCGCGGTCGAGATGGCGGGGGCGGCGCTGGTCGTGGACGACGAGGAATCCGTGCGGCGCTTCGCTGGACGAGCGCTGCGCGAGCTCGGACTCGACGTGCACGAGGCTCGGGATGGTCACGAAGCACTCACCCGCATCGAAGCGCTTCGGGATCTCCGAGTCGTCCTGCTCGATGCACGCATGCCGGGCCTCTCCGGCGAAGAAGTGCTCGCGGAGCTGCGCAAGAAGCGCCCCGAACTCCCGGTCGTGCTGTCGACGGGGAACGCCCAGGGTTTCGCCCAGGCCGACCTCGGCCCCGACCAGGTGTTGTGGCTCCCGAAGCCCTACCGCGCCGCCGCGCTCCAGCAGGCGGCGATTCGCGCCATTGCGCGCCCCGAGCAGGAGGCAGACGAGACGTGAAGGCGTGGCGGGTCGAACAACACGGACCTCCGGAGAAGGCCCTGGCCCTGCGCGAGATCCCGGCTCCCGAGCCGGGCCCGGATGAGGTTCGCATCGCGGTCAGCCACACGGTCCTCAACAAGAACGACGTCGACGGCTGCTTCGGTCGCTACGCCACGGTGAACCCGCCGCTGCCCTACACCGCCGGCATGGAAGTCACCGGCCAGGTCGACGCCGCGGGTACCGGCGCCGAGGCCTGGCTCGGGAAGCGGGTCGTGGCCTGTCCCAGCGGCGCGACCGGCGGTTACGCCGAACAGGCGATCGCCCCCGTCGACATGACCTTCGAAGCGCCGAGTGCGCTGGAGGGTTCGGACGCTGCGGGCTTCTTCTACCCCTTCCATCTCTCTCACCTCGCCCTGCACGAACGCGCAGGCCTGCGCGCCGGCGAAACCGTCCTGATCCATGCCGCGGCAGGCGGCGTCGGTTCGGCTGCGGTGCAGCTCGCGAAGGTGGCGGGCGCGCGAGTCATCACCACCGCCGGCGGCGAAGCGAAGCGCGACTTCTGCGCGCGGCTCGGTGCCGACACGGCCCTCGACTACCTCGCCGAGGACTTCGCTGCGCGCACCCTCGAAGCCACCGAGGGACGCGGCGTCGACGTGGTCTTCGACACCGTCGGGGGCAGCGTCACCGAGCAGAGCTTTCGCTGCATCGCGCGCAACGGACGGCACATCCTGGTCGGTTTCTCGGCCGGCATCGAGGCCGAGGACGAAGCCGGGATCACCCCCCGCCCCCTGTGCTTCGGGAACTTCTTCGTCGGGGGCGTGCTGCTCGCCTACAGCGCCGACCCGGCCCCACTGAAGCAGGCGATGGGCTGGAACTTCATGCCGCGATCGGTCGGCGACGCCGTGCACGCCGAACTCGGGGCGCTGCTCGCAGCGCAGCGCGTGCGCCCGATCGTGGCGGAGGTGGTTCCCTTCGCCGACCTGCCGCGCTGGCTCACCGCGCTGGAAGAGCGCCGCACGGTCGGTCGCATCGTCGTCGAAGTCGCGGGCTGAAGGTCAGGCGACTTCTCGGAGCGCGGGACCCGCGGGCGCTTCCTGCGCGTATCCCGCCGCCCGGTAGGTGCGCCCGTTCTCGGCGTAGTAGCGCGCCACCGCGCCCAGCGGGGCCGACTCGTGCTCGTGCAGCTCCCGGCGCACCTTCGCCGGTACGCCCGCCGCGAGGGTATGCGGCGGGATCACGCTGTTCTCGGGCACGACAGCTCCGGCGGCGATGATGGCGCCTGCGCCGATCACAGCACCGTTCAACACGGTGGCGTTCATCCCGATGACGGCGCCGTCTTCGACCCGCGCCCCGTGCACCACGGCACCGTGGCCGACGGTCACGCCGTCCCCGATCTCGCAGGCGAAGCCCGGGTCGGCGTGGAGGATCGCGCCGTCCTGGATATTCGAGCCCGCGCCGATCCGGATCGCCTCCTCGTCGCCGCGGACGACCGCCTGGAACCAGATGCTGCTGCCCGCACCCACCTTCACGTCGCCGATCAGCGTCGCGCCCTGTGCCACGAAGGCGTCGGGGTCGAGGTCGAGGAGTGCAGGGTCGAGTCGCAGGCCGTTCATGGTCGTCTCCGGTGTGGGGCGCTTGGGGTGTTGCCGTTCGGATTCCAGCCCGGCGGCCGGGTTACGGCGTAACCTGGACCGCGAGGCCCGCATCCGAGGAGGCACTGGCGGTCGGACCGCCCCGCCTCCCGCGACCAGGAGCGACGTCATGCCCCTCGACTCCACCGACCCGATCGCCAACCCCGCCTTCGACGCATTCGCCGAGGGGGTGCGGCGTCCCTGGAACGATATGGACACGCTCATCGATCTCGCACGCGTGCTGTATCGCTACGACGACTTCCATGCCCTCGTCCGCAGCTTCGAAGACGATCCTGCGGTGGTGCGGCTGCTGATCGAGCGCCCGGATGTCGGCGTCGACTTCGATGCGCTGGCCGACTCTCCAGTCGGCAGTCTCGGTGCCGCGCTGCACGCGCGCCACGGCGACGATCCGTTCGTTTGCTTCGACTTCGGCGGTAGCCCGGTGCACACCTACCTCGTGTGTCACTTGCTCGAGACGGCCCCTCTCTGGAACACGGTGCTCGACACCGACCCCGAGGACGACACCCGCCTCCTTCAGCTCGCGTTCGTGGCGGCGCAGGTACCGACCGCACCGGTGCTCGCCTTCCTCGCGCGCAATCTCTCGAAGGTCGGGCTCGAGCGCTTCGACCGGCACGACGCGGCGATGGGCTCCCTGGTCCAGGGTTGGACCCTCGGGCGGCGCGCACGCTCCCTGCTCGGAGCCGACTGGCCTGCCTTGACGCGCCGCCCCCTCGAAGAGGTACGCGCCGACTTCGGGATCACGGCGGCCGACGCCGCCAAGAACCGCCGCTGCTCCAGTGCCCTGCGCGCAGGCGATCCGGTGTTGATGGACGACGTCGACACCGAGGCCTTCCTCGAAGCCATGGGTCGCATCGTGCTCCTGCCCTATGGCGGAACCGGCTTCGAAACCGGCGCCGCGCTGCGCGAGGCCCTCGTCAACCCGCCGCGGGTGGGTGAGTTCGCGAAGCAGATGTTCTCGCAGGAGGCGCTCGCCGCGCGCGGCCAGGAGCGCCCGCGCCTCGGCGATCTCGACCTCGCGTCACTCCACGAGCTGCCGGAGGGAAGTCTGGGACGCATCTTCGGTGACCACATGGCGCTGAAGGAGTTCGAGCCGCCGCCGGCGGTCCCCGAGAACGAGAGCGACTTCGCCCGCTATTTCACCGCGCACATCATCGAGACCCACGACCTCTGGCACGTGGTGACGGGAGCGCGGACGGACAAGGCGGGGGAATGCGCCCTGCACTCGTTCTACACGGGGCAGTTGAGCCCCCTGCCGGTGCAGCTGGCCTACGTCGCCCGCTGCATCCTGAAGACCGCGATCTGGGACATGGATCTCGCCACCCGACACCTCGATGGCGTGGCCCGCGGTTGGATTCTCGCGCGGCGGGTGGCACCGCTCGCCCTCGTGGATTGGCGCTCCGAGTTCGACCGACCGCTCGAAGCGGTGCGCGCCCGGTTCGAGGTTCCGGCCGAAGGCATCGACGCCGTCCCGCTGGATACGGGCGACCTCGTCTAGCGCACATGGCCCGCGTCGCAGGCGCTTCTGTCGCCTCGCGGAACGCCGCTTCGGGTAGAGTGGGCGCGTGGCCAAGCCTGAAGTCTTCGACGTCTGCGTGATCGGAACCGGCGCGGGCGGCGGCGTCATGATCGATCAGTTGACCGCCGCAGGCATGCGCGTGGTCGCCCTGGAGCGCGGGCCGCGGCTGTCGCTCACCGACTTCGACGACGATGAGCTCCGCAACGTGATCCGCGACCAGGTGTTCTCGCGCGATCAGCTCGAAACCGTGCGCACCGAACCGGGCGCACCCGCCCAGCAGGGTCGGATCAGTCAGATCGCCCACTGCGTCGGAGGTTCGATCACGCACTGGGCCGCCTGGTCCTGGCGCTTTCGGCCCGACGAGTTTCGGGTCCTGTCGGTCGATGGCCCTGTGGCGGGCGCGAGCCTGGCCGACTGGCCCTACGGCTACGACGACCTCGAGCGATTCTACGAGCGGGCCGAGCGCGACTTCGGCGTAGCGGGCGTCGGCGACGCCAACCCCTTCGCGGGCCCGCGCAAGAACGGGTTTCCGAACCCGCCCCATCCGACCCGGCGCTCGGCCGAGCTCTTCGCACGCGGCGCGAAGAAGCTCGGCTACACGCCCTTCCCCGTGCCGATGGCGATCAACTCGCAGCCCTACGGCGGACGACCGGCCTGCATGTACGGCGGCGCGTGCCGCTCCTACGGCTGTCCGATCCACGCGAAGGGCACGCCCTTCTCGGTCTCCATTCCCCGGGCCGAAGCCACCGGGAAGCTGGATCTGCGCGCGGAGGCGCGGGTCTTCGAGCTGCCCGTCGGCGAGGACGGGCGCCTCCTGGGAGCGCGCTACTTCGACCGCGACGGCAACACCCACGAGGTGCGGGCACGCCAGGTCGTGGTGGCCGCCGGCTCCATCGGGAGCCCGCATCTCCTGTTGCTGTCGACCTCGAGCCGATTTCCCGACGGCCTCGCGAACGGTTCGGGGCAGGTCGGCCGCCACTTCACGTTCCACCACCATCCGTCCTGCGTCGCGCTCTTCGACGAGGACGTCCGCGGCTACACCGGCTTCGAGAGCCATGCCGCGATCGACGACCTCCACGCGAGCGACCCGAAGCGCGGCTTCATCCGTGGCGGCGTCGTCGCCGAACTCAACACCTTCACACACCAGCCGTTGGCCTACGGCACGCTCGTGGCCGATGCGCTGCCTGGGCCGCGCTGGGGCGCCGCCCTGAAACAGAAGCTGCGGGGCTTCCCGCGTACCGTCGTGCTCGCCGGGATCTGCGAAGAACTCCCCATGCCCGACAACCGCGTCGACCTCGACCCCGAGGTCAAGGACCGCTTCGGCCTGCCGGTGCCGCGCATGACGAAGCGGCAGCACCCGAACGACCTCGCGATGTACCGCTGGTACGAGAAGAAGCTCGTCGAGGTCGCCGAAGCCGCCGGGGCGAGCGAAGTGCACTCCGGACGGCTGCACGGCGTGCACATCGACGAGAACACCCACCAGCCGAGCAACGCCCACAACCACGGTACCTGTCGAATGGGAGACGACCCCAAGGGCTCGGTGGTCGATGCCTGGTGCCGCAGCCACGAGGTGCCCAACCTCTGGGTCGTCGACGGGAGCGTGTTGCCCACCAACGGCGGCTACAACCCGACGCTCACGATATTGGCCAACGCCTACCGCGTGGCCGACCACTTCATCGCCGAGGCGAAGAGGCAATCGCTGTGACCGACGTCTCGCGTCGAAACTTCCTCGTGTCGGGTTCGCTGTGGGGCGCCGGCCTCTGGATCGCGGCCCAGCTGCCGAAGCCCGCGGCCCAGGCGGCCGCCGCCGAATCGAGCGAGCCCGCGACCTTCACCGCCGACGAGTGGAAGACGGTCGAGGCGATGACGGCGCGGATTCTCCCCACCGATCACGAGCCGGGCGCCCGCGAAGCGAACTGCGTGAACTTCATCGACAAGGCACTTGCTCACGAGGACGCCGCGGCGGTGCCGCTCTATCGACTCGGCCTGCCGGTGTTGAACGGCGAAGCCGAGAAGCGCCACGGCACCGCCTTCCACGCCCTCGACGTCGACCAGCAGGACGAGCTCCTGACCCGCTTCGAGGCCAACCAGGTCGACCTGTGGCCGAGTGGGGCCCCGGTGCCGCCCGCCGTCTTCTTCGAGACGGTCCGCGTGCAGACGATCCTGGGCTTCCTCGCCGATCCGAAGTACGGCGGAAACCGAGACTACGCGGGCTGGAAAGTCTCGCGCTATCCAGGTCCGCGGCATCACCGGGGCGGCTACAGCGCGGAACAGCTCGCGGGCACCGCGCCGGTGAAGCCGATCTGGGAACACGAGCATTGACCCCAAGGCGCGCTGTGCGCGCGCCCGACGCTAGACCGCGTCGGGGAGCTTCAGCTCGTCGCGGAGCTGGCGCTTCAGGAACTTGCCGCTCGCGTTGCGCGGCAGGGCCTCGTCCAGCAACCAGATGTAGCGGGGCACCTTGTACTTCGCGATCCGCTCGGCGCAGTGGGCGCGCAGAGCCTGCACGTCGATCTCGGCGCCCGGCTTCACCATCACGGCCGCGGCCACCTCTTCACCCAGACGCTCGTCCTCGACTCCGAAGACCGCGCACTCGGCAACCCCTTCGTAGGAGAAGATCGTCGCCTCCACCTCGGCGCAATAGACGTTCTCGCCGCCGCGCAACACCATGTCCTTCGCCCGGTCCACGATGAAGATGAACCCGTCCTCGTCGATGCGCGCAATGTCTCCGGTGCGAAGCCACCCGTCCTGAATCGTGTCTGCCGTGGCTTCTGGCCGGTTGAGGTAGCCACGAATCACCTGGGCGCCCTTCACGCAGAGCTCGCCTACTTCGCCGGGCGGCAGGTCGTTGCCGTCCGCGTCGATGCATTTCGTCTCGAAGACCGGCATCGCAGGTCCCGCACTCGCCGGCTTGTCGACGAAGAAATCGGCCGAATTCGCGGTGATGATCCCGCAGGTCTCGGTCATGCCGTAGCCCGTACTCGGCCGTGCGGTTTCGACCTTCGACTCGATCTTGCCCACCAGGTCGGGCTGCAGGGGGGCGCCGCCGCCGCCCAGGGCCTTGAGGGTCGACGTGTCCGTCGTCGCAAAATCGGGGTGTGTGATCAGCTCGCGGGCCATGGTCGGGACGCCGCTCAGATTGGTGATCTTCTCGCGCTCGATGATCCCGAGAGCCTGGCCCGCCTCCCACTTGTACATGAGCACGAGCTTGCCACCGCTCGCGGTCATCGAGTGAGCGACGCAATTGTTCGCGGTGACGTGGAAGAGCGGGGTCACGACCAACGCACCGAGCGTCGTGGGCGCTCCGCCGCCGCGCTCGCTCTTTCCGGCGCGCTGACTCGCCATCGCGGCCGCCGTGTTCCAGAACCCGAGGCTCATCAGGTTGTTCACACAGCCCCGGTGGGTGAGCTGTGCCCCCTTCGGCCGCCCGGTGGTGCCCGAGGTGTAGAAGATGCAGGCGTCCGAGTCCGGATCGATCTCGACGGACGGAAGCTCGCCTGGTTTCGCGAGCAGGTCGCTCCACGGGATCACCGCCTCGGGCAGCGCCTGTTTCGCACGCACCGAGACGATCTGGCATTGCGGCGCGACACCGCGCTCGGGGAGGAAACGCTCGAGCCGCTCGTCGTCGCAGATCAGCACCTTCGGCGTGGCGTCCTCGACGCCGAAGACCATCTCGGGACCGGTCCACCAGGCGTTCATCCCCACCGAAACGGCGCCCACCGCGGTCGTGGCCCAGTAGGCGAGCATCCACTCGGGGTAGTTTCGCATGGCGATGGCGACCCGGTCCCCCGGCCGAACACCGGCATCGACCAACCACCGGGCGATGGCACGGACGTCACGCTGCGCGTCTGCGTAGGTCCAGCGCTCGTCTTCGTAGACGAGGTAGTCGGCGTCGCCGTGCGCGCCAGCGGCCAGCCACAGGTCGCGCAAGGAGCCGGGTGCATTCGCGTAGGCGAGCAACGCGTCGCCGCGAACGTCGACACGGCCGATCTCGAACGGACCTCCTGGTCCCGTCAGTTCCTGCCAGACCTCGCGCAGCTCGGCGTACATCGTTCCTCCTCGGCCGCCGCGGGGGTCCTTCCCGTGTCTCCCCGGCAGCGGCGAAGGAGGAGCATACCGCGAGCGCCTCAGGCCGCGCGCTGTGCCACGCGCGCCCGCCGCCGACGGCGCCAGGCCGCGAGCAGGGTCAGCCCGAACGCGGTCAGGCTGCCGGTGCCGGGCTCGGGTATCGACCCGATCGGCCCCGCTCCCTGGGCGGGGAACATGGGTGCGGCACCCTCGACGAGCGCGTCATCCGCCCCCTCAGCGGGTGCGTCGAGGTCGTTCTCTTCGTACTGGGTGTCGGTCTCCAGGACCACGGCCCCCGAGACGGGCGTGACCACCCGGTCGCGCACGGCGAGGGCGGTCGCGTCGGCCGTGTTTCCGCTGCGCGATCTCGCGAGCGCGGTGTCGCGCGCCCAGAGGCGCGCCACGTGTTCGCTGGCCGCCGTACCGGCGGGACCGATCGCCACCTCGGCGGGGGCCCGCAGACGGGTCCGCGTCGCACGAAGCTCCGCAGCCTCTCCTGTCATGTGACCCAGGGCCCGCGACAGATCCGAACCGAGCGCTCCCCTGCGCGGCGCGATCGCGAGATTCGTCCTCGCGTGCAAGCGCTTCGCGAGGGCATCTGCGCCGGGCTCGGTGGCCAGCACGCCGATCCGCAGGCGGTCGCCCAGCGCGGCGAGACGAGACTGCAGCGTCACCGCGAGGGAGAGCTCGGTGGAGACCGGTGCGTGCACCCAGAACAGGGAGGGCGCCCGGGCTCCCTCGAGAGCTTCGAGGGCCAGGGCGAGAGCGGGTGCGTTGTCGTGGCCCCCGGCGAAGGGGAAGCGGCGCAGCGTCTGGATGGCGAGCTCGCGAGACCCTCCCGGCTCCAACAGCCAGAGGGGCGGTTCGCTGGCGATCACGATCCCGAGGTCCGTCGTTTCGGGAAGCGTGGCCAGCGTGTCGGCGATCGTGTCTGCGTGAGGCGCGAGCCGCTTCGACGCATCGATCACCACCAGGAGCCGGTCCGCGACGAAGCGCGACGGCTCGAAGCGCTGTTCGATCGCGAGCCCGCGCGGGTCGTGCGGGTCGGCCCCCCAGTAGACGAGTTCGGGGTCGCGCTCCCAACGCACCCAGGCTTCGGTGGCATGGGTGAACCCGCGTCGCTTCCCGAAACCCAGATCGCCTGGAGCGTCCTCCCAACCCGAGAAATCCCCGACCAGCGTCTTCGGTGCGCGCAGCAGGACGTCCTTCTCGAGGTGCTCGGGCACGCCGAAGTCGGGCTCGACGAGGGTCGGCAACCGCCACTCGGCCGACGAGCCGACCAGCGCGAGCGGCACGGTCATGCCGAGGCGAACGCGCATGTCGCCTTTCGCCGGGACCGGGAAGCAGCGCACCGCAACGCGGTCCTTCCCCGCGTCGGTGACGAGCAAGGGGTCGAGGCGGCGCGCGGTGACGGCTTCGTAGGCCGCGGTGACGCCTTCGGTCGAACCGAAGGCGGCCTCCCGCGGCTCGCCGCGCACCCAGAGAGTCGCGCGGGTCAGGGCGGCCCCCGGCGGCAACTCCACCACGGTGCGCGCCTCGGCGTCGAAGCCGAAGCGGTTGCGCAGCACCCAGGTCCATTCGACGTACACGAGCTGGGCCTCGGGAATCACCCGAGCGGTCAGCTCCGACGTCTCGAGGACCACGGTGGTCGTCCGGTCGAACCGTTCCCCGCCGCTGAACAGGAAGTCTTCTCGCGTTCCCAACGGCCGGCCGGGCGGCTCCGTAGTTTCCGGGGGAATCCCGCTGGCGCGGTAGAAGGCCTTCGCGTCGCGGTCGAGGGGGTTCAGCGAGGCGTGACGCAGCCAGTTGTCCCCGAAGATCCAGTGACCCGTGAGATTCGCCTGGCCCCTACCGAAGTGGAGGACGCGCAGGAGGGCGTCCTCCGAACCCAACCCGCGCAAGAGCTGAACGCCGAGGCGTTGGCGCGTGGGCTCGTGGGATTCCGCGAGTACGAAACCGGTTTGGGCCACCCAGCCCGGGAGTTCGAGGAGCGCGATCAGCGCGATCGCGGCAAACACCGGGGTCCGCCGACGGAAGGCGGGTTCGAGTTCCGGTCGCTCGCGCCGCAGCCGGCGTCGAAGCCGCCAGTTGGAGAGCAGCCCGAAGAGCGGCGCGTAGGGGAGCAGGCCCATGCCCAGGAACAAGATCGCGAGGATCGAGAACGGGAGGATGGGCAGGTAGAGGAGCGTGTAGAACCACGCGACCACCAGCGTGAAACTCGAGGCAGCGCACGCCCGGGCGACGTGCTCCTCGGAGCCGTCTCGCCAGACCCGCAGGAGCCAGGCGTTGGCGATGGGCACCGCACCCACCAGAGCGAGGTGCCACCAGGACGGGATGGGATCGAAGTAGATCGACCCGCTCGAATAGGTGAAGACCTCGAAGCCGAGGGCGAAGAGCGGGAACAGGACGCCGAAGAGGAGGTGGGCGGCGATCGTCCGCTGAGAGCGAGGGGAGGCGACGTCTTCGCTCAAGGTGTCTCCTTCGTGTGTTTCTTCGGTTCGACACGCGAAGGGCGCGAGGGGTTCCCGACGCGCGAGGGCCGTCGCATTCGCGAGACAGCGGACGGGGACCGTCGCTTGCGACGGCAAGGCGCGCGCAACTGTGGTCGGAGACCCGCTCGCGGATGCTGCCTCCCCCTTCGGCCCCGGAACGCTCGCAGCAGAACCGCCCGGGTTGCGCCTGCCACCGCCTCCAGCCGGCGCGGGCGTCCGCCGATACACCGAGGGAGTTCACAGGAGATCCCCCCGTGATCCTGCTCCTCTACGCCTGGGCTGGCTTCAAGCTGTGGATGCTCGTCGACGCGATCCAACGCGGCGTCGGTTGCATCTGGTACTCGCTGATCTTCTTCGTGCCGGGTGGCGCGATCGCCTACTTCGTCACCGAGAAGGCGCCGAACCTCGGCTGGGGGTCAGCGGCGAGCTGGTTCCAACGTCCGGTACCCACCGCCGCCCTCGAACACGCCTACCGCGAGAACCCGTGCGTCGCGAACGAGGGGCATCTCGCCGCGCGACTCCACGACGAGGGCGAGTTCGATCGCGCGCGCGAACTCTATGAACGACTCTTACGCCGCGACCCCGACTCCCTGCGCGGGCACTACGGGCTCGGCCTGTGTCGGCGCGGTCTGGGACGGGACGCCGAAGCCGTCGATGCGTTTCGCGAGGTGCTCGCGCGCGACCGCGCCTATGCCCAGTACGCCGTCTGGCTCGACCTGGCCGACGCACTCGGCGTCCTCGAACGCACCGAGGAGCGCATCGAGGCGCTGCGGGAACTGGTTCGCGCGAACCCGCGCCTCGATCACACCGTCGCCCTGTCGACGGCGCTGATCGACGCCGGGCGCGAGAGCGAGGCGCGCGCCGAGCTCTCCCGCGGACTCGACGACTTCAACCACGCGCCGCGCCACGTGCGGCGGCTGGCGCGACCCGCCGCGAAGCAGGCGTCGAAGCTGCTGGGCGCGCTCGCCTAGAAAAAGTCGCTCCCCTCAGCGACCGGCAACCGCGTCAGCCACGCCCCCGCACCCGATCGCGAATCGGGCCCGGAATCGATCGCTCCGCGTACGATTTCGTTCGCGACCCCCTTGTCGCGAAATGATTTCATTTGTATACATACGAATACGAAATCAGCAGGAGTGTCTCGCGCATGTCGAAGAACATCCCGATCAGCGTTCGGGTGCCCCAAGAGGACGCCGAGTTCCTGGCGCAGCTCCAGATGGAGGGGGCTTCCACCCCCAGTGACAAGGTCCGCGCGCTGCTGGCCGACGCACGTAGGCGTCACCAGGGGTTCCAGGACTACGCGGGCTGCCTGGGGATGGCCCACGAGATGGTGGCTCCCACCCTCAACCTGCTCCGAGACCTGGAGCAGCGGAGCTCCATCCACTCGGAGCCCGTCGCCCAGCTCGCGGACTGGCTGCCCGAGACCCTGGCGTTCTTCCTGACTGCGTTTCCCGACGACGGAGAGCACAATGACCTCGCCCAGATCGAGGCGCTCGAGCGCGGGGTCACCGACCGCGTGTTCCGCCTCGTGCAGAAGTTCCTTCGTCTTGGAGTGACCGACGAGTGCCAGGCGTACGATCCGCGCGTGGTCTCCAATCGGCTCGAGCCGACCCTCGAGGTCGCCGATTTAATTCGAAGAGGTCGAAACCCGAAGAAGGAGGAGTCGTGATGGCAGAAACTCTCGCTTCCCGTGTAGGTCGCATCGTCAGCGGTAGCCTCAACGCGCTCGTGGGCGCCGTGGAGGACAGCGCGCCCGAGATGCTGATGCAGCAGGCGATTCGCGAAGTCGACCTCGCAGTCGATGACGTTCGCACGGAGCTCGGCAAGCTCCTCGCGAAGAAGCACCTCGCCACGACGCGACTGCTCGAAGAGAACCGACGCCACGAAGAGCTGGCCGGTCAGCTCGAGGTTGCGATCGCGGAAGGCCGCGACGATCTGGCCGAGGCCGCCATCGCGCGACAGCTCGATATCGAGGCCCAGATCCCCGTCATCGAGCGGACCGTGGCCGAGTGCGCCGAGCAGGAGACCGAGTTCGAGGGCTTCATCGCCGCTCTGCTGGCGCGCCGGCGCGAGATGGAAGGCGAGCTGGAGATCTTTGCCCAGTCCCGCAAGACGCAGCCCGACACCACCGCTCCCGCGACTCCCGGAAACCGGGCGGAGCAGGCGAAGGATGCCTTCGACCGGGTCCTCGCACGCAACGCGGGTGTCGCTGGGTCGAAGGCGACGATCGATACCGAGAAGAAGCTCGCCGAACTCGACGAGCTGGCCCGGGCCAACCGTGTCAAAGAGCGACTGGCCGCCGCGAAAGCACAGCTCGGGAACGACTAGTCCATGTGGGACTTCCTCTCAGCCCCCGGAAACCAGGTCTTCAACATCGCGTTGTTGGTGATGCTGGGAATCGCGGTGCTCGAGGGGGTCGCCACCCTGCTGTGGGGCGGCGTATCCCAGGTGATCGACGCGATGCTCCCGGAGGCGGACCTCGACGTCGATCTCGATCTCGATCTCGATGTGGACGTCGACCTGGATGCCGATCCGAGCGGAGGTCCGAGTGGCCTCGCTGCGGCCGAGGCCGGGCTCTTCACGCCGATCCTGGCTTGGCTGCAGATCGGCCGCGTTCCCATCCTTGTACTGCTCGTGATCTTCCTGACCGCGTTCGGCCTGTCGGGCCTGCTCGTGCAATCGTTCGCGCGGGAGCTCAGCGGGCACGCGCTGCCCGCGCTGCTGGCGTCGGCCCCGGCACTCGCGGTCGCGCTGCCGAGCGTCCGGATCTTCGGCGGCTGGGTCGCACGCATCATGCCCAAGGAAGAGACCAGTGCCGTGTCGCGCGAGACCTTCGTCGGCCGCGTCGCGACGATCGTCATCGGCACCGCCAGGCAGCAGACCCCTGCGGAGGCCCGGCTCCGCGACGAACACGGACGCACGCACTACGTGATGGTCGAACCCGACGTGCCGGGCGAGGAGTTCGGCCAGGGAGACGAGGTGTTGCTCGTCCGCAGTGACGGTGCGCGCTTCCGCGTGATCCGACCGCCGAGCGACGCCCTACTCGTAAACAAAGGAGAACCCCGATGATCAATGGCCTGCCCATCTTCGCCGCCGTCGTCATCCTCGTCGCCATTCTCACCGTCGGGATGATCCTGGCCCGCCTGTATCGGCGCTCCACGAAGGAGATCGCCTACGTGCGCACCGGTTTCGGCGGCCAGAAAGTCATCATGGACGGCGGCTCGCTCGTCTTCCCGGTGCTCCACGAAGTCATCGCGATCAACATGAACACGCTGCGCCTCGAGGTACGCCGGGCGGCGCAGGGAGCCCTGATCACCAAGGACCGGATGCGGGTCGACGTGGCGGCCGAGTTCTACGTCCGGGTGAAGCCGACGGAAGAGGCGATCGCGGACTCGGCCCAGACCCTCGGACACCGGACCCTCGAAACCGACCGGCTGAAAGAGCTGGTCGAGGGCAAGTTCGTCGATGCCCTGCGCGCGGTGGCGGCCGAGATGCGCATGGAGGAGCTCCACGAACAGCGGGTCGACTTCGTCCAGAAGGTCCAGGCCGCGGTCTCCGAGGATCTCCTGAAGAACGGTCTCGAGCTCGAGAGTGTCTCGCTGACCTCACTCGACCAGACCGATCGGGAGTTCTTCAACCCGAACAACGCATTCGACGCCGAGGGCCTGACGCGCCTGACCGAGGAGATCGAGGCGCGCCGCAAGAAGCGCAACGACATCGAGCAGGACACCGAGGTCGCCGTCGAACAGAAGAACCTCGAGGCCGAGCGGCAGAAGCTCGAGGTCAAGCGCGACAAGGAGTACGCGGTCCTCGAGCAGCAGCGCGAGGTGGAGGTGCGCCGCGCGCAGCAGTCGGCCCAGATCGCCCAGGAGCAAGCCGCCCAGAAGCGCCACGCGGAAGAAGCCGACATCGCGGCGCACCAGGAGGTCGAGCAATCCCGCATCAAGGCGGACCGCGCGATCGAAGAGCAGCGCATCGAGAAGGAGCGCTCGGTCAAGGAGTCGGACATCGCGCGCGCCCGTGCGATCGAGACCGCCGACATTCAGCGCCAGGAGAGCGTCTCCATCACCGAGCAGTCGAAGCAGATCGCGGTCGCGCTGAAGTCGAAGGAAGAATCCGAGTCGCGGGCCGAGGCCGATCGGGCCCGCGCCCTCGCGGTCGAGGCCGAGGAGGCCGTGGTCACCGTCCGCGACACCGCGACGGCGGATCGCTTGAAGCAGATCGAGCTGATCGAGGCGCGCAAGGCCGCCGAGCGCAACGCGATCGGGATCACGGTCGCGGCGGAGGCCGAGAAGCAGGCCGCCGAGGACCAGGCCGAAGCGGTGAAGACCATCGCCGAGGCGAAGGCCGCCGAATCCCGCATCGAGGCGAGCGGTGAATCCGAAGCGGAGAAGCTCCGCGCCGACGCCGCCCAGATCCGGTACTCGGTCGACGCGGAGGGCAAGCGCGCCCTGCACGAGGCCGAGAACCTGTTGAGCCAGGAAGTGATCACGATGCGGGTGAAGCTCGCCCTCATCGAGAACCTGGATCGCATCGTCGCCGAGAGCGTGAAGCCGATGGAGTCGATCGACGGCATCAAGATCGTCCAGGTCGACGGGCTCAACGGGCTGAACGGGCACGCGCCTTCGGGCTCGGGTTCGGGCAATGCCGCGAACGGCAACCTCGCCGACCAGGCCGTCGCCGCGGCTCTGCGCTACCGCGGACAGGCGCCGCTCCTCGATTCGCTGATGCAGGAGATCGGCCTGGACGGCTCGAGCCTCTCGGGCCTGACGGCTGCCGCCTCGGAAGGCGGCAACGGAGCGGCAGATTCCAGCTCCGAGGACTCCGAAGACTAGGTAGGCGCGGGGGCGAAGCCGGGCGCGTCACTCAGCGCACCGGCAGCGGCACTTCCACAGAGTGCCCTTCGTCCCCTTCGACGCCTTCTGGCTCTGCCTGGCCTGCCTGCTCGTCTCTTCGGCGGGCTGTCTGCGCCGGCTGCGACGGCACCACCCGCAGGTCTGGGACGCACTCGGGCAGCCGGGTTTCCTGCCGTTCGGGAACTGGTCGGGGAGTCGATCCCTCACCGCCTTCTACTGGTCGGGGCAGCCCGCGCGGCTGCCCGACCCGACGCTGCATCGCTGGGTCCTCGCCCAACGCACGGGACAGCTCTGCCTCGCGATGGTCCTCGTCGCGCTCGTCCAGCTCCGGTTCGTGGGCTAGGACCGCCCCTCGGGCGGAGGCTGGGCTCCGCGCGCCGCCGCGCCCGGCGCCTCCAGGACGAGCCCCAACCCCTCGAGCGTGTCACGCAGCTCCCCGAGGCGAAACGGCTTGGCGATGAAGCGTAGCCGCGGGTCGGTCGCCGAGCGGCCGCTGCCCGCGACGTCGTAGCCGCTGCACACGACGACGGGTCGGTCCCAGCCGCGACCGCGGAGCGACGCCAACAGGTCCCAGCCGCTCATGCCCGGCATGCGTACGTCGAGCACGGCGAGCTCGATGTCGCGGCCGTACTCCTCGACGATCTCCAGCGCGCGTGTTCCGCTTTCGGCCTCGATCACCTCGAAGCGCAGATGCTCGAGCAGACTCGCCATCGTCCTGCGCACTTCATCCTCGTCGTCGACGACGAGCGCCACCCGTGCACCCTGCGACACCCCGGCCAGCGACGCCCGCACGCTGGGCACGCGTGTCTGCGCCGGGAGGTAGACCGTGACCTGGGTTCCACTCCCCTCGCGGCTCTCGACGAAGATCCGGCCGTCGACTTCCTCGATCGTCTGGCGCGCGCTGGCGAGTCCGAGCCCATGGCCCCGTCCCTTCGAGGTAAAGAACGGGTCGAAGATGCGGTCCTGGTGTTGCGCGGGAATGCCGACGCCCTGATCGACCACGCGGATCCGCACCCAGCGACGCCCCGAGATCTCGCCCTGCGGTGACTCGAGATGGATCCGAACGGGTGCCTTCGACACGGCCGTGGCCTCGCAGGCGTTGATGACCAGGTTCATCAGCGCCTGTTGGAACTGGCTGCGCGGGCAACGCACCGTCTCGCCCTGGAGCTTCGAGTGCACCTCGAGCGCGATCTCGCTGGAGACGATCGGCCGCAGCAGCTCGACGAGGTCTCGCACCTCGCCTTCGACGTCGACGAAGGCGTCCGCTTCCTGACCCCGACCCGAAAACGCGAGCAGGCGCCCTGACAACAGGCTCGCGCGGTTCGCACCACGCACCACCTCGGTCAAGGAGGTCCGGGCCGGATGCGTCCCGGGGAGATCCGCCATCGCCAGCTCGGCATGTCCCATGACGCTGGTCAGCACGTTGTTGAAGTCGTGGGCCACACCGCCGGCCACGCGATAGAGGCTCTCCAGCGCCTCGGTGTGCGCACGCAGCGCGCGCGTGCGCCGGGCCTGCTGGTACGAGTAGAAAATCACCGAGGGATAGAGCACCGCCATGCAAAGGATGGGGAGCTTCCAGTCCTCCACGTCGTGCAACCACGCGGCGAAGGTCATCCCGCTGGTCAGGATCGCGGCGAACAACGCGTAGAACAGGAAGCTGCGCTGGTGACTGCCCACACTGGGCGCCTGCACCACCATCAGCCCGATCACGAGCGCGGGGAACCACATGCTCGGCACCAGGTGCACCAGCGAGACGACCATCACGAGGTCGAAGAGCGGTTCACTCCAACCGGTCTCCGATACGGGGAAATGACGCTCGAGCCAGATCGCACAGGGAATCGAGACGAAGACCAGGATTCCAGCGAGCCAGAACCGATTCGGTCCGACTTCGGGCAGCAGGCACGCGACCGCTGCGATCGCCACCGCGCCGACGTTCCGAAAGAAGAGCATCGAGGGCGCGAGGCGCGTGGACGGCCGGAAGCCCAGGCGATGCAGCAGCTGCGAAGACCAGCGCTCCTCCGAGAGCTGCGGTGGCACCAACGGGGTGGCGAAACCTCTCCCGCGGCGCATGCCGGGACGTTCGTCGTCGGATGTCGACACCCGATCCATGGACTCCTCTCCGCTAGAACCGCTCAGCGGGCCCAGTCTGGCGCCACGGGCTCCGAGGCTCAAGACTTTGTGTCCGAAATCGAACGACTCGTTACGGTGTCGGCAACTACGACCGGACTCAGGCGCGGGGAGGCGCCGGCCGCGAGGCCCAGGACACCCCCCATTTGGAGGGAGCCGTGGGGCTGGGCGGTCTCTGGGGGTTTCGCGATGCACCACTTTCCGCGGTCACTTCCGCTGCTGCTCGGCTACGCCGCGCTGGTCATGGCCTGGCAGATCGTCGGGATCGCCCGGATCGCTGCGGGAGGCCGCGCCCTCGGCCCCTCGGCGTCCCTCGTCACCGCGGCGATCGCGCTGGCGGTAGCGGGCCTGCTCTGGTGGACCCGCAACCGGCGCGTCCCGTTCCTGGGACTCGCTGCACTGGCCGGAGCCGCCGCGCTCCAGGCCATCTCGAATGCGTTTCGGGCCGATCCGAGCCTCTGGCCCTCGGACCTCGCCCGCTACCTCGGCGTCGCGATCAACGGACTCGGGGTGTGTGCCGTTCTCGTCGCAGTCGTGGAGGGCCTCTTCCCGCGGTCCGGGCCCGCGCCGCCCGCGGAGTAGCGCGCCCGGCCGTCGCCGAATCGCCTAGCATCGGGCGCGATGGGCGACACCCTGCGCTACGGAATCATCGGCTCGGGAATGATGGGCACCGAGCACATGCGCAACATCGCGGTCGTCGACGGCGCCGACGTCGTCGCCTACGCCGATCCGCACGAACCCAGCCGCGGGTTCGGAGCGCTGACCTGTCCCGACGCGCGCGGCTACAGCGACTACCGGGACCTCCTGGACGACGCCGACGTCGATGCGGTGATCGTGGCGACGCCGAATCACACCCACCGCGCGGTACTCGAGGACCTCTTCGCGACCGGGAAACACATCCTCTGCGAGAAGCCCATGTGCACCAGCGTCGAGGACGCGCGCTGGGTCGCCGACCGCGCCGAGGCGTACGGCGGTGTCTTCTGGTGCGGCATGGAGTACCGCTACATGGCTCCCGTCGCGCGGCTGGTCGCGGCCGTGCACGACGGCGCGGTGGGCACGCTGCGGATGCTCGCCATCCGCGAGCACCGCTTTCCCTTCTTGCCGAAGGTCGACGACTGGAACCGCTTCGAGCGCAACACGGGCGGCACCCTCGTCGAGAAGTGCTGCCATTACTTCGACCTGATGCGGCTGATCACCCAGAGCGAGGCGGTGCGCGTCTATGCATCGGGCGCCCAGGACGTGAACCACCTCGACGAGCGCTATGCAGGCGAGCAGCCGGACATCCTCGACAACGCGTTCGTCGTGGTGGACTTCGCGAGTGGAACCCGTGCGCTGCTCGACCTGTGCATGTTCGCCGAAGGCTCCCGCAATCAGGAAGAGATCGCGGCCACCGGCGACGCGGGCAAGGTGGAGTCCTTCGTTCCTTCTTCCGACTTCGTCGAGGGGCGGCGCCGCGGCGAGGACGGTCTGCCCGCAGTCCGCGTCGAGAACGTCCCGGTCGACCCGATCGCGCTGGAGGCGGGCTTTCATCACGGCGCCACCTACTACGCCCACCAGGCCTTCGGTCGCGCGGTGCGCGGCGAGAGCGAAGTCGAAGTCACCGCCCACGACGGCCTGCGTGCCGTCGAGATCGGCGCGGCCGCCGAGGCCTCGGTCCGCAGTGGCCAGCCGGTGGCGCTTTGAGGAGCCGCGAGGGGCGATGAGTCGGCACTTCGGCGAGATCCGGCAGAACGGCTACGTGGTCCACGACATCGAGGCCGCGATGCAGCACTGGACCACGGTCCTCGGCGTCGGGCCCTTCTTCTATTTCGAACGCGCTCCGATCGAGGAGTTTCGCTACCGGGGCGAAACCTCTCCGCTCGAGGTCAGCATCGCGCTCGCCCAGACCGGCGCGCTCCAGATCGAGTTGATCCAGCCGCGCAACACGGCGCCGTCGATGTATCGCGACTTCCTCGAGACGGGCTCCGAGGGCCTCCAGCACCTCGCATACTGGACCGAGCGCTTCGACGACGACCTCGCCCGGCTCGACGCCCGGGGCCTCGACATCGGGCAATCGGGTCAGGTGGGCGGGCCCGATGGCCGCTTCGTCTACTACGAGACGGAAACACACCCCGGCACCGTGATCGAACTCTCGGAGATCAGCGGCACCAAGGGCCGCTTCTTTGCGCACATCGCCGAGGTGGCGCGCAGCTGGGACGGCGGCGATCCCATCCGACCGATGGGCGGCTAGTCGGGGCGGTGGAGCGACGCGTCACGGCCTTCGCCCAGGACGACGACGGCGACTGGCTCGTCTCTCTGGACTGCGGCCACCGGCGACACGTCCGTCACGACCCGCCCTGGCAGGAGCGGGCCTGGGTGCTCGAGGCCGACGAACGCGAGGCTCGGATCGGGTCCGCATTCGACTGCAAGGGCTGCGACCGGGCCCAGCTCCCGCGCGCCGTCGAGCCCTACAAGCGCACGCCCGAGTTCGACGCCGATTCCGTACCTGCGGGCTTGACCCGCGATCACCGCACCGCCGCGGGCGTCTGGGCGCGTATCGTCGTCCTGGAGGGCTCGCTCGGCTACGTCCCCGACGCCGCTTCCGACGTCCGACACACCCTTACGCCGGAGACGCCGGGAATCGTCGTGCCGGAGCTCACCCATCACGTCGTTCCCGACGGGCCGGTGCGCTTCTTCGTGGAGTTCCTGCGCGTCCCGAGATAGGGTCAGCGCCCGAAGGGAAGGGAACGCGCATGAAGGTGTACACGACCGCTCCGATGGAGAATCCGCGCGACGCCGCCGAGGCGTTCCAACGGCTCGAGGAGATCGGCTACGACGGCGCCTTCAGCTTCGAGGCGAAGCTCGACCCCTTCCTCCCGCTGGCCCTGGCAGCCGATCGGACGGACCGCTTGCAACTCGGTACGGCGATCGCGATCGCCTTCGGCCGCAACCCGATGAACCTGGCGAGCGCCGCCCACGGTCTGCAGACGATCTGCGGTGGCCGCTTCATCCTGGGCCTCGGCTCCCAGGTGAAGCCGCACATCGAGAAGCGCTTCAGCATGCCCTGGTCACGACCCGCGGCGCGCATGCGCGAGATCGTGCTCGCGACGAAGGCCATCTTCGACCGCTGGGAGGGGAAGTCGGAGCTTCGCTTCGAAGGCGAGTTCTATCGCCACACGCTGATGATCCCGGCCTTCGATCCCGGGCCGAACCCGTTCGGCCCGCCGCCGGTCTACGTGGGCGGCTTCGGGCCGCGCATGACCGAGGTGGCGGGCGAGGTCGCCGACGGGTTCTTCGGGCACCCCTTCAACTCCCGCCAATCCCTCCTCGAGAACACGCTGCCCGCCCTCGAACGAGGACTCGCAAAGGGGGGAAAGCAGCGCGGCCAGCTGGATGTGATCTGCGCGACGATGGTCGTGACTGGGGATACCGAGGAGTCCTTCGCGCACAGCAAGGAAACGGCGCGCAAGCATCTCGCCTTCTACGGATCGACGCCCGCTTACCGCTCGACCCTCGATTGCCACGGCTGGGGCGATCTGCACGTCGAGCTGAACCGCATGTCGAAGCGCGGAGAGTGGGACGCGATGGCGGAGCTGGTCGACGACGAGATCCTCGAGACCCTCGCCGTCGTCGGAGAACGTCCGACCCTGGTCGACAAGCTACGCGCACGCCTGGACGGCATCGCGGACGGCGTCAGCCTCACCCACAACCGCGCACCCGACCCCGACCACTGGGCCTCGACGGTCGCAACCCTCACGGGGCGCTAGACCGAATGGCCGCGGCGGGCCGAAACCCGCTCCTGCTCGGCGTCGTCGTCGCGGCCCTCGTGGGGCTCGCCATCGAGGCGCTCTGCTTCGGCGTCCTGCGCTGGACCGGGGAAGCGCCCCACTCGCTCGAGGAGGTCCGCGAGCGCCAGCGCGCACTCGCCGAGGCCAGCGCCCTGGATCCGCTCGACCCCGCGCCCCAGACGAACCTCGAGCGCATGATGGCGGCCGACGCACTCCACCCCTACCTGGGGTTCGTCTATGACCCGGACGACTGGAACTCGAGCGAACGCGAGGGCCAACACGGGGGCGTTCCGGTTTCGGACTTCGGCTTCGTCGACGACAAGGCGCCGATCCTTCCGAAGAGCGAAGAGCGCTTCGTCGTCGGTGTCTTCGGGGGCTCGGTCGCGTTGCAGTTCGGTCTCGATGCGGTGGCGGCCCTGGAGGCCGCCCTCGACGACAGCGGGGCATTGAACGGACGGGAAGTCGTCGTGGTGCGCGCGGCGCTGGGCAGTCACAAGCAGCCCCAGCAGATCCAGGCGCTCGCCTATCTGTACGCGCTGGGGGCGCACTTCGACGCCGTGATCAATCTCGACGGCTTCAACGAGATGGCCCTGGCGCTGGAGAACGCACGCAAAGGCGTCCATCCTGCCTATCCGCGCGGATGGTCCCTGCGCGTCGCCAGCGTCCCCGAGCCGGGTCTCCAGAAGCTGATCGGCGCGAAGGGCCTCGCCGAAGCCGAGCGTCGGGCCTGGGCCGAGCGTTGGCTCGCGCTGCCGCTGGGCAGAAGCTCGACGGCGGCGCTCGTGTGGAAGTTCCGCGACCGCGCCCTCGCTCGGCGCGCTGCGGCCCTCGGCCTCGAGCTCCAGCAGTTCGAAACCGAGTCGAGTGCCCTGCCCTACGCGGCGCGAGGCCCCGACGCCGGCCTGCAGGGCGAGGAGGCGCTGTATCGCGAGGTCGCGCGCATCTGGGCCGAGAGTTCGGTGCAGATGGCGCGCCTCGCAGAGGCGAACGGCGCGCTCTACGCCCACTTCCTGCAACCGAATCAGTACGTCCCCGATTCGAAGCCCCTCAGCGAGGAAGAGCGGCGCTCGGCGTTCGACCCGCGTCACCCGTACCGACGCGGAGTGCATCTCGGCTACCCGCTCCTGCGCGAAGCGGCGGCGCAGCTGACCGAGGAAGGCGTCCTCTTCGAAGACCTGAGCGCCTTGTTCGCCGCGGTCGAAGCGACGGTCTACGCCGACACGTGTTGCCACTTCAACGCTACGGGCCTCGAGCGGCTCGGGCGCCACGTCGGGGAATCCCTCGGACGCGCGCTGGATGCGCGCTAGGCGCTCGGTCCGTCCGTCACGATCCCGTCGGCGGCCCAACGTTCGAGCAGCCCCGCGAGTCGTCCCATCGCGCGCTCCTCGTCCCCCTCGTGATAGGTGAGGAGCGTCTCGGCGAGGGCTCCCAGACCGACGCCCTCGGCGATGAGGCGGTCCAGGCAAGCGGCTTCGTCTGCCTCCATCGAGCGGTGCCAGACGGCGAAGTCGTTTCGCCAGGCCCGGACGGCGACCGTGTCTGCCGGATCCGCGGACGGTTCGGCTTCTTCGCTCGCTTCCACGTGGCGACGCCAACGCGGCAACACGCCCACCGGCACCCGGAACGTGCGCAGGGCGGGGATCGCGTGCATCCGAAACGTCTCCGGGTCGTGCGAACCCAGCGCGATGATCGCGTCGCGGGTCAGGAGCTCGGCGTCTTCCGCGTCGAAGACATCGACGCGTGCCCACTCGAGACGCGCCAGCCCCGGAACCAGGGGATGCGATGCCCCCAATGCGTGCCCCGCCACGAAGTCGGGGAGCGCCCGCCCCAACTCGCGCAGCGACGGGTGCCGGGGTGGGTGGGCAAGCAGATAGTCGGTCACCAGATCGTTGAAGCGTCCGGTTTCGAGTTCGGCGGCCAACCCGGGAAAGTCGTCGCGCAGGCAGTCATGCAGCCGGTAGAAGTACATGTTGGCGTACACGTCGACGCAATCGACGGCCGTCATGCGCGGGGTTTCGCGCACCAGGAACGCAAGGCTCGGATCCTCGATCCGTCCTGCCCGTTGGAGCGCCGCGGCACCGGATGCCGCGCCTTCGGGAGCCGCAATCAGCTCCCAGAGCAGCTGCTGGGCCTCGGCCAGCGTGATCTCGCTCATGCCGCGGGTGCCTCGGCGAGTACGCCTGCGCGTTCTTCCCGCGCGCGCAGACTCTCGGTTTCGAGGACCGACCACGCGGGAATGTCGTCGTCCCATTCGATCAGACTGGAAACCGCGCCGACGCGACGCGTCGCGCTGCGGTAGAGCGCCCAGACCTCTTCGCGCACCGGTGCACTGTGGGTGTCGAGCAGGTGGGTGCCCTGATCGGTGTGGCCCGCCAGGTGGATCTGCCACACGCGTTCGGACGGCACCGCCGCGAGGTAGGTCTCGGGGTCGAAGCCGTGATTGTGCGCACTCACGAAGATGTTGTTCACGTCGAGCAGGATTCCGCAGTCGGCGCCCTCGGCGACGGCGGCGAGGAACTCCCACTCGGGTAGGGCGCTTCCAGCGAACTGCAGATAGGTGGACACGTTCTCGAGGGCGATCCGGCGTCCGAGGTGGTCTTGCACGCGCGCGACCCGGTCGATGACGTGGGCCAGCGCTTCCTCGGTATAGGGAAGCGGCAGCAGGTCGTGCGCGTTGTGTCCGCCGACGCCGGTCCAACACAGGTGGTCCGACACCCAGGCGGGTTCGACGCGCTCGATCAGCGCTGCGAGTTCGTCGAGGTAGGGATTCGAGAGCGGGTCCGTCGAACCGATCGACAGACTGACGCCGTGGAGCACCACCGGATAGTCGCGGCGAACGCGGGCGAGGATGTCGCGCGGGCGTCCCCCGGCGACCATGAAGTTCTCCGAGACGACCTCGAACCAGTCGACCCGGACGTCCCCCGCCAGCACGTCCTCGTAGTGATCGCGGCGCAGGCCCACACCGTGGCCGAGATCGGGTACGGAGCGACGTGCGCTCATGCGCTTCGGTCCGAGGAGGCGGTCATGGGGAGACGTCGAGCGAAAGGACGAGCGCCCCGGGCGCCCTATCGGCGACCGGGGCGCTGTGAGTCCCGCTACTCGAGGACGGTGCCGCCCTTCTCGGCGCACTCGTCGGCCGAGGTGTACACCCAGCCCTTGCCCTTGCAGCTGTTCTTGCCACCGCAGTCGTGGCTGCCGTCGGCGGCGCCGCAGGCACCCGTGCCGGCGCACGAGTTGATGCCTTCGCACTTCACCTTGTCGCCGCCATCACCGTGGTCGTCCGCCGTCGCCACACCCGGCGCAGCCGCCATCAGGCCCAGGGCGGCACTCGCCACCAGCAATCCCTTCATCTTCATGTCGTTCTCCTTGGCTGTCGTGCAGCCGTTGCGCAAGCGGCCGGAAACCCGGTCGTCGGCAGCACCCCGACGCTCGTCGGGGAACACGTGCCCCTTCCTACGCAGCCCCGGGCCACTCGGTTACCCGGCCGTCCCCCCGGGCTGTGTTGGGGTCTTCGACGCTCCGCCGAACCGGAGGTTTCACTCCCTCGCCCCCCCAACCGCAGAATAGCCCCGTACCGGGGCGACAGCGCCCGCCGTGCCCTCGGAAGGCTCGCGGCAGATTGGAGCGGTCAGGCGCCCTCGCGTCCCTGGGCCTTCAGTGACGCCACAGGGACGAGCTCGGCCTGGGGCGTGTCGATCTCGCCTTCGGGCAGCATGAAGCGCCAGAACACGAGACCGAAGGCGCGGCCTTCCGTATCGAGCCAGTTCGGGACGCCCGGGTCTTCGTGGGCGATCACGATCCGGTAGCTGCCGTCGGGCTCGAGCACCGTCTTCTTGCGGTTGAGCGTGACCGAGCGGTTCAGGTAGTCGTAGGTCTGCATGTGGGTGTTCCACAGGCACACGTTCGCGCAGCGCACATGGTCGGGCCAACGGCCGGTCATCACCAGCGCCTGATCCGGACCGACGACGAAGGGCGCCATGCTGTACGCGGCGTCGGCCGCCGCCTGGGCGAAGTTGCCCGGCTTCACCGGCTGCGGGAACTCGTTGGGCACGCGCGAGACGAAGTCGGGTTGTTCGCGCGGCGGCGGACCCATGTCGAGGGTCGACGTCCGCATGAACGCCGCGACCCGCCGGATCGCCGCCGCGACGTTGGCGTCGTTCGGCGCGTCGGGCGCCGGACCCGGGTCGAGCACCTCGATGCGCAGGTCGGTATGGCGCGGCTCGATCGGCGCCGGCTTCTCGTCTTCGTAGTAGTGGCGGGTGGTGAGACGGTCGGCGTCGGGCGGCAGCGGCAGGTAGTTGCGGTCGCGCGGTTCGCCTCCCAGAAAGATCTCGAAGCTGCCGTCGGCGGCGACGTCGAACTCGCTGTCGTTGATCACGCCGCCCGTGCTGCGGGAGAACTCCCCGTTCGGAGCGCCCGACTCGATGGTGATCGAGACGTACACGGCCCCAGCCATGTTGCCGGTCAGGCGGTAGCGATGATCCGGTGAGATCGCGGTCTCGAAGTAGACCGCGTCCGAGTTGTCGCCCAGGAACTTGCGGGTCGGCAGCGGAAACTCGCGAAACCAGGGCCGGGTCGGGTGCGACTCCTGACGCGTCACGAGGGAGGCCTCGAGCAGGTGCAGGACGGCGCGCAGGGCCTCGGCCGTGGCGTCCGGCTGTTCGACACCCCACTCGGGCCCCGCGTAGCGATCGGCAAACTCGCGCAACAGGTCGAGCAACTCGTCGAAGGCGACGCGACTTTCGGCTGCAGCTCCAGACATCCGGCTCTCCTCTCGGCGGGATCGGCCCGCCCGCTCCATGCTGCGCTCCGGCGGCCGCCGAGACAAGCGCCGCGGTGGTCAAGAGCGCCTGCGAATCCGGTTCGCGAGCCGTCGATTGCGGAGGCCCGCCTCCGATCGCATGCTGGGAGCCTACGCGGTTCGTAGGAACCGCCCGCTGCTACGAGGAGAATGCCATGGCCCTGTTCGAACCCATCGCTTCCGACGGCCCGCGCCAGCGCTATCGGATCACCAGCCCAGTTACGCTCGAACCGATCGGCGACTTCGAGGCGGGCACCGCCGACGACGTCCGCGCCGCGGTCGAGCGAGCGCGCAAGGCCCAGACCGAGTGGCGGAAGCTCTCCTTCGATCAGCGCGCCGAGTACCTGTGGCGTCTCGTCGATCAGATCGTCGCCCGCCAGGACGACATCGTCGATCTCGTGCGGAAGGAAACCGGAAAGCCGCGCAGCGAAGCGATCAGCATGGAGGTGATGGCGCCCTGCATGCAGATCTCCCACTACGCGAAGCGGGCGAAGAAGTACCTGCAGACCCAGAAGCGCCCCGCGTCCGGGATGATGCGCTTCACCACGAAGGTCACCCTCGTCTACCAGCCCCTCGGAGTGGTCGGCCTGATCACGCCGTGGAACGGCCCGGTGGCGCTCGCGGCGAATCCCCTCGCCCAGGCGGTGATGGCCGGCAACGCCGTCGTGCACAAGCCCAGCGAGGTCACGCCCTTCTCGGCGGTACTCTTGAAGGAGCTGACCGACGCCGCCGGCTTCCCGGAAGATCTCTATCAGGTGGTGCAGGGCGATGGCGCGACCGGCGCGGCGTTGATTGAGGCCGGCGTCGACAAGGTCTCCTTCACCGGGAGCGTCGCGACGGGTCGCAAGGTGGGCGAGGCCTGCGGGCGCCTGCTGATCCCCGTCACCCTCGAGCTCGGCGGCAAGGATGCGATGGTCGTTTGCAAGGACGCCGATCTCGACAAGGCGGCCGACGGAGCCGTGCGCGGCTCCTGCTTCAACAACGGCCACTTCTGCTGCGGCACCGAGCGCATCTACGTGCCCGAGTCGATCTACGAACCCTTCGTCGACAAGGTGGTCGAGCAGACGAAGCAGCTCGTGCAGACCGACGCCCCCGATGGCGACGTCGGCGCCGTGTTCTGGGACAAGCAGATGGACATCATCGAACGCCACATGGACGACGCGCGCGCGAAGGGCGCGAAGGTGCTGGTGGGCGGCAACCGCAACCCGGACCTCAAGGGCTTCTATTTTCAGCCGACCGTCGTGGTCGACGTGGATCACGACATGGAGCTGATGCGCAGCGAAACCTTCGGGCCGATCGTGGCGATCCAGAAGGTGAAGGACGAGGAAGAGGCGATCGCCCTGGCGAACGACTCGGACTACGGACTGTCGGGCAACGTTTGGACGAGCGACGCCGACAAGGGCGTCGCCTTGGGCGAGCGCATGGAGACCGGCAGCGTCAACGTGAACAACATCGCCATGACCTACGGCATCCCCGAGGCGCCCTTCGGCGGCCTGAAGGCGAGCGGCGTCGGACAGGTGAACGGCGAGACCGGCATCCGCGGCTACTGCCACGCCCACCCCATCCTCGTGGACACCGCGAAGAAGGCCCAGGGCGGGTACCCCTACACGAAGGAAGGGGCGGACGGGATGCAGAAGTTCATCAAGTTCGTGTTCGGGAACCGGCTGCTGCGCAAGCTGGTGGTCTAGCGGCCCGAGGCCGATGATCGGCCGGCACGGTCGGCTGCGCGATATTCCAAATATTCGGAATTATTGCGTTTTCCAAATTATTGAACTCCGATCATTTTTTGATTGCGGTTCACACGCCCGTCCTTCAGCATGCCCGCCTGGCCCGGTGCCGAACGCCGGGTGCGCCCACATTCGGCAGGAGGGTTCGATGCAGGAGTTTCGAGATCGCGTCGCAGTCGTCACCGGCGGTGCCAGTGGCATCGGCAAGGCCATGGCGAAGGCCTTCCTCGGCGAAGGCATGAAGGTGGTGATCGCCGACGTCGAAGAACCCGCTCTCAAGGCCGCCACCGAAGAACTGGGCGGCTCGATCACCGGGGTCGTCACCGACGTGTCCGATGCGAGCTCGGTGAACGCCCTCGCCGATCGCGTGTTCGACGAGCACGGTGCCTGCCACCTGCTTTGCAACAACGCCGGCGTGTCGGTCGCGAACCTCGACCTCTGGGAGACCGAGCCCTCCGACTTCCAGTGGGTGCACGGCGTCAACATCGCAGGCGTCGCCCACGGTGTGCAGGCCTTCGTCCCGCGCATGCTCGCCTCGGGCGAAGAGGGCTTCGTGGTGAACACCTCTTCGGGCGACGGCGGCATCTCGCCCCTGGCCCAGCAGGTCGTCTACGCCTCGAGCAAGGCCGCCGTCTCGATCATGACCGAGTGCCTCGCCGCCCAGCTGATCGGACGCGACACGAAGCTGCGCGCCGCGATCTTCTATCCCTCGGGCGGCATGCTCGACACGGGGATCTGGACGACGAAGCGGAACCGTCCGGCCGAGCTCGCGCGCAAGGTGCAGGTAGACGCTTCCCAGGAGACGACCTTCGACGCGTTCATGCAGGGCGCGAAGGCGGCGGGCTTCGAGCTGCCCGTGCAAGACCTCGACGAACTCGCCCAGTTCCTCCTCGCCGGCATCCGCAACGAGGACTTCGTGATCATGATCGATCGCCAGTCGATGGAAGCGACCCTGAAGGAGCGCGCCGAGAAGCTCGCGCGCGGCGAGTGCCCGATCGAGCTCCAGCACATGGGCCTGAGCTAGCGCGCGCGTCCGTCCGTCTCCTGGGGGAACCACCATGTCCAAGAACGTCCTGATGATCAGCTCGGATTGTCACGCCGGCGCGCTGCCCGTGACCTACAACGAGTACATGCCGAAGAAATTCCACGAGCACGCCGATCGCTGGTGGCTCGGCTACGCCCGCGAGATGGTGTCGCGCGCGGGCACCTTCTTCGACCAGGAGGCGGTCGACGCCTACGCCGACAAGGCAGGGCAGGGCGGTGAGAAGATGAAGCTGATGGCGCGCACGGTGAAGGGCGACATCGACGACGCCGTGCTCAGCGCCATGCTCACCGACGGCAACAGCCCGTTCGCTCCGCGGCAGGGCGAGTGGGACGCCACGGTCCGGCTCCGCGACCTCGAAGCCGACGGCGTCGCGGCCGAGGTGATCTTTCCCCAGATGGCGCCCTTCGGTGCCGGCCTCATGCAGTACCGCAACCCGGTGGATCCGGAGTGGAACCAGGCGGGGATCGAGGCCTACAACCGCTGGCTCGCGGACCTCTGCAACGAGCATCCGGGGCGCCATGCGGGGGTCGCGCTGATCAACGTCGACGACATCGACGTGACCGTCGCCGAGATCCGCCGGGCCCGCGAGTCGGGCCTGTGGGGCGGCGTACTGCTCCCGTCCAGCACCGGCGACCAGCCCTTCTACCACCACCCGCGCTACGAGCCGATCTGGGCGGTCTGCGAAGAGCTCGAGCTGCCGCTGCAGTCGCACTCGGGCTGGTCTCCCGACTACGGCGACCTCGAGTGCGCAACCGCGATGTTCATCTCGGAAGTCGACATGTGGGCCCACCGGCCGTTCACGGCGCTCTTGTGGTCGGGCGCCTTCGAGCGGCACCCGAACCTCAAGTACGTACTCTCGGAGACGGGCTGTTCGTGGATCCTGGAGACGCTGCGACTCCTCGAGTTCAAGAGCGCGAACCCGATCTTCAAGCACTTCACGAAGGACCTCTCGCTCACGCCCACCGAGTACTTCCAGCGCCAGTGCTACATCGGCGCGTCCTTCATGCCCGACCACGAGGGTCGCGATCGCTACAAGATCGGCCTCGACAAGCTTATGTACGGCACCGACTACCCCCACCTCGAGGGCACCTGGCCGAACACGATGGACGCGCTGCGGTCGGTGTTCGCCGAGTATCCCGAGGACGAGACCCGCGCGATCCTCGGGCTCAACGCCTTCGAGGTCTACGACTTCGATCGCGACCTCCTCGAGCCCATCGCGGACAAGATCGGTCCGTCGCTCGCCAGCATTCGGGGCGAGGCCTAGCCCCGATGGCCGAAGCGGCCGAGCTTCTGCCGAGCCGCCGCGAGCGGCGACGCCTCGAGATCCGGGAGCGGATCATCGACACGGCGATCGCACTGTTCGAGAGCCAGGGGTACGAGGCCACCACGGTCAACGAGATCGCCACCCAGGCCGACATCGCCTACGGGACCTTCTTCAACCACTTCCCGTCGAAGCTCGATCTGCTCCAGGAGATCTCGGACCAGCTGTTGCGCACCACCTTCGAGGGCATCGAAGAGGTCAGCAAACGGCCGGGCCCGTTCTCGGAGCAGCTCGTCCGCGTCTTCGAGGACGCGGCCGCCAGGGCGCTCGAGATGGGACCGCGGCGCCGCGAGCTGCTCGGCACGCTCTTGACCGTGGCGTTCCCCGAGCGCGCCGTCACCGCCGACCGGCGCTTCCACGACGCATTCCGGGAATTCCTGAGCGAAGGGCTCGCCAGCGGTGGCGTTCGCGACGACGTCGACCTCGACACCCTTTCCGAGGTGGTCGTCGGCTCCTGGTACTCGATGTTCCTTTCCTGGGTGCACTTCGACGACTACCCGCTCGCCGCGCGGGTCGCCGCGACCTCACGCTTCCTGGCCGACAGCCTCCGAGCGAAGACGCCCGCTTGAAGGAGAACCGATGAACCGCTTCCTCGTCATCTCTTCCGACGGACACGCGGGCCCGCGACCCGAGGTGTACCGCGACTATCTCGACCCGAAGCACCGCGATGCGTTCGACGTCCAGCACGCGGCGCGCATGGCCGCCCTCGAACAGGCGAGCGAACGGCTGGAGATGGCGCAGGAGAGCGCGAGGTGGGCCGAGGACAAGGCCTGGGGCCTGTCGGGCGCCTGGGATTCGGACCGTCGCAACGAGATCCTCGACGCCGACGGCATCGCCGCGGAGATCCTGTTCGTGGACGGGCTGACCGAGCGCAATTCGCCGCCCTTCGGTGGCGACCTCTCGCTCTCCCCGATGGGGGCCGACCCGGAGCTGCAGTGGGCCGGCGCGCGCGCCCACAACCGTTGGCTCTCCGAGTTCGTCGCCATGTCCCCCGAGCGCCGCTTCGGGCTGGCGCTGATCCCGCCGTTCTGGAGCGTCGACGAGTCGGTGAAGGAGATCCGCTGGGCCCGCGAGCACGGGCTGCGCGGAATCATGCTGCCCCACATGTGGGTCGACCAGGATCCCTACCACCACCCGAAGTACGACCCGATGTGGGCCGAGTGCGAAGGCCTCGGAATGATCGTCCACTACCACTCGGGTGCTGCGCCGATGCAGGACTACTTCGGCGCGAACATCTTCGGTGCGAATCCCGCCGCCGAACCCGGACCCGATCTGCCCGGCGGGCTCGGCATCTACGTCACGGAAGTCGCGTGGTGGTTGGCACGCCCGCTCTGGTACATGATCTGGGGCGGCGTATTCGAGCGGTTCCCGACGCTCAAGGCCGTGGTCACCGAGGGCAGCACCATCTGGGTGCCCGAGCTCCTCGAGCTGATGGACCACCGCTTCAGCGACCACCACTACTCGGCGAAGCTCGGCACCGGCTACAAGAGCCACCTGACGATGAAGCCGAGCGACTACTTCCGTCGCAACATCCGCGTCGGCAGCTCGGCGATGTCGCGGCGCGAGGCCGAACTGCGTCACGAGATCGGACTCGAGACGATCATGTGGGGCACCGACTACCCGCACCCGGAAGGCACCTGGCCGATCACCCAGCAGATCATGATCGACACCTTCAAGGGCTTCCCCGAGGAAGACATCGCGAAGATGCTCGGGGAGAACGCGGCCGCCTTCTACGGCTTCGACACCGAGAAGCTCGCGCCGCTGGCCGCGCGTATCGGGCCCGAGCGTCACCTGTTTCGCGACGAGGCCTGAGCAACCCCGTCCTCTTCTCTGATCCCAAACCCCAATCGAGCATTCCGGGCGCATGCCCGCAAGGAGACCGACATGGCGAACCTCGACGACTTCAAGATCCAGCCGGGCGACATCATGGGCTGGCCGATCCTCAAGATCGACTACCCGACCGACCCGAAGAACATCGCGGCACTGCTCCCGCCGGGCATCGACCCGAGCGCCGAGTCGAACGTGCATCTGTCGATCTACTGCGTACCGGTGCCGGACGAGCCCGAGTACGGCGTCGTAGTCAGCGTCGACGCCGACTATCGCGGCACGCCCGGCGTCTACTCGCTGGTCTACGGCATCGACCAGGAGTCGGCGGTGCACATCAGCAAGGAGACGAACGGCCAGCCGAAGGTGCTCGCCGAGATCGAGTACTACCGGCTCGGCGAAGCCGTGCGCGCGCGCTGCATTCATCAGGGCTACACGTTCATCGAGTTCCAGGGGAAGACGGTCGGGCCGGCCGAGCTCCCCGAGACCCAGCTCGAGTACGAGTGGTGGATCAAGGCCTCGCGCGCCGTCGGCGGCGCCGAGAAGGCCTACGACTTCCCGCCCCACGTCGTGCAGGTGCGCGCCGACTACCAGCCGATCCACCGCGAAAAGATCGAGGGCGAACTCCGCCTCCTCGAGAGCCCCTGGGATCCGATCGCCCAGCGGCTGCCGATGGCAGGCCCGGCCTCGGCCTATCTCTCGTGGGCGATGCCCACGGCGCGGGACATCACGCTCGAGGGACCGATCGACCCGGAGGCCTTCTGGCCCCACGTCGACACCATCAGCAGCTCGCGCTGGCCGGGCACAATGGGCGGCCCGAAGCGCTAGATCCGTGAGCCGGCCCTGCGCGGGAGTTCCCCTGCGGGGCCGGCCTTTCACATGAAAGTGACGCCCGAAGCGACCGTCCCGCGTAGGATGGCCGCATGCGCGACCTCCCTCGATCGCGTCGCGGTTCCCTCGGAAACCGCGCCGCTGCTGTCTTCGTGTTCGGTGTCGTCGGGCTCCTGGCGATCCCCGCCCTGGCGAATTCCTTCGCCGCGAACATCGCCTACACGCTCGAAGCGAGCGTCGTCTCTGCCGCGGGCAATGACGACGAACTCTTGCAGCAGACCGAGCTACTCCCGGTCGACGTCTCGGTCAGCGCTGGCTTCATCTCCCCTGGGGTCGTCGTGGCCACCGCCTCACTCGATGTCGAGGAGATCACCGCCCCCTTCGGCGGCGGCATCTCCTTCAATGGCCTGAGCGGCGCCAACGCGAGTCTCGAAGGCCTTCCCGGAACGGCATCCGGCCGCTCCGCGTTCTCGATCGATCTCGTTTCGACGACGACATCGCCCTTCGCGCTGCGGATCGATCGCGTCCTGGAGGGTGCCAGCTCGATCCGCTTGATCGAGCTCCTCGGCGGTGGCGGCGAGCAGGAGATCCTGAATCTGACGACCAGCGGCGTCACGGACATCACCCTCGGCATCCTCACCGGGTATCGCCTGGAGTTCGAGTCCGTATCCCAGGCCGACGCCGAAGGCATCACGACGGAGATCGGCCAGTTCACCGGCACCGCCAGCTTCGTGCTCGTCCCCGAACCCGCGACGGCCAGTCTCTTGCTCGCCGGCCTCGGGTTCCTCGCCCGCCGCAGGCGCTAGCCGCCGCAAGAGGCCCGTTCGACACCGGTTTGCCACGCCAGCGGCGCGCGCCGTAGCATGCGCGCGTGTGGACCCGTGAGAACGGAATCGCGTGCCTCGTCCTCGCTGTTCTGACGCTGGCGGTCTACGGCCAGGCGCTCGGCTTCGAATTCGTCCGCTTCGACGATCCGCGCTACGTCACCGAGAATCCACAGGTGCAGGCTGGGCTGACCGCGGACAGCGTCCGCTGGGCGTTCACCACCTTTCACAAGTCGAACTGGCACCCGCTCACCTGGCTCTCGCACATGCTCGACGTCGAGCTCTTCGGACTCGACCCGTCCGGACACCACGCGACCAGTGTCTTGCTGCACCTGCTCAACGCGTGGCTCGTCTTCTTCGCGCTTCGCGCCCTGACCGGTGACCTCGCGCCGTCGTTCGGGGTGGCGGCGGTGTTCGCGGTGCACCCCCTGCACGTGGAATCCGTCGCCTGGATCGCCGAGCGCAAGGACGTGCTGAGTTCGACCTTCGGTCTGCTCGCCCTCTGGGCTTACGCGGGCTACGCGTGGGAAGACCGCCGCCGTCTCTGGTGGGTGTCGCTCGGTTGCTTCGCACTCAGTCTCCTGGCGAAGCCGATGTGGGTCACGCTCCCCTGCGTTTTCCTGCTTCTGGACCGCTGGCCCCTCGCGCGACTGGGATCCTGGCGTGAGGGTTTGGTACGTGCGCTCGAGAAGCTCCCGTTCTTCCTGCTCTCGGCCGGATCGAGTGTCGTCACGCTCGAAGCCCAGCGCGCGGGCGGGGCCACCGCGTGGCTCGACCCGAACCTGGGCGAGCGCCTCGCCTCCGGTGCCGTCGCCTACGCGACCTACCTATGGAAGGGCGCGATGCCCATCGGGCTGGGCGTCTTCTACCCCCATCCCTATTCGGCGAGCGGGGTGGCCCCGTCCTCGGGCGAGGTGACCGCGGCCCTCGCCTTGCTGGCGGCCATCACGGCGCTCGTCGCCTGGAGCCGCCAGGGCTCCGCCTGGACCGGTTGGCTCTGGTTCATCGGAACGCTCTTCCCGGTATCCGGGTTCGTGCAGGCGGGACTGCAGGGGATGGCGGATCGCTACACCTACTACCCGAGCCTCGGGCTCTCGATCGCGATCGCCTGGGCGATCCGAGCGCAGCTCCGCGACCGACCTCTGCGGCTACGTCGCGCGGCCGCCGTCTGCGGCGTCCTGCTGCTCGCGGCCTGGACCGTCGCCGCCTGGCACCAGACGCGCACCTGGCGCGATTCGGTCACGCTCTTCGAACATGCCCTCGCCGTGGCGCCGAGCGCCACGATCCACAACAACCTCGGCGCCGTGCACGGCGATGCGGGCTCCCTGGACGCCGCCCTCCACCACTACGAACGCGCCGTTGCGCTCGACCCGGGCCACCGCGTCGCCCACCGCAACCTCGCGCTCCAGCTGCGCGCGCGCCGCGAGTTCCGACGTGCCACACGGCATTGGCTCCTCGCCCAGGACATCCCGCTCGACTCGGCCCAGGGCGAGCTCTCGCTCGGGGTGGCAGACGAGGCCTCGGGCGACCTGGACGCCGCCGTCGATCGCTACCGCCGTGCGCTCCAGCTCCAGCCCGAGCTCGCGGCTGCGCGTGAGCGACTCGAGGCCGCCGAAGCCGCGCGCGATCGCTGAGCCAGCCCCATCTGCCTGGCGATTCCAACCCGGTTGGAACTCGCCGGTGGCAGCGGACGGCCGCCCCGACCGACCGGCTCGCCCACGCAAACCGCTGTCGGTGACGCTGCGAAACAACTTGCAGCGCTCGCCAGGCTTTGCGGAACCCCGCCCATCCGACGATGTGCAGTTCGGGCTCCAACCGTTCGCGCGGTCGACCGATACGAAGGTCCGGCACGAGTTGGTACGGCGCTTGCTCCATGGGGGGCCACGGCGCATCGCCCCAGATCTCTGGAGGAATCATGAAACGCTTCGCAGCCCTTCTCCTCAGCAGCCTGCTCCTCGCATCGGTCGCTCAGGCCGGACCCATCAACGGTTCGGGACTGATCGAAGGCAAGGACGCCGCGACCGGACGCCTGATGATCGAAGGCACCGTCTATCTCGTGGATCCGGAAGCCCAGCTCCTCTGGGAGAACGGCGACGCGTTCACGATGAGCTCCCTGATGGCGCAGAACATCGATGCGCCCGGCGGTCTCTGGCCGCTCCTGCGTGCCGAGTACGAGGGCAGCGACGGCGCGACCCGAAGCGACCCCGACGTCCTCGACCGCATCGTCATCCGGTACGCCTCCGAATAGTTCCGCTCCACTCGAGCGCGCCCTTCCCCAGCCCCCAAGCCACACGGGAATCCCATGAAGACCATCGCCACCCGACACAAGATCCTTCTGGTTGCCTTCGCGGCCGCGCTGCTGTTTCCGGCCAGCGCCAGCATCGCGCAGGACACCGACCTGTTCACCAACCGCGTTCCCCCGAACGTGATGCTGGTGGTCGACAACTCGGGTTCGATGAACAACCTGGTGTGGCACCCGGCCTTCAACCCGACGGTGAACTCCACCTGCGTGGCCAACTTCGGCTTCGATATCGACAACGACGTCAGCTACTCGTTCACGGGCAACCTCACCTCGACCCAGTGCGGCAACACCCGCACCCTCTGGGCCGACGACACCATTACCGGCAGCACCCGAATCCTCGGCCGCTACCTGAACTGGTACTTCAGCGACGAAGCTGCGCCCGTCTTCAAGGGTGTCGGCAACAACGACGTCGACAACATGGACAGCCTCGCGAACGGCACCCGTTCGCAGTGCCTGATCGACGAGGGCTACGCGACCACCTACAGCCGCTACCGCCGCTCGCGCATCACCGCCGCCCAGGAAGTGCTGCGTGAGGTGATCTGCCAGGTGAACCTGGCCGGTGCGGTGCGCTTCGGCCTGGCCCAGTTCCGGGACGACGACGACCCGGAAGGCGGCTTCGTCGCGGTCCCGATCGACGACTATACCACCGCCCACGCCACGGCGATCGACACCTTCATCGACGACCTCTCGGGTGAGACGTGGACGCCCCTCGCCGAGACCCTCTACAACGTCTACCGCTACTTCCAGAGTCGCACGAACCCCGCGGACGGCGTCGACACCAACGATTTCCCGGCCTACGACTTCGATACCGCCGGTGTCGAAGTGGCGATTGCGAGTGCGCCTGTCACGCCAGTCCAGCTCGAGTGCCAGAGGAACTTCGTCGTGATCATCACCGACGGTGAGCCGACGAAGGACGACTTCAACAACATGGACGGCAGCTACGACGACCTCGTCGGCAACTTCAACCCCGACGACCTGCTGCCGGAGGCCGGCGACGAAGAGCCCGACGACTCCTGCTCTTTCTGCAACGACACCTCGCTGTACCTCGACGACCTCGCGATGTACATGCAGACGGCCGACTTCCAGGAAGATTTTGCCGGGACTCAGACGATCGACGTCTACACGGTGGGCTTCACCACCGGCGGCCCGGCGAACCAGCTGCTGCAGAAGACCGCGGACGTCGCCAACGGCCTGTTCCGCCAGAGCAACAACGCGGAAGAGCTCGCCGACGCGCTGATCGAGCAGATCGTCGACATTCTCCAGAAGACCCAGGCCTTCACTTCGGCGACGGTGCCCGCGAGCCGGACCACCGACGGCGACTCCTTCTACACCAGTTACTTCCGCCCGAGCGGCCTGACCCCCTTCTGGGAGGGCCACCTCAAGAGCTTCAAGTTCACGGCGACGGGCGACATCCTGACCGCCGACGACAAGTGCGCGATCGGCGACGATACGCTCGACCCGCCCTGCCCGACCAACGGCAACCTGCTGACCGAGTCGAACGCGGTGTGGGATGCCGCGGATGAGGTCCCGGACCCGGCGGACCGCAAGCTGCGGGTCGGCTTCAGCTCGCTGGCCTTCGGTGCGGGCGCCTCGAACTTCTTCAACAACTCCTCGGGCACCATCACCCACACCCAGACGCGCGCAACCCTCGGGCTCGACACGGCTCCCGACGCCCAGCTGGCGAAGGCGCCCTTCAACCTCCCGAACCCGAACTCCACGGCAGATCTCGACGGGCTGGTGCCCCAGCTGGTGAGTCAGATCGCCGGCTGCCAGTTCGGCACCCTCTTGGGGACCGACTGCGACAACCGCGAAGACGCGAACGGCAACGACGTGCTGCTCGGCGACATCTTCCACTCCACTCCGGTGATCGTGGACTCGCCGAACGCACCCATCAACAGCCTCTCCTACAAGCTCTTCGCCAACGACTACCGCGAGCGCGACCGCGTGATCTACGCGGGCGCCAACGACGGCTGGCTACACGGCATCCACGCCGGCATGTGGGACAACGCGCTCACGCCGAAGCGCCATGATCGCGGCACTGGCGCCGAGCTGATGGGCTTCATGCCGAGCGAGATCCGCGACAAGATCTGGTCGCTGCCGCTCAGTCAGCCGCCGGGCAGCGTGCGTACCGACACGTTCGTGGACGGTCCGCTCGCCGCAGGCGACGTCTGGATCTACCGCACCATCAGTGGCGGTCAGTTCACGACGGTGGTCGACCCGGATGCCGCCACGAAGCAGAAGGAGCAGTGGCGCACGGTGCTGATCGGCGGTCTCCGCGACGGCGGCCGCAGCTACTACGCCCTCGACGTCACCGACCCGAGTGACACGGCCTACCCGCGCTACTTCTGGGAGTTCCCCTGCCAGAGCTGTGGCGTCGCCGTGAACCCGAATTCGGACGACGACGTCGTGACCGGCGGCCCCGATCCGAAGCAGCTGATGGGGAACACCTGGAGCGAGCCGGTGATCACCCGCGTGCGGGTACGGGTCGACGGTGACCCCAACGGCTCCCACGACCGCTGGGTAGCGGTGTTCGGCGGGGGCTACGACGTCTGCGGCGACCCGAACAACATCGCCTACCACCAGCAGACGGCGGGGCTGGCCTGCGACAGCGCCGACCCGGACAAGTACCTGCGGGGTCGGGCCATCATGATGGTCGACATCACCACCGGTGAGCTGCTCGGCATCAAGGCCTTCCACACCTCCGACGTGAGCGTCGGCGGCGGCCAGGTCACCTACGACGAGATGAACTTCGCCTTCGCGTCGCAGCCCGCGGTCTTCGATACCAACTTCGACGGCTACGCGGACGTCATCTACATCGGAGACCTGGGCGGCAACATGTGGCGCTGGGTGGTCTCCCCCGTCGGCGACGACCCGGTCAACAACGCCATCGCGAACAAGAGCCTCGGTCAGCCCGACTGGCCCTTCCAGCTCTTCTTCAAGGCCAACCACAGCAACGACGAGGTCTCCCCGCCCGCCGCGTGGGACAGCAGCACGCACTTCCAGAGCTTCTTCTTCCCGCCGACGGCGACGAAGAAGGGCAACACGCTGACCCTGGCGTGGGGTGCGGGCGAGCGCGCGGCTCCTGACGCGGGCGTGGACGACACGCCGGGCTCTCCGCCGGCGGGCAAGTCCAACAACAACCACTTCTACGTGGTGAAGGACACGGACCCGCTGGCTGCTGGCGGAACCGCGGCGGTGATCACCGAGGACGACCTGCTCGACATCGCGGACATCGACTCGGGCTTGAAGAACTGCACGGACATCGGCAAGGGGTTCTTCGTGACGGGTCGCGACCGGGAGAAGTTCATCTCGAACAGCGTGATCTTCCTCGGCGACATCATCACGACGTCCTACGTGCCGGCGCCCACCTCGGCCAGCCTGTGCAACGCGACCGGCCAATCCTTCCTCTACCGCTTCTCCTTCGACTGCGGCGATCCGGGCTTCCCCTCGAACCCCGGCACCGCCGAGGACAAGCGCCGGAAGGCGATCGGTCAGGGTCTCCCGACCCGTCCGCGGGTCTCGGTGGGCGACCTGAACACCGGCGGCGCATCGGGCGGCTGCAAGAACAAGGTGGTGGTGATCACCAGCGACGGTCAGATCGAGAACGACTGTCCGGGATCGCTGCCCACCAGCGGCATCCAGATCCGGAGCTGGCGCGCGAACGACTAGCTCGAATGAGCGGGGGTCCGGCAGGCGCCGGGCCCCCGCTGCCGCTTCGCACTAGCCGTCCCCCAGGTCCCGATGCCAGTAGGCGCGCAGCACCCAGAGCTGCACGACCAGCCCGGCGTTCGCCAGGACCAACGCGCCGAGGGTCCACGCCGACGCGGCGCCGGTCGCCGAGACGAGCCAGGCCAGAAGGCCGAGCGCGACGACCATCACGACGCTCGGCACGAAGCTCTCGATCTCGACGCCGACCTCGGGATCCGCGACCGGATCCTCGGCGATCGCCGCCGTGAAGGTCTGATAGGACACGACCGACGCGACGCCGAAGACCACGGCGAGCAGCAGGAACCACCGCCCGGCGTGCTCCGGCGCCATCGATTCGATGAGCATGAACTGCAGGCCGCCGAGGACGAAGGGGAAGATCAGGTCCCGGAAGCGCGGCAGCCATTCGAAGCGCAGCACGACCGTCGCGAACAGCACCCAGATCACCACCACGCCCATGAAGACGGCGAGGGCCTGGAGCACGCCCGCCGCCAGGGCGTCGACCTCGCGCCAGCGGTCGAGGCTCAGCACCCCGCGTTCCCACAAGAGCTCGAGGGCGAGCGCCTGCAGGATCCCCAGCACCGCGAGCAGCACCTGGGGAAACTGCTGCTTCGCGCGGTCCCTTCGCGTCGAGATGGGCGCGCTCATCTCGGCAGGGTTCGGCCTTCGCCGCGACATTGCAAGCATCGTGTCGCCCGACCGGCCCGACGCGAGCGGCCGCTCCCCGGGTACGGTACGCATCCGGGCACGGGCGGCGCCGGCTTCGATCGCCCGGAACCGCCTCGGTCGCGCCCCGAGTCACGCCCGCTGTTCGCGTCGGCGGCGAAAGGAATCGTCTTGCCCACCTCGCTCCCGCTTCCCGAGCATCCCGCCATCGGCTGGCTGGGACGTCTGCTCTTCACGCTGATCTTCTTTCTCTCGGGCGTCACCCACTTCACCGACATCGAGGGCTATGTCTCCCTGATGCACGAGCAGATCCCGTTCCGCACCTTCTGGGTGCTCGTGTCCGGAGTGGTCGAGCTGGCCGGCGCGGTGCTGATCCTCTTCGATCGCCACGCACGCCTCGGCGGCTGGCTGATCGTGCTCTTCCTGGTGCCGGTCACCTTCACCGTGCATGGCTACGAGATGCTCTACGCCGATACCGAGCGGATGCGCGCGATTCAGCTCTCCTTCTTCTTGAAGGGCCTCGCCATGACCGGCGCCGCACTGCTCATCACACAGCTCGGCGTACGGCGCGAAGCAGACTGAGCGTGCGCTACGCCCTGCGTTCTTCTTGACCTAGGCCGCCAATGGCGCCTTCCCCTCTGCGCGGGTCACCAGCACCATCAACGCCGGCGCGAGCAGGATATCGGCCCCGAAGGCGGCGACCGTCCCGAAGAGCGACAGTCCGCCGAACCACATCGTGTTCTGCATGTACGAGAGCAAGAACACGCTGAAGCCCATCGCGAGCACGATCGAGGTGAAGAGCAGGGCGGTCCCCGTCGTCAGCAGAGTCTCGTGGACGGCGTAGCTGGCGTCGCCGGTTTCGTCGTAGTAGCGGCCGAAGCGGTGCATGAAGTGGATCGTGTCGTCGACGGCCAGACCGATGATCACCCCACCGATCAGGAGGGTGCCCGCGTCGATCGGGACCCCCCAGTAGCCCATCAGCGCGAGCACCAGGTACACGGGGATCAGGTTGGGGATCATCGCGACCAGCCCGCGTCGTAGATTGCCGATCAGGAACACCATCAGCGGCGTGATCACGGCCAGTGCGAACACGTACGAGCGGCTCATGCTGTAGATCACACCCTCGAAGACGCGGGTGAAGAGCACGGCGCCCCCGGTGAACTCGTACGCGAGGTCGTCGCCCAGAATCTCGGTCCAGCCACGGTGCATCGCCTCGAGGAAGCTCGGGTACTCGAGCGCGTCCACCCAGGGCGTGCGCACCGTCACCCGCGCCTGCTGGAAGCGGGTATCGGTCCACTCTTCGAGGTCGTCGCTGCCGCTGTTCTCGAAGAGCAGCATCTCCTGGGCGATCACCGCGCGCTCGGTTGGCAGCCGATAGAAGCCGGGGTCGCCGCCGTTCAGCGCCTGGTGCGTCTCTTTCACGATGTCGACGAGGGAGAGCACCTTGCCGACCGGGCGCCCGGCGACGTCGAGCGACTCGCTGAAGCGCATCGCCCGGTCGATCCGCGCCATGCCGTCCGGATCGTAGAGTCCGTTTTCCCCGGGCGTGGTGATCACCACCTCCAGCGACGATGCTCCCTGGAAGTGGGCGTCGAAGGTCTCCTCGGCGACGCGCACGGGATCCTCTTCGGGGAACCAGCGGATGCCATCGTGGCTGAACTGCACCTGGCGAAACCCCGGCCACGCGAGCGCGAGGAGGATCGCCGTCGCCACGACCACCGCCGTCGGATGGCGCGTCGAGAGCGTACCCAGGCCCGCGAGGAAGCGATCCGCCGGGCGGGGCTGGTGCTTCCCGGCGCGCGCGGTCCGCGCCCGGAGCGGCGTGATCGAGAGCAACGCCGGGAGGAGCGCCAGGCTGTAGAACATCGCCAGCAGCACGCCGGCCGGGGCCAGCACACCGAGCTGGGCGATCGGCGCGAGCTCGGCGAGTCCGAACGAGGCGAGCCCGGCCGCGGTCGTCAGGCTCGTCATCACCACCGCAAGACCCGAATGGCGCAGGGCGAACACGATCGCCTCGGACTTCGCATCGCCTTGATCGAGCCGCCGATAGGCGATCGATTGGATGTGCACGGCGTCGCAGACGCCCACCACGAGCAAGAAGGCCGGCAGGACGTTCAGCGTGATCGAGAACGGAATGTCGAGCCATACCATGAAGCCCATCGTCGAGAGCATCGAGAGCACGACGACGAGCAGGGGCAAGAGCATCCCGGAGACGCGCCGGAACAGGAAGAAGAGGAGCAGCGCTTCCAGCACCAGCGACACCGACATCAGCACGCTCACGTCGTTCTGGAGCAACGCGTTCATGCGGTGGTCGAAGATCGGTCCGCCGATCACGTGCACCTCGACGTCGTCTCGGCCGTTCCGGTCGAGCAACGCGTAGAGCGCGTCGCAGAGGGCGTTCCCTTCGACGTCGGTCAGGTACTCGGGTGACGCGCCCTCGCCGACCGCGTCGGCTCCCTCGAAGCCCGACAGCACGTCGTCGGAATCGTGCTGGGTCGAGTAGGTGAAGGGCTTGATCGAGATCACCGTGAAGCGGCTGTCCGGCGTCACGAGGTTCCCCTGATAGAACGGGTTCGCGAGCGCCCGCGCTCGCAGCTCGGCGAAGTCGGCGGGCGAGGACGGCCAGTCCTCCATCAACTCCTCGACGATCAGCTCGTCGCCCTCGCCGCGGGTGTTCCGGGCGTTGACGAGGCTCAGCACCTCTTCGACGTAGGGCACCTCGGCCTCGATGGCGCGGTGAACCTCGCGCAGCCAGGCCGCGAAATCCGGTGCGAAGACGTCATCGGCGCCCAGCAGTACGAGGACGCGATCCTCGCGATCGAACTGCTCCTTGAACCGGTCGTAGCGCGCGCGTTCGGTGTCGTCCTCGTGGAGGAAAGCCTCGCTCGAGTTGTCGACCCGCAATCCCGGCAGCTGGGCGATCCAGAACGCCGAGAAGAGCGCGCAGACGAAGATCACGCGCCACGGGTGATGCACGACCCATAGCGACCACGCCGCGATCCCGGCGTCGATGCGGCTTCGAAACCCTCGGGACCCTCGCGTGGACACGGAACCTCCCCGACGGTGGCGCGCCCGATGGGGCGGCCCGCTAGCGTACACTGGCTCGTGCACGCGGTCCGGCGGGCGAAACCCCGCGCTTCGTTCAGACGCGGGACCCGACGGAAGGGTTGAAGTGTCATGACGGATTCGGCGGTGCCCGAACCCCCCGACGGAGCCGAGACCCCGCGCGCGCGCCTCTACTCGGAGGATGCGCGCGAGCTCCTGCGCACCGAGACCCTCGACGACCCCTACCCCCTGTTTGCCCGCCTCCGGCGCGATGCCCCCATCGCGCGCATCGCGGACACCGGGGTCCACCTCGTCGCGAGCTGGGACCTGGTGGAGGAGGCGCTCGGCCGCGAGGACGACTTCTCGGCGAATCTCACCGGCGTGCTCGTTGCCGACGCGAACGGCGCCCCGAGTACGTTTCCGCTGCCCGACTCGGGCGCGAGCCACGTGATCGCCACGGCGGACGAGCCCGAACACGCGCTCCACCGCCGCATCGCCCAGCCGCGCCTCACGCCTGCCCGGGTCGCGCGGCTGGAGGCCGATCTCCGTCGCTGGGCCTCCGAGTCGCTGGGGCCGTTCGTCACCGCGGGTGGGGGGGAGTTCGTGCCGATCGCCGAACGCATCCCGGCGCGCGCCGTCGCGCGCATCCTCGGGTTGCCCGATGGCGATGTCGAGCGACACCGGCGCTGGGCCATGATGGGGGGCGAGATGCTGGCCGGCCGCCTCGAGCCCGAGCGCCTCGGGTTGCTCGCACGCGAGTCCGCAGCGATGGCCGACTACCTGGGTGCCGCGCTCGACGCGCCCGCGCCTGCCGGAGACGACGACGAACCCATGCGGGTGGCGCTCGCGCGCGCCGCGGCGGCCGGAGACCTCCCCCGCGAAGCGGCCGTCGGCATCGCGATCGTCATGTTCGGTGCGGGTGGTGAATCGACGGCCGCGCTGTTGGCGTCAGCGGTCTGGGTCCTCGCCCGGGGTCCCGAGCTCGTCGAACGCCTGCGCCGCGACCCGGGCGGGATCCCTCGCTTCGTCGAGGAGGTCGCGCGTCTCGAATCCCCCTTTCGCTTCCACTATCGGGTGGTTCGCCGCCGCTGCGTGCTCGGCGGGGCGCGGCTGGAACCGGGCGATCGGCTGATGCTCTTGTGGGCCTCGGCGAACCGCGACGAGCAGCACTTCGAGGCGGCAGACCAGCTGCGTCTCGACCGCCGCCATCCGAAGCGGCACCTGGGCTTCGGTCGGGGCGGCCACTTCTGTATCGGGGCGCCGCTCGCACGGCTCGAAGCGCGGGTGCTCCTCGAGGAGCTGCTGGGCCGCACGTCGTCGATCGCGCTGGCGGGCGCTCCCGTCTTCGCGCCGAGCGTCTTCGTCCGGCGGCTCGAATCGCTCCCCCTGCGGGTCGTGGCGACCCGCCCCGACTGACGCCGGGACGTTGTGCTAGCCCATAGGCCTCGCCGCGCGGTCCCCGCGCGCCCCCAAGGAGAATCGCCGTGAAGCTCGGAGTGCAGCTCGGATACTGGCAGGCCCAGCCCAATCCCAACTTCGTCGAACTCGCCCAGGAGGCCGAACGCTGCGGCTACGACTCGGTCTGGACCGCCGAGGCCTGGGGCTCGGACGCCTTCACCCCGCTCGCCTGGATCGGCGCCCACACCGAGCGCATCAAGCTGGGCACGGCGATCGTCCAGATCTCGGCGCGCACCCCCACGTCGACGGCGATGCACGCCCTCACCCTCGACCATCTCTCGAAGGGCCGGCTGCTCCTCGGCCTGGGCGTGAGCGGGCCCCAGGTCGTCGAAGGCTGGTACGGCCAGCCCTTCTCGAAGCCGCTGTCGCGGACCCGCGAGTACGTCGACATCGTGCGCCAGGTCTTGAAGCGCGAGAAACCCGTCGAGAGCGCCGGACCCCACTACCCGCTCCCCTACAAGGGCGAGGGAAGCTGGGGGCTCGGGAAGCCCCTGCGCCCGATCACCCACCCGCTGCGCGCCGACGTCCCGATCTACCTTGGCGCGGAGGGTCCGAAGAACGTCGCGCTCGCGGCTGAAGTCGCCGACGGCTGGCTTCCCCTCTACTACTCCCCCTTCCGACCCGAGGTGTACAGCGAGTCGCTCGGAAGCCTGAAGCCAGGCTTCGAGATCGCGGTGGGCACCAGCGTCAACATCACCGACGACGTCGAGGCCGGCTTGATGGCGACGAAGTTCATGCTGGGCTTCTACATCGGCGGGATGGGCGCGAAGAAGCGCAACTTCCACAAAGAGCTGATGGCGCGGATGGGCTTCGAGGCCGAAGCCGACCAGATCCAGGAGCTGTTCATGGCGGGCAAGCGCAACGAAGCCGCCCAGGCCGTCCCGAACGAGTTCGCCGACGAGATCACGCTCACCGGCCCGATCGAGCGGATTCGCGATCGTCTCGACGCCTGGAAGGAAACGCCGGTCACGTCGATCCTGGTGCAGCCCACCAACGTAGAAACGCTTCGCGCCGTCGCGGAGATCGTTCTTTAGTCTCCGCGTCCGCGTTGCGGACGCTGCGCGCCGAGCGAGCGCTGGCGGTGGCACGGGGAAGCCCGAGACCGCGCCCGCGTGGGAGCGGCTTGCTCGGTTCTGTGCCTTGCTCGTCGCTAGCGATGCCAGCTCGCGAGCGCTTCAGCCAGAAATTTCGTCCATCGCGTTCAATACGTTCTGGAAGCGCGTTGCGAAGAGCTCGCGCATGTCGTCGTGGGTGAAGATGTAGGCGAGGTTCTTGCGGATTCCGCGGACGACGATCGGACCGACGTCGTCGGGCTTCATGCCATCGCGGATGAACGGGGCGAGGGCTTCCGACACCGCGCCACTCTGGTCGGAGGCGCTGCGCAGCCGGTCGGAGGCCGGTAGCTCCGTGTCGATCGGACCCGGACACAGGGTGGACACCCCGATGCCGTGGGGCTCGAGTTCCCCCCGGAGCGCTTCGGAGTAGGCGACGACGCCGTACTTGCTCACCGCGTACGCCACGCCCTCACCGTGGGAAAGGAAGCCGCCGATGGAGGCCGTGTTCACGACGTGGCCGCCGCGTCCCTGCTCGCGTAGGAGCTGCGCGAAGCGCTGACCCACCCGGAACATCCCGTCGAGGTTCACGTCGAGCACGAAGCGCCAATCGTCGAAGGTGAGCCCGCTCATCGGCCCGCCGAGGTAGACCCCGGCGTTGTTCACGACGACGTCGGCGCCGCCGAAGTGCTCCTGGCTTGCAGCGACCAGGGCCTCGACCGATTCGGCATCGCGCACGTCGACCGCCACACCGTGGGCCTGGGCACCGCCCTGGCGCAACTCGTCGGCCGCGGCTTCGACGGTTGCTGCGTCGATATCCCCGAGCAGGACCCGCATCCCCTCCGCCGCGAAGGCCCGCGCAATCCCCAGACCGATGCCGCGCGCGCCGCCCGTGATCACGGCGACCTTTCCTTCGAAGTGTTCCATGGCGCGTACGCCTCCTACTTGCAGAGACCGCCGCCGAGGATCGCATACGGCTCGCAGTCATAGATCAAGCGCCCCGCCTCCCCGTGCTGATAGTCGAGCACCGGGAGCGCGTAGGTGGGGGCCATCCCGGGCGCCGGCTCTTCCTGGAGATCCTCGACGGGAACGGGGTAGGTCGACCAATCCTTCGGCGCGCGCCAACCCGGCGGCGGAACCAGACTGTGCCGGGTGCCCGACACGGGGTAGAGGTTGCGCCACTCGTGAATCGCTTCGGACATCTCGGCCACGACATCGGGGTGGGCGCTCGCCACGTTGTTGTGCTCGTAGGGGTCCTCGGCGATGCGAAACAGATGCGTCTGGACGTCCGCACCGAGTAGCCCCTGGTCGATCACCTGGACGAGCTTCCATTCGTCGTTGAAGGCGGTGATGTTGAAATGGCCGCGGATCGGCGTCTCGGACGCGAAGAAGAGGTACTCCTCACGGGCCTTGCGCGAGCCCTGCTCGAGCTCCTGCCAGAGACTGCGCCCGTTCTGTTCGTACTTCGTCTCCACGGGCACGCCGGCGGCTTCGGCGAAGGTCGGAAAGACGTCCATCGCCGACATGATGCTCTCGTTCACGGTGCCGGCCTTCAGCTTCGCCGGGTAGCGCAGTACGGACACCACGCGGATTCCGCCCTCGAAGGTGTCTCCCTTGCCGCCGCGTAGCGGCACGTTGTCGGCCCCGCCGGTCGCGTAGGCGGCCCCGCCGTTGTCGCTGAAGAAGAGCACGATCGTGTTCTCGGCGACGCCCTCCTCATCGAGTGCCTTCAGCACCATGCCGACCGCCTGATCCATCGCGTCGACCACGGCGGCGTACACCGGGCGCGCGCTGTCCCGCAGCATCAGCCGGTTGATGCGCCGCGAGTCGTCGGTCTGGGCGCTGCGCGCCGGCTTGCGATCGTCTTCCATGTCCGCGTACTTCTCGAGCAGGTCGTCGGGCGCTTCGAGTGGCGTGTGGGGAGCGATGAAGGGCATGTAGAGCAGGAACGGCTTCTCCTTGTCGCGGTCTCGAATCCAGCGCGCGCCTTCCTTGCCCAGCAGGTAGGTCTCGTAGCCCTCGTCATCGATCGTCACGCCGTTGCGTTGGAAGTCGCGGCCCCCCTGGTTGGCGAAGGGCGGGAAGTAGCCGACCTCGGTGTGGAGGTGACCGTAGAAATGCTCGAAGCCGCGCTGGTTCGGGTGATAGGTCTCCTGCGCGTGGCCCAGGTGCCATTTGCCGACCATGGCCGTCTGGTACCCCGAGCGTCGGAACGCTTCGGGCAGCATCACCTCATCGGGGTGAATGCCGACGGTGTGCCAGGGCATGATCACGCCGTAGGTCACGCCCAGTCGCATCGGGTCGCGGCCGGTCATCAGCGCCGCACGCGTGGGCGAGCAGATGGGCGTGGTGTAGAAGCGATCGAGCTGCACGCCTTCGGCGGCCAACCTGTCGAGCGATGGGGTCTCGATCACCTCTTCGCCGTGAAAGCCGACGTCCGACCAGCCGAGGTCGTCGGCGAGGAAGATCACGACGTTCGGCTTCTCGGCTGCGGCGGCGGTGGCGGCGAGCGCCAGCAGCGCAAGACCGGTGGTCGCGACGGAACGCAGGGATAGGCGGCGCATCAGAACGGGGCCTCCCCTTCGAGGGTGGTGCGGTGGATCGTGCGCGGGGCGTCTCCGTAGTCGGCGATCGCGTAGTGGTGGGTGGCGCGGTTGTCCCAGATGGCGACGTCCCCCGTCTGCCACCGCCAGCGACACTGGAATTCGGGCTGGTTCTGGTGCTGGAAGAGGAACGCCAGCAGCGCGTCGGCCTCGGCCGGCGGCAGCCCTTCGAGATGCGCCGTGAAGGTGGGATTCACGTAGAGGATCTTCCTTCCCGTCGCGGGATGGGTCCGCACGACCGGGTGGATCGCCCGGGGCAGGCCGCTCATGTCGGGCATCGCGCCGGTCGGCGACTTCGTCGCCTGGGACCGCTCGCGCACCACGTTGCGAACGGTGCCCGCGAGATCGTGGACCGCCTCGAGCCCGTCGAGATAGGCCTTCATGCGATCCGAGAGCGCCTCGTAGGCGGCGGTCATGTCGGCCCACATGGTGTCGCCGCCACTCTCGGGGCACTGCTTCATGTAGAGCACCGAACCCATCGGCGGCTTCGGCGAGATCGACACATCGCTGTGCCACAGATTCGCCCTACCGCCCTCTTGCCCTTCGAGCACCACGATCTCGCGGTGGCCGTCGAGGGTGGGCAGGTAGGCGGGGTGGTCGGTGAACACGGGCGCGAGCCCCGCACTGAACGCGACGTGCTGTTCGGGCGTCAGGTCTTGACCGCGAAAGAAGACCACCTTGTGGGTGTAGAGGGCATCGAGCACGGCGCTGGACTGTTCGGGCGCCAACGGTCGGGACAGATCGAGTCCGCGCAGCTCGGCACCAAGCGCGCCGGAGATCGGGTGGGATTCGAGTTCGGACATCCGGGCCTCCTCAGGCGTGGGGGGACGTGACCGGAGCCTCGAAAGCGCCGGTGAGAAAATCGAGCAGGGCATTCGCATGGGCTTCGAGGCCGCCGTCGGGAGCGGGGCCGTGGGCGAGGCTGCGCAACAAGAGGTCGATCGCCCAGGCCAACCGCAGCTCGACGAGGGGCCTGGGCAACGCCGGGTTGGCGCGTGCCAGGAGCGGGACGAGGCGATCGACGCCGCCGGGCCAGCGCGCCACGACGAAGGCCGGGTCGAGATCGCCGTCGGCGCGCAAGCGGTGAATGAGGCGCAGGTAGCGCGCGCCGTCGGCCCCGCCTTCGGCAAGCAGCTCGGCGAGGGGTTGCATCAATGCCTCGAGCACGGCGCGCGTGCTCGGCGCCTCGGCCGACGCTTCCAGACTGTCGAGCAGCTGCTGGCGCCGCCCCATCAGGGACGGCATGCGGCGCTCGAGCAGGGCTTCCACCAGGGAGCGCTGGCTCCCGAAGTGGTAGTGGAGCGCCGCCGGCGAGAGCCCCGCCTCGGCGTTGATCGCCCGCAGCGAAACCCCCGACAGGCCGTGGTCCGCGAAGAGCGCCTCGGCGCAGTCGAGCAGACGTTCGCGGGCCGAGGCTCTTGCCATGGGGCGCAGTATTCACTTATCACGCGATCTAATCAAATGATAAGTTTGACCCGGACCGACTCGGCGGGCGAGTTTTCGGGCGAGGCGCCCGGAGAAGGAGAGCGCCGCGGGTCCGGGGAGGTCGCGTACGGAATGGCAGCCGGACAGGGAAGCGCCTGGCGGGACGCGGCGGCCTGGCTCGGACCGGTGGCCCGGGCCGGCGGGCAGCTGCTCGGAGACCGGCTCCGCGACCTGGCGCGCCCCGGACTGCCACGGACGCCCGAGGCGCTGGTTCCGCTGGCGGAGCGACTGCTGCGCGAGGCGGCGCCGACGGGAGCGCCCGCGCTGGCCCCGCTCCGCGCGGTCCGGCTCGCTGGTCGCAGCTTCGAGAGCAGCAACTGTCAGAACTTCCTGCTCGCCCTCGAGTACGCGACGCCTGCGGACGACCCGGTCCACGCGCCGGCCACCCTCTACGCGAAGCTCCCCTGTCGCGAACGCGCCACGCGCCTGTTCGCGAACGCCGTCGGCTTCTGGAGCGTCGAGGTGACCTTCTGTCGCGACGTCGCGAACCACGTCCCCGTGCGCGTGCCGCGCGTCTACGCCGCCACCCAGCAGGGCAGCCGCTTCGTCCTCCTCCTCGAAGACCTCAGCGCCGAGCCCGACGTCGTGCTCTTCGACAACCGCGACATGGCCAACGGGACCACGCCGGAACAGGCCGCGCGCTGCATCGACACCTTCGCCGAACTCCACGCGGCCTGCTGGGACTGGCCGCGCGACGCCCGCGAAGCGCGCTTTCCGGAATCCCTGCACCCCTACTTCGCGCCGGGTGCCCGCCGGCGCAGCCGAGCCCTCGCCTCCGTCGCGATCGAACCCGCCCGACGCGCCGCCCCCGACCTCCTGCGCGACGACCACGTCGCCCTCTTGCGGGAAGCCGTGCGCAAGTGGAACGCCGTGCTCGAGGCCTGGTACCGCGAGCCCCTCACCCTGGTCCACGGCGACAGTCACCTTGCGAACTGCTTCGAGTACGCGGGCGCAGACGGACGGCGCGTCGGCTTGTTGGATTTCCAGGGAACCCACTGGTGCCCGGGCACGCGCGACATCCAGTACTGCCTCACCAACTCGTTGGAGCCCGACGTGCTGGCCGAATGCGAAACCGAGCTGCTCGATCGCTACCGCGCCGCGCTCGCACGACATGGCGTCGCGCTCTCGGACGAGCGCGCTCGCGCGCAGTATCGCGCCGCAAGTCTGCAGACCCTGCTCGTCGCCGTGACGACCCTCGGCCTCGGTTCGCTCACCGAGCGCACCGAAACCGTGCGCACCATCCTGCGCCGCAGCCTCGCCGCCATCGATCGGCTCGACTTCGCCGACTGGCTCGCGGACCTCTAGCCTGCCACCGGACTCGGGAACGCTCCGCGCCCGCTAGCGCAGGTCGGGGAGTTGATACCCCTCCTGGTCCAGATCGGCCCGGATGTTCTTCTTGTCGATCTTGCCGGTCGACGTGAGCGGAATGCTCTCGCGGAAGAGCACCTCGTCGGGCAGCTGCCACTTCGCGAAACGCTCGGTGCAGTGGGCGAGGATCTCGTCGGGCGTCGGCTCCTGGCCCGCCGCCGCCACCACGATGGCGATCGGGCGCTCGTCCCACTTCGGGTGGGGCGCCGCCACCACCGCTGCCTGGGCCACCGACGGCAGCGCGCAGATGTGGTTCTCGAGATCGATCGAGCTGATCCACTCTCCCCCGCTCTTGATCAGGTCCTTCGAGCGGTCCGTGAGGATCAGGTACTCCTCGGGATCGATCATCCCGACGTCGCCGGTGACGAGCCAGTCTTCGTGGAACTTGTCGGGCTGCGGGTTGTTGTAGTACTCGCTGCAGATCCACGGGCCGCGAATGCACACCTCGCCCACGCTCTTGCCGTCGTGGGGCAGCGGGTTCCATTCTTCGTCGAAGATCTCGACTTCGAGGCCGGGGATCACGAGGCCCGCCTTGCATTGGTTGGCGATGCGCTCTTCGTCGAGCATCGTCAGGTGCGCGCGCTTCGCAATGCGGCGCGAGACCGTCGCGAGCGGGTTCGTCTCGGTCATGCCCCAGCCCTGGATCATCTCGCAGCCGAGCTGCTGGAAGAACCACTGGATCAGGGCCGGCGGCGGAGCCGAGCCACCACAGGTGAGTCGCGTGACGGTCGAGAGGTCCCAGCGCTTCGGCTCGGCCTGAATCGCCGCCATCGCGCCCTGCCAGATCGTCGGGACGCCCGCCGAGATCGTGACCTTCTCCTCGGCCATCAGATCGAGTAGCGCATCGGGCGTCATGAACTTGTGGGGCAGGACCGTCTTCGTTCCGAGCATCAGCCCTGCGAAGGGAAGCCCCCAGCTCATCGCGTGGAACATCGGCACGATCGCCTGCATCGAGTCGGTGGCCGAGAGCGACATCGAGTCGGTCATGCAGACGGCCATCGTGTGCAGGTAGGTCGAGCGGTGCGTGTACATCACCCCTTTCGGGTGACCCGTCGTGCCGCTCGTGTAGCAGAGACCCATCGGCGCGTTCTCGTCGATCTGGGGCCACTCGTACTCGGTGGACTGGGAAGAGATCCACTCGTCGTAGTCGACGGCGCCGGGCAGAGCCGTGTCCCACTTCTCCGCGCCCGGCTCGGCGCACACCACGACCTTCTCGACCGTCGGGATCTTCCCGACGAGGGGCTCGAGGAGCGGCAGCAGGTCCTGGTCGACCAGGATGATGCGATCTTCGGCGTGGTTGATGATGTACTCGAGCTCACCCGGCGAGAGTCGGATGTTGAGCGTGTGCAGCACCGCGCCCATCGACGGTACGCCCTGGTACATCTCGAGGTGGTAGTGGTTGTTCCAGCAGAAGCTGGCCACCCGGTCGCCGACCGCGACGCCCGCGGCGGCGAGGGCGTTCGCGAGCTGGCTGGCCCGTGCGTGGGTCTGCGCAAGGGACTGGCGGTGGGTGCCGTCGGTGGTCTTCGTGACCACCTCGACGTCCGGGGAAACGCGCGCACCGCGGTCGAGCAGGCGGTGCATCAGCAGGGGGGTGCGTTGCATGGTCATGGGAAGCCTCCGTCGAGCCCGAGCATCCTAGCGCGAACAGGCGCTCGGCTGGGCGGCTTCCGAGCCGTTGCGGGGCGCCCCGCGGCGCTCAGTCGACCTCGAGGTTGACCGGGAAGCGCTCCAGGTAGAAGTCGAAGGCGGCCCGCACCTGCTTCGGCTCGGCCCCGAAGTCCTCGCGAAGGTCGTACACGACGCGTCCGTGCTTGCCGCGCTGATGGGACGCGAGGTGGTCCTGGATCTGCCGACGCACTTCCGCGTTCATGGGCAGGCCCGCCAGGTCGTAGATGCGCTCGACCATCGCGAAGTCGTCGGCCATGAACTCGTGGAAGAGGACGTCGATGGTGCGATCGGCGGGGAGTCGGTCGCGATCGCGCACCGAGGCGGCGAGCAGCTGCTCGATCCGCTGGCTCCAGTACTCGAGGTACCACTCGGGCGGCGTCGTCTTGTAGCTCATGCGCGCGCCGTAGCAGGTGATCGTCGCGGCCGACTGGATCACCGCGACCGGGTCGCGGTGGGTGACGGCGAAGGTCGCGTCGGGGAAACAGTCGGCCAGGGGGCCGAGTTGTTCCAGGTGCTGGGGACACTTCAGCACCCAACGCTCCCGCGGCGCGTACCACTGCAGGATCTTCAGCCCTGTCTTCATGTACTCGTAGTGGGGCCGCTGATCGTGGCTGCGGTAGTACTCGACCCACTTCGGCACGCGCCCCACCCACTCCTGGTTGTAGCTCGAGAAGTCGGGCAGCATGAGCTCGAGTTCTTCGTGTACGTGGTCGGGGTTCATCGGATGCATCGCCGCCGTGAGCGGTGACATCATCTGCATCTGCTCCCAGGCTTTCTGGCAGCGTTGGAAGCGCGGATCGGCGGCGTCGCGGGTGGGGTTCTCCTCGGCGACCGGTGCCTGGCCTTCCCACAACGGCATCGAGCGCAGTCGCGGATCGGCGGCGATCAGGTTCACGAGGTGCGTCGTCCCGGAGCGCGGCAGCCCCACCACGATGATGGGCGCCTTGATCTCGATGTCGTGGATCTCCGGGTGTTCCTTCAAGAGTGCGTGGATGCGCAGGCGGTTCGTCGCGTAGCGGACGCAATCGTTGAAGAGGGAGAGGCGGCCCAGGTTCGTGCGGTCCGGGTCTTCGTCGGGTTCCGAGAGCCAGAGGGCGAGGCGCTCCTCGAAATCGTCGGGCCCGAAGTCGTCCAGTCCGGTCGCTTCGCGGGCCTTGGTGAGCACGGCCGAGACGCTGAGATCGAGATCGAGGCCGTCGGCGTAGTTCAGGGCCGCGCGTTGGACGTCGCCCAGTTCGGGCTGCGCCAGATCGGTGATGCGAATGATCTCGCCTGCCATGTTGCCCGCTCCTCCAGCGCTCGATCGGACCCACGCGCCGACCGGGGAACGCTGCATCATACGCCGTTGCTGCGCCGGCGATCCCTCTTCTTCCCGGCGTGTGTCGGAATGCCTTCGATCCCGGCGTCCGGAATGGCTTCGATCCCAGGCTTCGGAATGGCTTCCTCCGGCGGTGTCGCCGGAATATGATGGGCGCGGATGCAACCCGTGCTCGGCGCTTCCGCGATCCTGGTCGGCGGCCTGGTCTTCCTGGGCATCCTGGCGATCGTGATGGATCGGGTCGGTCGCAACAGTGGTGGCCGCGACTGGGCACTCGGGTGGGTGTGCCTGTGGCTCTCGGGTCTGTGCGTCACGTTGAGCGAGGTCCAGCCGTGGCTGCGTCCCGGCTACCCGATTCTCGCCACCGCCTACTGTGCCCTGACCATCGCAGGCGCCGCGCGCTATCGCGGCGTCCCGGTCCCCGAGTGGCTCTGGGGGACAGCGATCAGCGTGGCCCTGCTGCGGATCGTGTTGCAGCCCTTCCTCACCGAGGGCGCCACCCAGGTGCTCGGCACGGCCGTGATCGCGCTCGCCCTCGGCTTCGCCGCCGGGCTCGTCTGGCGCGGCGCGCGACTCGGTAACTCGCCGAAGTGCGATCGCGCCATCGCCTGGGGCACGCTTTCGATCCCCCTCGTTTCCGCCGCCTACGCCTACGGCAAGGTCATCGGCGCCCCACCGACCCATGGCCTGTTCGCGTGGCTCCTCGGCGGCATCCTGCTCGGCGGCATCCAGGCGGGCTGCCTGTTGATCCGCCTCGAACAGGCGTCCGAACGCTCGCGCGCCTCGCTCGAGGCGTTGATCGGCTCCACCCCCTTCGGTCTGGTGCTCTGCGACTCGCGCGGACGGGTGCAAACCGTGAACCCGGTGTTTGCGAAGCTCCTCGGCCTCGATGATCCGACCGCGTTCCTCGGCGGAAGCCTCGAGCCCCTGCATCGGCGCCTCGCGCAGCTCCTGCACGATCCCAGCCGCGCCATCTTCGCGGCCCTCCCGGCAAAGAAATCGCCCCTCGCCCTCGAACCGCGGGAGCTACAGCTCGAAGACGGACGCCTCGTCGTCTCCGACGTGCGCCCGGTCCACGGGCGCGACGGCGAACCGATGGGTTCGCTGTGGCTCCTCGCCGATGTCACCGAGGAGCGCCGCTTGCAGGAGCAGCTCGGCCGCTCGCGACGACTCGAAACCCTCGGTCGCCTGGCCGGCGGCGTCGCCCACGACTTCAACAACAAGCTGACGGCAGTGCTGGGGAACGCATCGGTGTTGCGCGAGTCCTTCGAGCCGACGGACTCCCGCCAGGCGATGCTCGCAGACCTCGAGCACGCAGCGGAGTACTGCAGCAACCTCACCCAGGACCTCCTCGACTTCGCCCAGGCCGCTCCCCGGGCCCGCAGCGAGGTCTCGGTGCGCGGTTTCCTCGACGACTTGATCCAGACGATGCGACCCCAGCTGCCGCGCTCGCTCGCCGTCCGGGTGGACGTCACCGAGCCTGGGCTTCGGGTCTATGCGGACCCAACGCAGTTGGAGCGGGTGTTCTCGAACCTCCTCCTCAATGCGCGCGATGCCACGGCGGGCGAGGGTCGGGTGACGATCGCCGCACACACCATCGATCGCGGACGCCAGATCGAGATCGAGATCGTCGACGATGGCGCCGGCATGGACGCCGAAACCCGCGACCGCATCTTCGATCCGTTCTACTCGCGCAAGCGCACCGGCACCGGCCTGGGCCTCGCGATCGTCCACGGGATCGTCACCGGACACGGCGGCGAGGTGCGGGTCGAGTCCGAGCCGGGCCAGGGCGCCCGCTTCTCCACCAGCTGGCCGGCCGCGGACGCCGTGTGAGGAACGACTGGACCGCGCGATGACCGATCGACGCCTGGCAGGGAAGCGGGTGCTGGTGACTTGCGCCGAGAGCTACATGGGACCGGCCACCGTCCCCCTGTTTCGCGAGCACGGCGCCGAGGTGATCGCCGATGCGCGCGATCCCCGACCCGCCGACGCTCCCGCGGAGCTCGTCGCCGAGGCCGGTCGGGTCGACGTGCTCGTCGCGAACCTGGCCGCGCCCGCGCATCTGGGCGTCGGGGTGACGGACCTCGACGACACGATCTGGCTCGACATGTTCGAGACCATGGTGCATCCGCTGCATCGGCTGACCCGCGCGGTGCTGCCGCAGATGATCGAGCGACGCGCGGGGAAGATCGTCGTGTTCGGAAGCGCGACGGGGCTGAAGGCGCTCGAAGGCGTGTCGGCCTATGCCGCGGCGCGCTCGGCTCAGGTCGGCTACGTCCGCAACGCGGGCACCGAGGCCGCGCGACACAACGTGCAGATCAATCTGATCGCCCAGAACTGGGTCGAGAACCCGGCCTACTTTCCGCCCGAGTTCGTCGCGACCGACACCTTCCGCGAACTCCTCGACCGCCACGTGCCGTTGGGGCGACTCGCGACTCCGCGAGAAGACGCCCTCTTTGCGCTCTTCCTCGCTTCGGACGAGAGCGACTTCTTCGTCGGCCATTCAGCGGCGGCTGGGCCCAGTAGCGCCGGCCGGGTCGATCCGCCCGCGGCGTTCAACGCTGCTGCAGCTCGCGGACCAACGTGTCCTTCAAGAAGGCGAGACTGCGGGCGGCGACCTGCGGGCTGCGGCCCTCGAGCACGTTCGCCGTGGCGAGGCCCGAGAGCACCGACGTCGCGTAGTGCATCAGGTCGGTCGTCTCGCGTTTCGAGAGCCGACTCTCGGGGAAGAAGTCCTGCCAGATCCGGCTCCAGGTGCGCAGTGTGCCGACCGCCCAGCGCGCGTCCAGCTCGGGCGGCAGGTTCAGCAGGATCTCGAAGGTGGTGCGGTAGTGATCGCTGCGGAAGTGGTGCCAGGCGCGGTCGACGAAGGTGTCGACCCGCTCGGAAACGCTGCCCGTCGCATCCGGTTCACCGAGGGCCTCGGCGAAGCGCGCGAACGACGCTTCGAGCGCCGCAGCGAGCACCCCGTTCTTGTCGCCGAAGTGATGCTGGATCGCTCCCCAGCTCACGCCCGCGCGGCGCGCGATCTCGCCGCCGGTGGTGCGCTGGAAGCCGAGTTCGGCGATGCAGGCGACGACGGCAGCGAGCACGCGGCCCCGCGTCTCCGCCGTGCGTTCGGCGTGACTGCGTCGCCGGCGCGGCGGAGCCGTCACGCGCATGGCGGGCTTGGTAGCGGCGATGACGGCCTCCCGGGCCCGACCCGGGCCCTCCGAACGCCGCAGAGTCTATCACCATTTACATTGACTGGAAATGGTAAATGGCATAGGCTTCCCGTGTCGCGCGGGTTCTCCGCGCCGCGAGGACCTGCCATGGCCTCTGCCGCCGCTTCCCCGCCGCCCACCGACGCTGCAGGCGGTGCCGCGCCGCCCCCCCTGTCGCGCCACTGGCCGCTGCTCGGGCACCTGCTCGAGCTGCGCAAGCGTCCGATCGAGCTCTTCCAGCGCGTGCGCGACGAGCTCGGGGAGATCGGCGAGATCGACTTCGCGGGCAACCGGGTGGTGATGCTGATGGGCGAAGAGGCCCAGGAGGCCTTCTTCCGCGCGCCCGACGAGCAGCTCGACCAGGCCGCCGCCTACCCATTCATGACACCGGTATTCGGAGAGGGCGTCGTCTTCGACGCGACTCCGGAGCAGCGCAAGCAAGCGCTCCGCAACCAGTCCCTGCGCGCCGAGTACATGAAGGGCCACGCCGACACCATCTCGCGCGAGACCCAGCGCATGCTGGAGCGGCTCGGAGATGCGGGGGAGGTCGATCTGCTCGACTTCTTCTCCGAGCTCACCATGTACACCTCGAGCGCGTGTCTGATCGGGCCCGAGTTCCGCGAAGAACTCACCGACGAGTACTACGCCACCTTCTACGAACTCGAGAAGGGCACCGACGCCCTCGCCTACGTGAACCCCCACCTTCCGCTGCCGGTCTTCTGGCAGCGCGATCGCGCGCGGCGTCGCCTGGTCGAGCTCTTGACCGGTGTGTTCGAGCGACGTCGCAACGACCCCGACACGAAGCCCGAGCTCTTCGACGTGTTGCTCGGCCTGAAGGACAAGGATGGCCAGCCCCGCTACACGGTCGATCAGATCACCGGGATGTTCATCTCGCTGATGTTCGCCGGTCACCACACCACCTCGGGCACGGCGGCCTGGACGCTGATCGAGCTCCTGCGCAACCCGCACACCCTGAAGCCGGTCGTGGAAGAGCTCGACGAGCTCTACGCCGACGGCCGCGAGATCAGCTACCAGGCCCTGCGCGAGATCCCCCAGCTCGAGAACGCCATCCAGGAAGCGCTGCGACTCCACCCGCCGCTGATCATCCTGATGCGGAAGGTGGTCCACGATTTCCACTACAAGGGCTGGACGGTGCCTGCGGGAAAGCTCGTCGGTGTGTCGCCCGCGGTATCGAACCGGATGCCCGAGTGCTTCCCCGATCCCGACCGCTTCGACCCGGGGCGCTACGAGAAAGGCCGGGAGGAAGACAAGCAGCTCTTCGCCTACATCCCCTTCGGCGCCGGCCGCCACCGCTGCGTCGGTTCGGCCTTTGCGATGATGCAGCTGAAGGCGATCTTCAGCGACCTGCTACGCGCCTACGAGTTCGAGCTGGCCCAGCCGCCCGCGTCCTACCGCAACGACCACTCGAAGATGGTCGTGCAGCTCGAGCAGCCCTGTCGCGTGCGCTACCGGCGCCGCAAGGCGACACAGACGGCTGCGGCCGCGAGAGCCGCGTCGCGTTCCGACGTCCCGGCAGGCGGTTGCCGCGTCTCGGTCGACCTCGACCTCTGCCAGGGCCACGGCGTCTGCATGGCCGAGGCACCGGGCGTGTTTCGCGTCGACGACGCCGAGCGCAAGGTCGTCCTGCTGCAGGAAACCCCGGACGCCGACGAGCGCGCCCGGGTCGAAACCGCCGTCCAACACTGCCCGACCCGGGCACTCACCCTCGAGGAGTCTTGACGATGCCCGCGTTTCCCCGCGAAGAGCTGCAAGAGATGGTCGACCGCTGGGTCGCCGCCAACAACGAGGCCGGTCGCACCGGTGACTGGTCGCCGATGGCCGAGTTCTTCACCGACGACGCCGTCTATACCTGGACCACCGGTCCCAACTGGGACTTCGTCGCGCGCGGCAAGCAGCAGATCAAGGAATGGGCCTTCGGCACCGAGATGGCCGGCCTCGAGCACTGGACCTACCCCTACGTCCGCACCCTGATCGATGATCAGAAGGCCGAGTTCATCGGCATCTGGCGCCAGGTCGCCCCCGTCAAGGACCCCGACGGGGTGAACTACGAGATCCGCGGCACCGGCGGATCCTGGTTCCGCTACGGGGGCGACTTCAAGTGGGCCTGGCAGCGCGACTTCTTCGACCACGCCTGCGCCGGCGCCGTGTTCGGCGCGATGGCCCAGAACGGTCAGCTCACCGAGAAAATGCTCGAGCGCATGAAGAAGGGCTCGAAGATGCCGGGCTGGACTCGCGCGAGCGAGTACGACTGGTTCTCGGAGATCGCCGACATCGAGGCCTAGCGCTCGGTTCTCGGCTCCTCGGACGCGGCGTCGTCGTCGCGGAACGTCTGCAGCAGGCTGCGTCCGAGCAGGAAGACGGCGAGTGCCGCCAACACGTTGATCGCCCACGGGCGCAGACTCGGGACGGGTGCGGGGCTCGAGATCGTCGTGATCGTGAACTCGGGCACGGGCGGAATGCTCTGCCAGGGTCCCGAAGTCGGCGTCGCGAATGTGAAGGGGAAGAACGAGGGCGCCCCCGTCGACGCGTTGTAGGTGATCCCGAAGTCGTGTCCCCCACTCGCCACGATCTCGGGCCCGTTCAACAGCCCCCCGATCGTCGCCGTCGAGCCAGAGGCCGAGATGCCCACGTCGCCCACCGCGTAGACGTTCCCATCGATCGTCAGATCGATCGACAGGATCGCCGTCGGCAGGTTGTTGTTGGTCTCGTCCGCCAGGACCTGGATCGATCCGCTGATCGGGGTCTGGGGAGCGCTCGCCGACACGTTGAAGGTGAAGTCGATCTGCTGGGTGATGTCGGCCAGCGCCCCACCGGGCAGCAGCAAGACGAGACAAACGAGGATGCGCCGCATGAAGAACCTCCGCTTTGGGGGAGCCGCCGCACCAGCAGACTCCCGTAGCGCCATTAACGGCTCCGAAACCGGGGACTTAGCGGCGCGCCGGTGTGCGCCGGGGAGCGCGGTATGCTCGCGAAGCGCGCCCCACTGGAGCCCTCATGACCCCCCTCGAGCGCTTTCTCCCCTACGCCGCCGATTTCGAGAAGACCCTCGTCGACGACGACTGGGCGCGATTGACCCCCTACTTCGCCGAGGATTCCGTCTACCTCGTCGAGTCCGACCGCTTCGGCGCCGAGCTGACGGGGCCCGACGCGATCTTCGCGGGAATGAAGAAGTCGCTCGACGGCTTCGACCGCGTCTTCGAGAGTCGCGACGTCAGGCCGAGCGACCCCGAGATCGAAGACGACTCCCTCGAGGTCGATTGGTCGATCATCTACCACAAGCCGGGGCTACCCGATTTCGTGCTCGAGGGTCGCTCCCGCGTCGAGTACCGGGACGGCGTGATCGCGCGGCTGGTGGACAGCTACGACGAGGCTGCCACGAACCAGGCACTCGCCGCCTGGACCGCCGACACCGGGATCCAGCTCGATCCGAGCTACACCTGAGCCCCGATCATGGCGCTCGATGACGACATCCGGCTCTCTCCGCTGGAGCCCGGCCGCTTCGGCTGCGAGATCAGTCGCAACTACTGGCTCGTCGCCGGTCCGAACGGCGGCTACCTGGCGGCGCTGCTGGCCCACGCGGGCGACGTCCACCTGGCCGATCCCAGCCGGCAACTCCGCGGGCTCACCGTTCACTACCTGAGCCGACCCGAGGCCGCGCCCGCCACCCTCGCGGCGACGACGCTGCGCACCGGCCGATCGGTCGCGTTCCTGCGCGTCGATCTGCTCCAGGGCGAGCAGACGATCGCCACCGCGACGGGGACCTGGGCTTTGCCACGGGAAGGGGTGCACCACGACGCCTGGCCCATGCCCGAGGCGAAGCCGCCGGAAGACTGCCCCACGATGACCCACATCCGCGGCAGCGACTCGAGCTTTCCGATCCACCGACAATGGGACATCCGTTCGATCACCGGCGTGCCCTTCGGTCGCGGCGAAGAAGCGGACATGTCCTGGTGGATTCGTCCGCCGGCCCACCGCTCGCTCGACGGACCGATGCTCGCGGCGATGGCGGACGCACTGCCCCCGCCGATCTTCATGGTCGCGATGCCAGCGCTCGGCGTGCCGACCCTCGACCTCACGGTCCACCTGCGCGCCGACCTCGAGCGCGTGCCCTGGCAACCCGGCGACTGGATCCTCGCCCGCTTCGTCACGCGCCACGGCGCATCGGGCTACCTCGAAGAGGACGGCGAGCTCTGGACCGCCGACGGCACCCTCGTCGCGATCAGTCGGCAGCTGGCGATCGGCGCGTAGACCGTTCGACGGCCGAAGCCCGAGTGGCCTACTCCGGGTCGGGCTGGGTGAACCACCAGGCCCAGAGGATGAACACCGCCTGGAAGGGCAGGCGCACCCAGTTCGCGAAGGGCGTGCCCGTGCCCGGCCCGTCGGGGCCGATGTTCTCGAGGGCCATGTTCACGTTGGCGGGGAAGACGGCGATGGCGAGCGCGATCGCACCCCAGGCCGCAAAGACGCGCGTGCGTGGCTCGAGCAGGTACACGCCGATCACGATCTCGGCGAGACCGGCCAGCACGTTGAGCCACTCGGGGTTCGGCAACTTCGCGGGAATGATCGACACGAAGAAGTCGGGCGAGAGCAAGTGGAGGAAGCCGACGAAGCAGAGGTTCGCCGACAAGAGATAGAGCAGAGGCTTGCGGAAACGGGCCATGGCCGAAGCTTCCCGCATCTCGCCGCGCATTGCGACGCGGCTCCCACTCAGTAGACGAGGGCGCGGCCCTCCGGCGCGCGCGCGCCAGCCGGGGCGGCGGCCAGGGCTCGGGCACGGGCCTGCATGGTGCGGGCGTCCTCGGCGCGACCCGCCTGCGCGAACGCGCGCGCGGCCAGCTCCAACGCGGCGCGATCCTCGGGCGCGAAGTCGACCATCCGCTGCGCCCACTCCGCAGCTTCTTCGTCGCGCCCCTCCGAGAGCAGGAGCTCGACCAGCGCACCGAAGCGCAGCGTGGCAGGCTGGGCCGTCACGCTGCGTTCGAGCTCGAGGATCGCCGACCGCTGGTCTCCGGCGCGGAGGTAGAGCTGCGCCGCGGTCGCGCGACCGCTCGCCGGTTCGCGTCCGAGCCACGCGAGCGTGCCGAGCCAACGCGAAGCGGCCGGCGCGTCGCTGCGCGCCACCGCCGCCGGGAGCACGTGCTGTTCGATCGCGTAGACGCCGACGGCCAACAGGGATCCGAGCGCCGCGGTCCCCCAGACGGCGGACGCCCAGCCAGCGCGCGACGGACCCGGCGCGGACGCAGCATCGGCGTCGGGCCCGCCGTCGCGGATCAGGATCCGTGCGACGGGTCCGTCGCGGAGCTTCCAGATTGCGCCGTCGAGGACGAAGTGGTGCACGTTGATCGCCGAGGCGACGAGCAACGCCAACCCCGCCTCGAGGCTCACGCCGCCCGAGAGACCGGGGGAGAAGACCACGAAGGGCAGTGTCCAGAGCGCGGTGCCCGCGAGGAAGGTGCGCCCGAAGTAGGGGACCGGCTGGGCGTCGGCGGCGCTCCCCTTCGCATAGAAGCGCGTGATCCAGAGGTACTGCACCGAGTGCGCCACGGCGATCCAGTAGAAGAAGAGGACGCCCTGAGCCGGGTCGAAGGGCCCCCCCGGTTGGCCCCCCCAGTGGCGCACGGCCGCGGGCACGGCGAACCAGAGCGCCTGGCTGAGCACCAGGAGCGCGGCCGGCAAGAGCTCCCCCAACGGGGCCCGACGCGCGAGCCCGATCCCGGCCCACAGCGTCGAGACCGCGTAGCCGATGGCGGCGAGCGTCGTGAACCACGGCGAGATGCCGAGGGCCAGGAAGCGGAGACCCTCGCCCTCCAACGGCAGCCGACGGCTCACCGCCCAACTCGCCGTCTCGTGCATGGCGCCGAAGAAGAGCAGGAACGAACACACGAACGACAGGTGGAGCGCGCGGCGCACGCTGCCGTCGAGGGCCACGCCGCGGCGTCGCAGGAACGCGACGGCGATGCCGAAATTCTGACCGGTGTAGTGCCAGGGGCTCCAACTCACGTAGAGCGTCAACAGCAGCGAGCCCAGCAGCGGCACGTACAGACTGCCGACGAACCAGCCGACGATCGCCAGGGTCGCCCACAACGCAAAGAATGCGTACCGCCGCCGCTGCTGTCGCTCGGCGTAGACGCGCAGCAGCGTGGCGCCGTAGTGGGGAAAGCTGAACAGGAGGATCAAGAGCGGCGCGAGAAACGCCGGGGTCGCGGCAAGGAAGACGTCGCCGAACGCGAGGAACACCAAGAGCAACCCGGCATAGGCGAGTCCGCAGCCCAGCAGGAGATCGGTCGCCGGGCCCACGAACCAGCGGGCAGCAGCAGGCGCATGCGCGGTCATGGCCCCGATTCTCGCATGAACCGGTGCGCGGTCAGCCGGCGAGCGGCGGGCGCTTGCCGAACCAGGGAAGCTCGCCCTCGATCTGGCTCGCCAGGCGGAAGAGCAGATCCTCACGGCCGAACGCGGCCGCGAACATCACGCCGATCGGGAGGCCGGCGGCGTTCCAGTGCAGGGGCAGCGACATCGCCGGTTGGCCACTCACGTTGTAGAGCATGGTGAACGCCGAGGCGGCGGTGGCGGCCGTGATGAATTCCTCTTGATCCGGGTTCGAGAGGCTCATCACGCCGATCTTCACCGGCGGCGCCGCCATCGTCGGCGACAGCAGCACGTCGTAGCGCTGCATCAGGGTCGCCATGTCGGCCGCCGTCTTGCGGAAGGTCGCCTCGGCGCTCGCGAGATCATCGGCGCTCAACCCGTCGGCCTGGGCCAGCTTCGACCAGTTGCCCGGTTCGATCTCGTCGGGGCCGACCGGACGGCCGCGTTCCTCGCCGCGCGCACGGATGCGACGCGCCGTGTGCACCGCGTTGTTGATCCCGACCGCGGTGTAGTACTTGCGCGGCTCGACGGGGAGCGCGACCTCTTCGACCGTGTGGCCCCACGAGGCACACTGCTTCGCCACCTGGGCGGCCGCGGCTTCGCAGTCGACATGGACGGGCAGCCGTGTCACCGGTGTCTTCACCCAGCCGACGCGCAGCGGGCCCGGGTCGCGGCCCACTTCTTCGGCGAAGGGCCGCGCGACCGGCGGAGCCGCCGTGTAGTCATAGGGCGCGGACCCGCGCGACGCATCGAGCAGCACCGCGCTGTCGCGCACGCTGCGGGTGACCGCGTGGATGCAAGAGAAGGAATGGGCCGAGTAGCTGTGCGGTCCGCGCGGCACCCGACCCCGGGTCGGCTTCAAACCAAAGAGGCCGCAGCACGACGCGGGGATGCGGATCGAGCCACCGCCATCGCTGGCATTCGCCGCCGGAACGATCCCGGCCGCGACCGCTGCCGCCGACCCGCCCGACGAACCCCCCGGCGTATGCGCGAGATTCCACGGGTTGCGGGTCGCGCCCCAGAGCGTCGACTCGGTGACCGCCGTCGCTCCGAACTCGGGGCTCGCCGTCTTCCCGAAGATCACGAGACCCGCCGCGCGATAGCGCTCGACCAGCGTGCTGTCGTAGTCGGCGACCCGGTCCTTCCAGGCCACCGACCCGTTGCTGGTGACCGTGCCGCGCACGTAGAGATGCAGATCCTTCAGGAGCCAGGGCACGCCCGACAGCGGTCCCGCTGGTAGATCCATGTTTGCGACCGCGCGGGCTGCGTCGAAGTGGCGGATCACCACGGCGTTGAGCTTCGGGTCCACCGCCTCGGTGCGGGCGATCGCCACCTCGAGCAGCTCGGCCGGGGTGACCTCCTTGCGGGCCACGAGAGCCGCCAGGCCGACCGCGTCCTGGGCGACGTACTCCTCGAAGGAGAGCGCTGCGCCCCGCCCCGACGCCAGGGCTGCCGGGGCGCGACAGGCCGTCGTGAGCGCCAGCGACGCTCCCCCCACCAGCAATTCCCGTCTCGAAATGCTCGCCATGGCGTCCTCCGGGCCGACACCCTGGGGCGGCGGCGCCCCTGCGTCAACGTTCGAGCCGGCTGTGACACCCCAGCCCCGTTTCGGGACACTTCCCCGAGGGCTCGGAAACGGCCCGGAGGACCCGATGCGGATCGGAATCGCGGCGATCTCTGTCTGCCTGACCCTGTGGGCCGCTGCGCCCGCCACCGCGACCCCGACGCGGATCGAGTTCTCCGGACGCCTCGGGTTCGTCAACCCGGCCGGCAATGTCGATCCATCGGTCCAATCCGGGCAGGCCTTCACGGGCAGCTTCGAGGCCGATCTCGACGGCGTCACCCCCGAGCCTCCGAACTCGCCGATCCCGATTCCGAACCAGGCGAGCTATCGGGTCCCGATCAGCGGCTTCACCCTGAGCACGGGCAACCTGACCCTCGCGTTCGCGGGAACGGGCACGACGACGATCCTGGACGACGAGATTTCCACCGCCTCCGACGAGGTGCTCGTGGCGATCGAAGGCCTCCTCTCCACGCCCGCGTTGGGCACCGGAGGCGATCTCTTCCTTCTGATCGGGTTCGCCGATGACACCCAGACGATCCACGCGTCGACGGACTTCCTGTTTCCGACCAGCGATGCCCCGTGGTCCAGCATCGGGTTCACGCTCTTCGAGTACGTGCCTCCGGGACGCACCTTGCAGTCCAAGTTCTTTGGAAGCATCACCTCCTGGCAGGTCGTTCCCGAACCCGGCTCCGCTGCACTGCTCGCGTTCGGGCTCGCGTGGCTCGGTTGTTTCCCGCTTGAACGGCGTCGTCGGATAAGCTGAGAGACTTCCCAGGGCGGGCGCAACGACGCTTGCGCCCGGGAGGCTCGGGCCTTGGCGATCCCTACTGCGGCATTCGTGTGCGATCCGCACACACCCGAATACCAGCGCGACCTGCGCGAGATCCACCGCGAGCTGCGCGACGAGCACCCCGTGTACTACAACGCGGAACGCGAGCTGTGGATGATCTCGCGCTACGACGACGTGAAGGCAGCGCTCCTCGACGAGGCGACCTTCAGCGTCGAGCGCCTCGAAGAAGCGAAGATGCTTCCGCCCATGCTCGTGTACCTCGACGGGCCGCGGCACGATGCACTGCGCAACCTGGTGTCGCGCGGTTTCACCCCAAGGCGCGTGGCGTCGCTCGAGGGCCAGGTGCGTTCCCTTGCGGGCGGCCTGCTCGACGCGATGAATGCCGACGCCCCGGTCGACCTGATGTCCCAGTTCGCGTCCCAGCTGCCGAGCTGCGTGATCGCGGCGCTGATCGGGATTCCCGAGGAGCGGCGGCCGATCTTCCTCCACCACACCGAGGAGATGCTGCAGGCCGGCGTCGACGGGAACGACATCCGCGACCCCGCGGCCGCGATCTTCGCCCAGTTCTCCGAGCTGCTGAACGAGCGGCGCAAGGAACGACGCGACGACTTGATGAGCGCGCTCCTCGACGCAGAGATCGACGGCGAAGCGCTCTCGGAAGCCGAACTCCTCGGCTTCTGTTTCCTGCTCGTCGTGGGCGGCAACGACACCACGATGAACCTGATCGGGAACGGCCTGGCGCTGTTGATGGATCACCCGGAAGCGCGGCGGACACTGCTCGACGACCCGTCACGCCTGCCGCCGGCGATCGAGGAGATGCTGCGGATCGAGGCGCCGACCCAGGCCCTTCCCCGCTGCACGACCCGCGACGTGGAACTCCACGGCGTTCGGATCCCGGCCGATTCCCGCGTCTTCCTGCACTTTGGTGCCGCAAACCACGACGAGCGCGCCTTCGACGACCCGGGCCGCTTCGACATCGCGCGCAATCCCAACCGCCACCTCTCGCTCGGTCAGGGGTCCCACTTCTGTATGGGCGCGTCGCTGGCCCGGATGGAGGCGCGCGTCGCCTTCGAGACCTTCCTCGAGCGCTTCCCGCAATATGCGATCGAAGACACGGGCCGTTGGGTGACCTCGCGCTGGGCGCGCTCCCACCCCGAGCTTCGCGCGCGGCTGCGCTAGGCCCGGCGGCGCCGCGTCGCCAGGAAGCCCAGGCCGAGGGCGAAGAGCGCTCCCGTCGACGGCTCGGGTACGAGCCGCCAGCGCCCGCGGTGTTCCTCGAAGCCCCCCGACACGAGGGAAAGATCGGCGAAGGCAGCGGGACCGTCGCTGCCCAGCCGGACCAGCTGGATGCCGCCCATCGGGTCGTCGCCCGAGAACAGGAAGACGTTGGTCAGGACGCCGCCGCTGGCCGACCAGCCCCCGGCACCCACGGCCAGATCGTTCGCGACGTTCTGGAGATCGAAGGCCGCGAGGTCGAAGGTCTCGGCGTTCGCAGGAAACGAGAAGGCCAGGGAGACCAGGGAGTCGTCGTCGACGATCGCGCCCGGGAAGCCGAAGTTCGCGGCGTCCGTGATGTTGGGATCGTCGAGCACCAACGTGCCGCTGCCCGCGAAGCCCGCGTCGGGCTCCCAGACGTAGGTGGCCTGGAGTGCGTGTGAGGACGCGGCGGCGCAGAGCAGCGAGAAGGCCGTCACGGCGCCCAGCCAGAAAGAGGGTCGGAGCTTCGAATCCACGTCGCGCACCTCGAGGTCGAAGCGCGGCGAAAGCAGCCGCGCCTTGCGACCATGAGTGGCGCTGCGACCCCCGCTGTGGCGCGATCCCCGACACGGACCGGCAACGCAGCCGCAGCCGCCGTGCAACGCAGCTCGTCCTTGTGCTTTGCGATGCCCAGCTGAGCGCTGGTCCGGACGCCGTCGCTAGCGCGGCACCACGCGGGTCGGGAGCTCGGTGAAGCCCTTCACGAAGTTCGAGCGCACGCGCACGGGCTCGCCCACGACCTCGACCGTCTCGAAACGCGCCAGGATCTCTTCCCAGAGGATGCGCAGCTGCATCTCGGCGAGTCGGCTGCCCATGCAGAAGTGCACGCCCCAGCCGAAGGAGAGGTGGTGCTTCGCGTTCTTGCGATCGATCCGAAACTCGTTCGCGCGCGGGATGGCGTCTTCGTCGCGGTTCGCCGAGACGTACCACATCACCACCTTGTCGCCCGCGCGGATCTGCTGACCGGCGAGCTCGGCGTCCCGGGTGGCGGTGCGGCGCATGTGCGCGAGCGGCGTCTGCCAGCGGATCATCTCGCTCACCATGTTCGGGATCACCGACGCGTCGTTCCGCAGCTTCGCGTACTCGTCCGGGTACTCGTTGAGCGCCAGCACCCCGCCCGAGATCGAGTTCCGCGTCGTGTCGTTGCCGCCCACGATGAGCAGCACGAGGTTGCCGAGGTATTCCATCGGCTGGAGATCCTTCGTGGCCTCGCCCTTCGCCAACGCGGTCACGAGATCGATGCGCTCGCGCGGCGGCGCGTCGGCGCGCTCCTTCCACATGGCGGTGAAGGTGTCGAGACACTCGAGCAGTGCCGCCTGACGCGCCTCTTCGGTCACGCCCACGACGCCGGTCTGCCCGGGGCTCGAGGTGGCCATGTCGGACCAGAAGGTGAGCTTGTGCTTCTCCTCCTGGGGGAAGTCGAAGAGGGTCGCGAGCATCGCGGTCGTGAGCTCGATCGAGACGTGGTCGACCCAGTTGAAGGTCTCGCCGACCGGCAGACCCTCGAGGATGTCCACCACGCGCTCCCGGATCAGGGGCTCGAGGACCTTCAGGTTCCGCGGCGCAGCCGCTGGCTGACACACCGCGCGCTGGGCGCTGTGGCGCGGGCCATCCATCGCGATGAACCCGGGCGAGAGCGGGAAGTCCGGGTTCGGATCCCCGATCACGATGCTGCCCTTCGACGAGTAGGTCTCCGGGTCCTTCTCGACGTGGACGATGTCGTCGAACTTCGTGACCGACCAGTACGGCCCGAAGTCGCTCTCGGCGCAGTAGTGGACCGGCGCCTCGTTGCGGAGCCGCTCGAAGTAGCCCCACAGCGTGTTGGTCTCGAAGAGCTCCGAGTCCGAGACGTCGATGTGCTCGAGCGGGATCGACTGGGGGTCGGCGGTGGCCTGGCCCTTCGACGGGGGAAACAGCGAGGGGGGCGCTTCGGTCGCTTCGCTCATGGAGGGCCTCCGGGGTGGGCCTCCATTCTACTCCCAAGGCCTGCGCCGGTGTCGGGTCACCCCGGCGAGACGTCCTGCACCAGCTCGAGCACCGTGCCATCCGGATCCTTGAAGCAGACGAAGCGCGAGTGGGCCCGGCCCTCCCATTCGACGGTGGCGGGCTCCGAGAGCAGCTCGACCCCCCGCGCGCGCAGCGCGGCGACGTCGGCGTCGAGGTCGCTGGTCGCGATCGCGAGGCGCGCGATGCCGAGGTGGTTCAAGCGGGCGTAGGGAGGCTCGGCGTCCGACGGCGACCTCCATTCGAGGAGGTCGATGACGAGCGGAGGCTTCGCGCCGCGCAGGCGCAAGAGACCACCGCGCACCCGGTAGTCGGGCAGCCCGACCGCCGCTTCGACCGCGGGCGAGTTGCGTTCCGGTACGTCGAGGAAGCGTTCGAAGCCGAGCGCTTCGTAGAACGCGCGGGAGCGCTCGAAGTCGCTGCAGTTGATGTTGACGTGGACGAGGCCGCGGAGATGCATCGGCTGCCGCTCGCTAGACGACGGTGTCGCCGTTGTCGACGACGAACTCGGCGCCGGTCACGTGCTTCGAGGCGTCCGAAGCCAGGAACAGCACCATCTCGGCCACGTCGTCGGGTTCGCCGATGCCCAGCTTCTTGCGCAACCCCTCCCGATCCGGGGCGTCCGCGATCTTCAGATCGCGCAGGTTCTCGAGCGCGTTCTCGACCATCGGCGTGTCGATGCTCCCCGGATGCACCGAGTTGCAGCGGATGCCGTTGCGCTCCTGCCGGCAGTGGATCGCCACCGACTTCGTGAGCGAGCGGATGCCCCCCTTTGCCGCCGAGTAGGCGAAGAAGGGCGGGAGCCCCACCAGGGCGGCGGTCGACGACATGTTGACGATCGAGCCACCGCCGCTCTCGCGCATCGCCGGAATCGCCGCGCGACAGCCGAAGAAGGTGCCGTCGAGATGCACCGCCAACGTGCGTCGCCAGACCTCGGTGCTCGTGTGCTCGACGTCGGCGATCGGGGCGATCCCCGCGTTGTTCACCAGCACGTCGAGCCGGCCCTCGTCGCGCATCACCCCGTCGATGACTTCCGCCCAGCGTGCCTCGTCGGAGACGTCGTGGGAGACGAAGCGGCCGCCAACGCCCGCCGCCACCCGGGCGCCGCCGTCGGCATCGATGTCGGTCACGACCACCCGCGCGCCCTCGGCCGCGAGCAGCCTGGCGTCGGCTGCGCCAAGCCCCCCGGCGGCGCCGGTGACGATGGCGACCTTCCCTTCCATTCGACTCATAGAGACGCTCCGCCCTTCCAGGGAGGCGGAGAGATCCACCGTACCCGAGGAGTTTCTAGGGTGCCGAAAGCAAACGCGACGCGCGGCTCCGCCGCCACCCCCAACCGAGGAGGGCCAGCGCCAGCAAGGCCCGCGCGGCGAGGCTCAACCCAGGCACGGCCACCGCCGAGAACGGCTGCAGCGGATCGCTGCCCCGCGCGATCTCGACGTCGTCGGGAATGCGATCGTCGTCGCTGTCGGCGTCCAGGGGATCCGTGCCGTAGACGTCCCGCTCGATCGCGTCGGCGATGCCATCACCGTCCTGGTCATCGGCCACCGCCGGCGTCACGTTCAAGAAGCGGGTGTTCTCGCGTGCGTTCCCGGCCGCGTCGACCGCCCGGTAGCGCACCTCGTAGCGGCGACCCGTGGCGGGCCGCGCGACCTCCGACCGAACCGCGAAGTCCAGGTCCAGCGTGCCCGGAGTCACGCCCTGTACATCGCCGCTGGGGTCGCCGGCGTCCATCGACTCGGGCTCGTTGCTCATCACCGCAAGCAGCGCGACGCTGCTCGGGCCGCAACGATCGTTCGCCTGCACCGCCGCCGCGATCGGCACCAGCGAACCGTCTGCGGGCCAGAGAGCGCCCGGGCTCAGCACCACGGAGAGATCGGGCGGCTCGGTGTCGTGGACTTCGACGGGCACCGTGTCGCTCGCCATCGCACCCGACGCGTCCGTGACCTGCAGCGTCACCACATGAGCACCCATCTCGAGAGGCGCGTCGACGACGGCGCCCTCACCGAGCCAGCGCTCGTTCGCGCCCCCGACGTCCGCGTACCACGCGACCGTGTCGCCCGGGCGCGTGTCGGCCGCTTCGAGTCGCACCGTCGCGCCACCGGGCTCGGTGCATTCCACCTCGTTCGGCACGATCGCCTGAGCCACCGGGGCCTGGCACGACGCGCCATTGATCGCGAGGCCGATCTCCTGGTCCTTCGCGAACGTCGTGCAGTCGCGGTACGTGCCCGCCGGAATGGGCACCAGATCGATGATGTCCCCTTCGTCCCAGGTAAAGACCAGCGTCGCGGCTCCCGTCTCGCGATCGATGCGGTAGAAGCGGCCGGATTCGGGCCCGCGGCCTCCGCCGTAGAGCGAGCCGGCTGCGTCGACGCCGAGGGTCTCGATCCCCGGCAGCAACGGACCGACGATGAGGACGTTGCTCGTCCGGAAGGGAGGGACTTGACGGTGGAGCTGCTGCTCCGCGTCGATCCCGAAGACGATCCCGGTGTCGTCTTCGTAGGCCCACTCCTCGAAGATCCGTGCGATCGACGCGGCCGGGGTCGTAGCGCCCGTCACCAGGTCCACCGCCACGGCGGTTTCGAAGGCGCCGCTGACGTTCGGGGGGAGCCCCTGGACCACCACCGCATCCCCCGCGAACCGGCCGATCGTCCTGAACGCGGTGGCTGGCTCTACGAGGTTCGGTCCGACCCCCGCGTCCTCGACCCGGAACGCCTGGAGCCAGGGCGCGCCGTCCGGGCCCTGCGCCATCAGCCGTCGCGTCTTCGGATCGAAGGTGAGCGCGGACGCGGCGAAGGGCAGGGTGCCAACGGGCGACACCAAGCCCGCTTCGGGATCCACCGCGAAAACCTCGCCGTCTTCATCCAGTGCGTAGAACGCCTCGGGCAACTCGGTGCGGACGCACAAATCGACCGGGCCCGGAGCCAGACCATCGAGCGGAACCTGCAGCTGCGGAGCCTCGGGCCGGATCTCCGCTTCCGCCACCAACGTGTTCTGGAAGAGCGCGTCCAGCTCGACTTCCTCGTCGAAGTCGTCCAGCGACTGGCCCGCGTTGCAGATGCCGACGTCCTCACAGCGCTCGCCGCCCGCGTCGTAGAGGCAGGCTTCGCTTTCGCCGAACGACGTCTCTGCCCGCACGCGTACCCACGCGTACCACGTCCAGATTCCGACGCCGGTCATACGGACGCGGTTGGGGCCTTCCGGATTCCACGCCGCGAGCAGCGCCGGGTCATCCACCACGAAGATCTCGGGAATGTTCGTGCAGCCGCTGTTCGATTGGGGACGTACCGTCGTCGAGAAGAGCATCTGACCGTTCAGGTACGCCGTCACCGTGTCGGAGAAGGTGCGGAAGGTGTCCGAGAGGACCTCGAAGACCAGCCGCTCGGGCCGCTCGAACTGCCTCGGCAGCAGCTCGATCACGCCCGGCTGGGTGCCCGACACGAGATCGATGCGCAGGTCGACGCAGGCCCCGGTCGGCGCGGTCGAAACCTCGAAGCACGCCGCGGGCTCGTCTTGACCCGGATTCGCAACCGACGGGCAGGAATCGCAGAGGTCCCCGCGGTTGTCGCTGTCGCCGTTCGCCTGGCCCGGGTTCACCAAATCGGCGCAGTTGTCCGCCGCATCGAAGATGCCGTCGAGGTCCGGATCGTCGCAGGTGTCGCCGACGCCGTTCGGATGGATCCGGTCCGCCTGATCGGCATTCGCCGTCGACACGCAGTTGTCGAAGCTGTCGACGACACCATCGCCGTCCGGATCGTCGCAGACGTCGCCAACCCCGTTGGGGTGGACCAGGTCCGCCTGGTCCGGGTTCGCGACCAAGGGACAGTTGTCGACGTCGGCGCAAAGCCCGTCGCCGTCGATGTCGTTCTCCGCGTCGAGGGGACAGGCGTCGCAGGGGTTGAGCAGCCCGTCCCCGTCGTCGTCCTGGAGACGTTGGTCCGGGTTGTTCACGTCGGGGCACGCGTCGCAGACGTTGCCGACCCCGTCGCCATCGCCGTCGGACTGGGCGAGGTTGTCGAGGAAGGCTTCGGCGATGGCGATCGCGTCGGCATCTTCCAGGAAGCCGCCGGCCTCGCGAGAGACCAGCAGGTAGAACAGCCGATCGATCGCCCCGAGCCCGCGCAGCTCGTGGTAGTCCAGGTTCGTGTCCACGGACGCCAGCTGCTCCACCCGCCCGGACGGCGTCGGAATCAGGATGAGGTGGTTGACCGAAGGATTCGGAGCGCCCCAGACCCGCTTCAAGTAGAGCGTGAACCCGTCCGAGAGGGGCAGCGCCTTCGCCTCAGCCTCTCCGACGCCATCCGCGCCGAGCCCGCCCGAAATCTGGAACGAGTCGATCGACACCTGTTCGGCCATCAGGGCGAAGAGGCCCGGGAACTTCAGCGTGGTGTAACGACCGTCCGGCCCGAAGCCGCGCTCGGCGATGCTCCCGTTCTGGTAGGCGAGCGAGCTCCAGCTGTTCGTCGACAGCCGGTTGCCCCAGTCGTACATGTCGTTGCCGCCGTCGGAGATCCCCGAACCCGTCTCGCCTTCCGTGAAGTCGAAGCGGTCCGGCACCAACGCCGTGATCGCGGGGTGGGTCGACTGAAGCCGACTCACGAGGCCTTCGAGCGTGAGCGTTCCGTTCGGTGCGTCGATGCAGTTGTCGCACGCGTTTCCAAAGCCGTCAGCGTCATCGTCGGCCTGGTCCGAGTTGGCCACCTGCGGGCAGTTGTCGTCCGCATCAGGCAGCGCATCGCCGTCGTCGTCGGCGTCGCACGCGTCCCCGGCGCCGTCCTGGTCCGTGTCTCGCTGGTCCGGGTCGAAGGCCAGCGGGCAGACGTCGACGTCGCCGCACACGCCGTCGGACTCGAGATCGTTCTCGGCGTCGCCCGGGCACGCGTCGCACACGTCTCCGATCCCATCCCCGTCGAGATCGGCCTGGTCCGCGTTTGCGATGTAGGGACAGTTGTCGAGTTGAATGGGCAGCGCGTCGCCGTCCGAGTCCAGCCGCGCATCGTCGAGGACGTAGACGCGCGGCCGGGAAGTCGCGGGGTCGAAGCCCAGCGCCCGTTCACCGTCGCGCGAAACGGCCCACACCGCGCTCGAGAAGGGAAGAGGAAGCAGCGCGGTTTCCCGAACGACGTCGTAGAGCTGATCCTCGGAGAACGCGAGCCGACCCGCGCGCGTCGTCGCGTAGACCTCGCTCCCGAGTACCCCAATCTCGACGAGCTCGCCGTCGTAGACGCTTCCCACCCAGAAGATCCGATCGCCCGACCGGCTCACCCGCAGGTTCGACGAGCCGGGAGTCCGGATCGGGCTCGTCGCCACCAGGTTTGGTTCGTCGAGCTGGATGTCGTACTTGCGGATCTGGGCCGAGGAGAACAGCGAATCGTCGCTGTGGAAGTAGTACCGGCCGGTCGCGTCGGTCTCCGCGTCGCCGATCCGTACGCTGCTGGTGCGATCGACTTCGATCCCCGTGCTGGTATCGAAGACGCGGATGGGCGTGGTCCCGTGTCTCCGTCCTTCGGTGTAGAGACGCCCCGCCCGACCGGCGTTCACCGTGTAGACGTCGGTGCCGAGGGGGAGTGGAGCGAGCAGCGTCCGGTTCTCGAGATCGACCACCCGCGTCTCGAGTTGTCCGTGATTCGCGACGTAGAGACGGCCTTCGGCTTCGTGCACCGTCATATCGGTGGCGTTCGTGCCGACCGGGATGAGTGTCTCCACCTCGGCCGTCGTGTCGTCGAGGATCAACAGGAAGGCGTCGTCGGTCTCGCCCGTTCCCCGATGCAGCGCGTACACGAAGGGCCGCTGGTAGTCGGTCGCCATCTGGGTGAGGTTCATCTGGCGCAGGTCGAGCTCGACCGGAACGACGAAGTCGGAGCCATCCGCCGAAAAGACGAGCTCGCCCGCGTAGCTCCCGGCGGAGAGACCCTCCACGTCGATGGTCAGGACGAGCTCGGAAGGCACGGCGCCGGAGCTGCGATCGACCTCGAGCCAGTCGATGTTCTCCGAAACGCTCCAGCCGAGCTGCAGATCTGGGGACGACAGGGAGAGCGTTCGCATCTGGGGCGGCAGGTTCGTGAGGAGACGAACCCCGACCGTGTTGGGCGTGACCACCAGGGGCGCCGCGCGCAGACTCCACACCGGGCCCGGAGTCGTCTCGGTGAAACCCACCGCGTCGACACGCCAGTAGTAGACCTGGCCGGGCTCGAGCGGGTCGGGGAGCGCGATGGAGTCGCCTTCGACTTCGCCCAGCAGGGTCAGGGCATCGGGCGCGGTCCCGAAGAACACGCGGTACGAGAACGCCGTGGGCAGCGGTGCCCACGAAAGGCGGGTCAGGGGGAGCGCCTGGCTGCTGCCGTCCGGTGGGGAAGGCGTGGAGCTCGGGACCGGCGCGGGTGCGATCGCGTCCACCGGAATCGACTCGATCGTTTTCCGCTGGGCGTCGAAGTAGAGGAGCGTCGCCCTCGCGTCATGGACGGCGTGGATCTGCGTTCGTACCGGCAGATCGAAGAGGGGTGCGCCGCTGCGCCCGTTGAAGACCCGAACGTCGGCCACGGCCAGTTCACCGCGTCCGCTGGCCGAGTAGATCGGCTCGCCGAACTCGACCTGCTCTTCGAGATCCCGGTCGTAGGCCCGACTCCCCCAGTAGAGGCGGCTGCCGTCACGGGTGAGCACGAGCGCCCCGAAGGCGCCGTCGCGCCGCAGGGCGCCGGCGATGCGCGGGATATCGGTCCGAATGTCGTACCGGATCAGGTCGGCCCGGCTCAGGGTGAACTCTGCGTGGTAGTAGTCGCTGCCGCTGGGGTCGACTTCGGCGTCGCCGCGCGGAAAGAAGCCGACGCTGCCCACCACGCTGCCCGTCTGGGTATCGGCGATCGAGGGTTGGACCGTCGACGACGGTCCGTCATCGTGGAAGTAGAGGCGCCCCGGTCGCCCGGCGTTGAGCCGGAAGACACCCGGTCCGAGGCGCAGTGGCGCGAGCACCTCGCGGAGCTCGAGGTCCACGACCTGCGTCGCGTCGCTCCCGAAGTTGCTGACGTAGAGGCGTCCCTCTTCTCGCTGCAAGGTCATGTCCGTCGCGTTCGACCCAATCGCGAGCACCTCGCTCGCCTCGCCTGTCGTCGGATCGAGGAGGAGCAGCAAGGCACTCTCCGGCGCTTCGGAACCGCGTTGGAGCCCATACACCACGGGGCGATCCGGGTCGGCGAGCAGCTGGGTGATCTCCAACTCGACGACGGAGAGCGAGACCGGAATCGAGAAGGAGACACCCCCCGAGGAGAAATCCAACGTTCCCGCGTACTCGCCCAGGGCTAGGCCGTTGGGATCGAAGACGAGCTCGAGCGTTTCGGGGACGCCCCCGCTCGAAGGCGCGACCGAGAGCCAGCTCAGGTTCTCGCTCACGCTCCAGCCGATTTGCGGATCCGGCGCCGAGAGGGCGACGCGACGGACGACCGCGGGCAGCCCCGGGATGGCCGTGGTCCGGAGTGCGTCGGGTTCGACCCGAACCGGCGCCGTCGCGAAGCTCCAGACCGGACTCGCCACGACCCCCGAGTAGCGCACCTCCTCGATCTGCCAGTAGTAGGTCTGCCCCGGAACCAGGGGTGGTGGCAGATCGATCGCCGTCTCGCTGGTCTCGCCGACGAGTGAGAGGGCGCCGGGGTCGCTGCCGAAGTAGACGCGGTACGCCACGGCCGCGGGGCGCGTGGCCCAGCGAAGCTGCGGCAGCGGAAGGACCTCGAGGCCCGCGCCGGCGGGGTGCGGATTGAACCCAGGCCCGGGAACCGAAGCGATCGAGGCCACCGGGATGGCGTCGATCGCGTGGGCGACCGGATCGAAGACGTAGAGGTTCGCGAGGTCGCCGCCGAAGGCGGACACCGTCGTCGGAACGGGGAGATCGAAGACCGGTTCCCCGCTGCGGAGATCGAGCACCTGCTCTTCGGTCACGGCGAGATTGCCGCGCGGGCTCGCCGCGTAGATCTCTTCCCCGAGGAAGTCGAGCTCGTTCAGATCGGCGTCGTAGATCGCCCCTTGCCAGAAGAGCCGCGTGCCGTCGGCGCTGATCACGAGGTTGGACGATCCGACGGGCTGGCGCGCGCTCGCGACTTCCATCGCGCGGTCGGTGCGCACGTCGTACTTCGTGAGCTCGGCACTCGAGCCGCTGCCGTCGGCGTGGTAGTAGAAGTCCCCGGTCGGGCCCGTGGCGGCGTCGCCGACGCGCACGTGCCGCTGGATCAACGGGCCGAGCTCGCCATTCGTGGTATCGACGCTTCGGATGTCGGTGACGCTGCTGCGGTCCCCCTCGAAGTAGAGACGGCCCGGACGCCCCGCGCTGACGGAGGCAACGTCGGTCCCCAAGGAGAACGGCTCGAGTTCTGCTTGCGTGGCGAGGTCCACCACCCGGGTCAGCGGCGTGCCCTGGTTGGTGATGTAGAGGCGCCCTTCTCCCGTGTGAACCGCGAGATCGGTGGGGTTCGTGCCCACATCGAGGGTCTTCTCGACGTCGCCCGTGTCGGTGCGGAGGAAGAGCAGCCGCCCAGGAGCCCCGTGTCCGCTGCCGCGGTGGAGCGCGTAGACGTAGGGCCGCTCGGGATCCGCGACCATCTTCACGAGCTCGAGGTCGAAGAGCTCGAGCTCGATCGGCAGGCCGAACTCCACCCCTCCGGCCGCGAAGCGGACGAAATCGCGATATGCCCCGGCGGGTAGCCCGACGGTGTCGAACGTGATCGTGACGGCGCCCGGCACGGCGCCCGCGACCGGCGTGACGTCGACCCACTCCGGCGCTCCCACGAAGTTCCAGCCAATCTGAGGATCGAGGGACGTGACTGCCACCTGTTGCGGTGGAGGCGCGATGGTGGTCGGCGACGTCAACACGAGCGCGTCGGGCGCCATCGAGACCCAGCTGGTGTCGAAGGACCAGATGTCGCCGGTGAGGTGGCCCGAGATGCTGTCGATATCGATCCGCCAGTAGTACGTGCGTCCGGGATCGAGCGGCGCGGGCAAGCTCCACTCCGTGTCCTCGGTGTTCGCGACCCAGGGCAGTGCGTCCGGGTCCGTGCCGAAGTAGACGCGGTACCTCGTCGCGAGCGGGCTTCTTTCCCAGCGGAGCGCCGACAGACTGGGAAGGACCCCCGAGTCCGGAGCGGGGCGCGGGTCGAGGCCTGCCGGCGGCACTTCCGCGATGTCGGCGATCGGGATCGTCTCGACGCTGCCGGTGGTGGGGTCGAAGTAGTAGAGCGTCGACTGATCGTTCGAGACGGCCATGACCGTCGTCTCGACGGGCAGCGTGTACGCGACCTCGCCGGTTCGTGTGTCGTAGACGTTCTGCGCGCCAAAGGCCAGGCTCCCGCGCAGGCTGGTCGCGTAGATCTCCTCGCCGAGTTCCCGGAGCTCGTTGAGATCCTCGTCGTAGACGACCCCGTGCCAGAACAGGCGGCTGCCGTCGGCGCTGAGGACGAGATTCTCCCCGCCTGGGCCGCGTACCGCGCTCTCGGCCACGAGCGTCGAGCGGTCGGACTCGACGTTCAGCTTGATCACCTTGGCGTCGGGGACGTTCTCGTCGCTGTGGTAGTAGAAGCGGCCGGTGGGGTCGACCGCCGCATCCCCGCGCTCCTCGACCTGGGTCAACTGCCGGATGACGGTCCTGGCGTCGGTTCTCGCGATGAACGCGCGCGCGAAGCTGAAGGACGGCGACGTCTCGTAGTAGGTGCGGCGCTCCCCCGCGTCGACGCGGAACACATCGTCGACCCGCTGTGCGCCTGCGCTCCCCGGATTCGGCCCGAGCCGAACCCGCGAGATCCAGCCCGAGGGCTGAGCGATCATGAGCCATTCCGCGTCGTAGTGGATCGCCATGTCCGTACCGCCCGGGTACGAAAGGTCGACCGAGTCCTCGATCTCTCCCGTGTCGGTGTTGATGAACAACACCGCGGCCCGGTTGAAGATTCCCCCGGTCGGCGCCAACGCGTAGATGTACGGACGTTCGTGGTCCGTGATCATCCGCGTGATCTCGTAGGGCTGGCCGTTGGCGGCGAACGCGGCGCACCACGACACCGCGAGCGCGACCAGGAGCGCGGCGCGAAGGCCGAATGCACGCGGAACCGGGGGGCGCGGCCGCTCAGACGAACGCGGGACGGTCACAGGCGACAGAACGGCGTTCGACTTCGAAGCCGTGGCCGCGCGCGCACCTCGCCTGAAGAAACCCCACCCCACCCAGAGCCCCCCTGACCGCGCGAATGGTAGGGCGTGACGCCGCTCGTTGTCAGGGCCGAGCGATGCGGAAACCCCTCGGTCGAAGCCGGTGCTTCGATCGGACGAGCTTGGAGGGAGTCAGACGCATCCGAGCAAGCTCACCTGAAGCGGTACCGAGATCCAATGGTCGCGGCGAATCCCCCTCAACGGACGCCCGCTTCGCCCCAGCCGGTGATAGCCTGGCGCCTCGACGCGGGGCGGGACGCGCAGTCTGGAGCGACGAATGAGCTGGGGTGCGATCGACGTGAGCGTGGGCAAGCCGGATTCGAAGCGACTCTGGGCGGCGGTGTGCTGCTGGATGCTGGTCTTGCCCAGCGTGGCGACGGCTTCGGGCATCGACTTCGATGCGTTCTCGGGGAACGAGACCGTGATCGATTTCGAGGACATCGCGCCGAACGAGTTGATCACCGACCAGTACGCGGCAGAGGGCGTCCGCTTCGCCGGCGGGCTCTTCGGCGATGCCTTCGGCTTCACCTCGATCCAGGGCAATCAGGAAGGCGCCAACTTTGCGTCGGGTGAGCCCATCCAGAATCCGATCTCCATCTCGTTCCTCTCTTCACCCGAGTTGGTGGGGATGTGGGTCGGAGGTCAGCAGAACTCCGTCGACACGATTCGCCTCGAGGCGTTTCGCGACGGCATGCTCGTCGACGCGATCCACGTGGTCCCCGACACGGTCGCGCCCGGCGGAACGATCCCCTCGCGGTTCGCAGGCCTGTTCGTGATGGGCGGCATCGACGTGCTGGAGGTGTCGCGGATCACAGGGAACGGGTCGTTCTCGATCGATGACCTGCGCTTCGAAACGCCTCCGATCCCGGAACCGAGCGCAGCGCTGATCTTCGCCGTCGGTGCCCTGCTCTCACGGGCCTCGATCGCGCGCCGACGCCACTAGCGCGCGAAGCGACCCCCATAGAGCGACGGGCTCGACGACTGCACCGGGTGGATGCGAATGATCGCGCGCTCGGAACCGGCCGGGTCGAGATCCTCCGGCGGTTCCTGCCCTCCCGAACCCGCGCGAAACTGACGCCGGAGGAACGCGCGATCCGGGTCGTCCTCCAGCGACGCGCGGCCACGTAGCTCGACGTAGACCGTCGGGTCCTTCGCATCCATCACGCAGAAGGTGACCCGGTCGTCGCCCTCGAGGTTCCGGAACTTCACCCGGTTCTTCAGGGTGGAGATGCGCACGCAGTCTCCGTCGAAGACGTAGCTGACCGGGTTGCTCGAGAGCAGGCCGTCCTTTGCGCGCAAGGTCGTCACCACCCCGAACACGTTGCGCGCGAGCACGTCCTTGTGGGCGTCGGGGATCTCGATCTCTTCGTTGGCCATGGGTGCTTGTCTCCACCGTGTCGGTGGCCTCTCAGAGTACACTCGCCGACGGGTCGAAGAGGCGAGAGGAATCCACGTGCAGAACCGAGGGACCCTTGCGCTCGTGGGAGGTTTCGCGCTGAGGAGCATGCGCGCAACCCGCTTGACATCGCCGGCGGCGGCAGCGCATCGTCCCCCGAAGCCCACGCCCTAGGAGTTCGTCATGACCCTGCGCCTCGCCGTCTCGATCCTCTTCTTCGCCTGCCTCGCCTGCGCTCCGGCGGTGGCCGAAGACGCGAAGCCCGCCGCGCCGAAGCTCTCGATGGGCGACGGTGAGCACAACCGGATCGTGACCGACGGGCTCGCGCGCGACGGTCGGGTGCTCACCTTCCGCGAGGTGGTCGTGGCCGACAACAGCTGGCTCGTGCTCCACCCCTTCAAGGACGGCAAGCCCGTGGGCGCGATCTACGTCGGTGCCACCTACCTCGCCGCGGGCACCCACGAGAACGTCGAGATCACCGTGCAGACGGCGCCCGAACCCGAGCCCGGCGTGATGTACCTGGTGATGCTCCACCAGGACGTCAACAACGACGAGACCTTCGACTTCGTCTTCGTCGACGAGCGCAACGTGCTCGACAAGGCCGTCTTCGAAGGCACCACGATGATCGCCCACGCGGTCGCGGCGCCCTAGGTCACGGCGCCTGCTCGCGCGCTAGCGGCGTCGGCCCGGCCCACGCCCTCCGTTTCGCCCCGCGGGACAGGAACACCGTGCGCGGTCACTGTCCCGTCTCGGCGCGCCCTCCACCCCTACCTCAAGGACCCCGACCGGCGCGTCGATTCCTGAAGGCAGGGGGGGACGTATGCGCAGGCTGTGGAGTACGACGTGGGTAGCGCTCTGGGGCGTTGTCGCCTGGGGATGTGGACCCGAGACGGAACCGTCCAACGCTCCGGCGCTATCCGCGCCCGCCACCGAGGCCGTAGAGGCCGTGGTTGCGCAGGCGCCCCCGTCGCCGCGGGCGCCCACGACCCCGGCGCTGGTCGAGCAGTGCGGGATGCCCTCTCCCGAGATGGAAACGACCCAGGCGCAGCTTCGCGCCGGCCAGTTCAACGCCCTGGATGACCAGCATGCGCGCTACCTCGAGGCCTACCTCGAGGACCGCGCCTGTGAGCCCCACCTCTGGGTCCTGAGCGAATGGATCGAACGACTCCACGATGTCGAACCGCTCGACCGCTGGGTGGCGGAGCGGCCGAAATCGTGGGCAGCTCGAAGCGTGCGCGCGGCCTACTGGCGCAACGAGGTGCGGAACCGGATCGCGGCGCCGGGCGGCGGGGAGGTCACCGCGCGCGAAGCCCTGGTGCTCGCCTCGCGTGACGTCGAAGCCGCCGTCCAGCTCGAATATCGCTCCTACCTCGCCTATGGGCACGCGATCGAAGCGCTCGGCGCGCTAGGGGATCGAGATGCGGTCGTCGCCATGCTGAATCGAGTGCTCGGCCGCGATCCCGCCAACTACGGCACCCGCAGGCGCGCTCTCCAGGCACTCTGGCCGCGCGAAGGAGAGGACGCGGAGCGCCTGCACGCGATCGCGCGCGACGCGCAAGCCGAGGCGCGCCGCGCCCCGCGTTTGATCTATCTGCTTGGTTACGCCAGCGCCGCCCAGGCGGAGGTCGATGAACGCGCGGGTCGGCGCGCCGAAGCCGTCGCGAACTTCCGTCGGGCCGTTGGATACGGCTATCACCACGGCTGGCACAACTCGCTGGTGTCTCGCCTCTACTGGGCCCGCGACTGGAGCGGCGCTGCCGAGGCGATCGAGTTCTGGCTCTCCGACGTTCCCGACGACGCCACGGCCATGAGTTGGCAGGGCCTGACCCTGTTCCGGTTGGACCAACCCGATGCAGCGCTGCAGCGACTCGATCAATCGGTCTCTCTGCTCCCCGACAACGTTTGGATCCGGAACAACCGAGGCATGGTCCGAGACTGGACGAAGAACTACGAAGGTGCCCTCGAAGACTGGCACCACAGTCTCGGGTTCGAGCCGGAGAACCTCACCGCAGTGGCCGGGGTCGCCAGCACCCTGGGAACGCTCGGCCGGTACGAGGAAGCGATTCCCTACATCGAGAAGTGGATCACCCTCAACCCGAACTGGCCCAACGCCTGGTTCCACCTCGGTCGCGCCCTGCAAGCGCTCGGCGACCCCAGAGGCGCGGAAATCCTCGCGGCGTACATCGAGTCGGCACAATCGATCCCGCGCGAGGAGTGGTACGTGAACCGAGCGCGAACACTCTTGGCAGAACCGCCCCTTCCGCAAGACCCCGCCGAGCTACCGGGCCTGGCGCGTTTGTCGGGAACCCAGAACCCGTAGGAGGGCCGGGATGCGCGCGCTGCTGCTGACGCTTCTCTCGATCACCGTCGCGTTCGTCGCCTGGGTCGGCATCCAAGAAGACCCTCTGCCCCCGGTGCCCGTGGCCAGTGTCGAGGTGCCGGCGGCCGTCGAGAATGCAGCGCCGGCGCCCACCTCGCCCGAGGTCCACGGTCCGTCCGACGCGTCCATCGAGGCCGCCCCGGGCGCCGTCGAGGACCTGGCTGGCGTCTTCGGCGGATTCGGCCATACCCTCGAATGGCAGACCCAGTCGTGGCGGGACGATCTCGGCATCTCGGTTCACGTCTTGTCTCTGCGCGCGCCCGATCATGAGATCGCACCGCTGGCCGAGGAGCTCTTCTCGGCGCGGCGCATCGGCGCCGATGCGCCCTCGGGAGGACTGCTGATCCTCGTCAACCCGGCGCGCCACGAAGCACGGATCGAAGTCTCCTACGAGCTCGAGCACGTCTTCCCGGACCTCATCGTGGGACGTCTGGCTCGCAACCAGCTCGCGCCCTATGCCGCGTACCGGGCCGTCGGCATGGCGGTCATGGACGTCCTTCACTTCTTGAAGGACTACGCCTACCTGCAAGCGCACGCCGGGAATCTGGAACTCGACGCCACGCTGCGCGAGCGACAAGAGTACAAGGAGAAGGCTCGCTACCTCTCGGGCGGTGCCGGCGCCCAGGCCGACTTCTTCGATGCGGCTGCGTTGCTCGATCGTGACTGGAAGGCGGTCGTGCCTGCTGCAAAGCGAGCGCGATACGCGCCCTCGGAAGACCCACGAGAGAGTGCCGAGGCGTTCCTCCGCACGCTGCGGGATGGCATCGGGGACCCGACCCTTCCTCTGTTCACCCCAGGAAGCCAGTGCATGCGGGACGGGGTTCCCTTCGCGCCGTTCGAGCAATTCGAGAGGCTGCGTCGGTACGAGGGGTCGAAACCCTTCGAGGTGACCGTGCAGGGAGACCACGCGGTACTCGACTCGAAGCGGCCCGCCCACGGTTTCGTGCCCATCCTGCTCGCCAAACGGGACGGTCTCTGGCGCGTGGATCTCGCCGAGACCTGGAAGAACCTGTTCTTCGACGCAGACGGTGATTACTGGCACAAGAACGCGAGCCATCCATACCGCTTCGGGCTTCACCGCTTCGGCGCAGGCGCCAACCACGACCTCCGCGCCTGGCAGCTCGGGGAACTCCGCCTACCCCAGGCCATCGACGCGCTCAACGCACGACCCGGGGCACTCGACGCCTTCCAGCAGGGCGAGCTCCTCTATCGAAACTGCTGGCTTCCGCTCGAGGCACTCACGCACTACGAGCGCGCCCTGGAGCTGGCACCGAACAGCCAATTCTTCCGGGAGACGCTGGGAGATCGTGCGAGCTACATCGGCTTCCATGATCTGGCAGTCAGCGCCTACGAGAAACTCCACGCCCGGGGCTGGTGGAAGCTGGCCCACGCGCAGCGCAATGCGGGAGATCCGGAAGCGGCTCTTGCCACGGCGCGGAAGCTGATGGAGCGCGACCCGTACCGAATCGAGGTGCTCGAGCTGGTGCGGACCCTCGCGGAGGAGACCGGCGATCTCGACGGGGCGTCCGGCATCATGCGTCAGATCGCGGCGATTCGTGCGAACCCCCATCGTCCACAGGATCCTGTGACGATCCAGTTCGCTCCCGCGCGGCCGACCTTCGACCCGGGGTTGCCGATCCAGATCGAGTCCGGGTCGCTCTACGATCACAGCTCCTTCGGTGTCACACTGAAGAACACGAGTGCCCGTCCAGTCGAGATCGCGAGGATCGGCTTCAGTTCCACTGGAACGGTGTCCTACGCCGGCCAGGGCGACATCCGAGGCCAGTTTCCGTTTTCGGGTAATACGCACCGGATCGGACCGGGCGAATCCATCACGCTCTCCCAGAGCTGGGGCTTCACCGTTCCCCAGGGCAACGAGCAGATCTCGTATGTTTTCGACGTGTGCTGGAAAGCGACCAGCGAACGACGTCAATGTACGGACGGGCGTCTCGACCTCTACGCCCAGTAGGTCGCGTTTCCGCGACGCCGCCACCCAAGGAAACGTCGAGATCACCGTGCCGACGGCGCCGAACCCGAGCCCGGCGTGGTCGACGAGCGCAACTTGCTCGACGAGGCCGTCTTCGAAGGCACCACGATGATCGCCCACGCGGTCGCGGCGCCCTAGGTCACGGCGCCTGCTCGCGCGCTAGCGGCGTCGGCCGCGACGCATCCGGCGGCTCGCCACCAGCAGGCCCGCCACGAACACGAGCGCCGCGCTCGGCTCGGGGACCGGCTTCTCGACGGTGAGCTTCGCGATCCGCACGCCCCCGCGCTGACCCACGAAGCGGAAGGCCGATCCGCGCAATCCGCCCAGGTCTTCGAGTCGCGTGCCGTTCGACGACCAGGTGATCGTCTTCCGCAGCACACCGTCGACCAGCACGTCGAGGGCACCCGTGCCGCCGCCCTCGAGCACCAGCGCGTCGATGGCCAGGACGTCGCCGAGGAACGAGAACTCGATCGCTTCGCCGCGACCGAGGCTGCCGCCGTTCGGTGCGCCGTCCACACCGAGACCGAAGCCCCGGTTGCGGTTCAACGCCTCTTCCATGGCGCCGTCGAAGCCGCGGATCGAAAGCGCGATGCCGTCCTGCGACACCGCCGCGGGGGAAGCGATCCGCCCCAGCGCCAGGCCGAGCGCGTTCGGGTCGCCACCGAAGTCGAGGGTGGTCGCCGCCAGCGCGGGCCAGGCCAGGGTCGACATCAAGAGCACGAGGGCAGCACGTCGCAGCGTCGAGAGAAGCATCGGGATCCTCCAGTGCAGCTTCGGAGATCGGGAACACCAGCCTACGCGCGCGGGATGCCGGCAGGCAATGCCCGCGGCTCCGTCGGAGAACGGGTTTGCCCGCGGGGGCGTCAGTGGACCCGAACGTCCCGCCGACGGCGGCGGCTCAGCACCACCAGGCCGAAGACGACGAGCCAGCCGGTTCCGGGCTCGGGCACGATCCGGGTCCCCAATGCGAAGATGGCCCCGATCCGGGCTCCCGCGTTCCCGCCCTCGAGTTCGAGGAGGACGCGCAGGTCGACCTTCGTCGTGGTGAGGTCATCGTCGAAGTCGCCGAGGGCGAGCGCTTCCGAAAAGAAATCGACGACCGCGGCCACGTTCTCGAACACTCGCTCGAGCAGCAGCTGCCCCTCACTCTCGATGCGGAAACTCGCCTGCTCGACGTCGAGATCCTCGACTTCGTGATCGAGGAAGGTCAGGAACAGGCCGTCGAGGCTGTCGCGCACGGCGAGCTCGTTCGCGAAGCGCGCCTCGGAGCGCAGCGCGATGTCGGCGTCGCCGCCGCGATCGAGGAGCTGCAGCCCCACGCGTCCCCACTCGCCCGCACGGCGGTGCGCGCCGGTCGCGAACGCGGTGGCGTCCGCGTCACTGGCGAGGACGTCGTCGACCTCTGCACCGACCCGCGCCCAGCTCGAGGCCGAACCGAGCACGGGAGTCGTAGCGAGGGTATTGACGAAGAACCCCTGCTCATCCACCTCACCCCCGAGTCCGCTCGCGGTCGATTCAGCGAGACCCGAGTGGCCCGAAGCGCGGGCGCGGGCGCTCGCCGTCTGTCCGACGTCCACCGCCTGCACGGTGCGCAGCGTTGGTACCTCCTCCAGATTCGCGATGGCCCGCGCTTCGCTCTCGCCCGCACCAACCGCATGAACCATCGCGGTGGCATGGCGATCGGCACCCTCGTCTGGAGGGCCGACCGGCCCGAGATCGGGCTCTGGAGTGACGCGGAAGCCGGTGCTGAACCGGGCCCGCGTTGCCCCGCCCACCGCCGTCGACCGCGCGTCGACGGCGCCGGCCGCGGTGACCACGACAGTCGACTCGGCAGTTCCGCCCCGAACGCCCTCGGCCCCAACGCCCCCGACGGCGCGCGACGTGATGATCGCGTCGCCGTTCGGATTCTCCGTATCCACACGCGAAATGGCCTTCCCGGCGCGGCCCGAACGACCAGCGTTGGAAAGACCCGCCCTCCCAGCGTTCGCAACCTGGTCGATGCGGATGCTCGCGCCCGATGCAACGGCCGCGTTGTCTAGCACCGCGTCTGCGCCGTCACCGCCATCCGCCCCGCCGAACCCCCCACCGCCTCGACCGCCGCGAAGGGTGACGAACGCGCGTGTCGATCCAGATCCCATCGCGACCGCAGCCCCGGTCGCGCGACCGCCGTTGCCGCCGCGAGTTCCTGGAGAATTGGCCGCCGCACCGGCACCACCGACAGCGTTGGCCGTCATTGCGACGACGGCACCGGGCTCGGTGGATATGCCGATTGCATGAGCGACCGCTTCTCCGCCATGGTTGCCGGACTGACCGTGGTTTTCCCCGCCTTCCCCCCCTGTCGCCGCCGTGTCCGTGTTGAGCCCCCCATCGAAGACAACGTGCGCGCGCGAAGTCGCGCTTCCCCCGGCGCTTCCCACACCCCCGAGGACTCCGTTTCCGCCGGCGCCTCCCTCGCTCACCAGTCCGAGATCTAGCGCCGTACCGCTCATGTCGTCCGCTTCGAACGCAGCGACGGCCTCACCCGCGCGACCTGCGACTCCCCCCTGCGAGAGGCCTCCGCTCCCGGCCCTCGCGACGAGGTTCACACGGTTGAAGCCAAGCGATGACAACGACACGGATTCGTTCCCGAGCGTGGCGTCTGCACCATCGCCCGCATCGGCTCCAGCGAATCCACTACCTCCCCCTCCGCCGATCACCTCGGTGTTCGCCGTTCCGGAACTCGAGACCGTCCCCGGCCCCGCAAAGGCGGTCGCCGTCCCCCCATTTCCTGCCCGGGCGCCCGGGCCGCTTGCGCTCCCTCCCAAGCCCCCTCGCGCGAACGCGCTGTTGTTCGCCGCGTTCGGCAGTGAAAAGCCTGCCGGCACCGTCGACCGAGCTGCGGCGTTCCCGCCATGACCTCCGTTCCCACCCGTGCCGTTGCCGGAGTTCGCGCCTCCCGCGCCACCGCGTCCACCGGTCGCGCGGGTCGTCGCGCCGAAGTCTTCCGCAGTTGCGGAGGCATCACCGCCTGGACCGCCCCGGCCGCCGCTGCCATTCGGCGGGCCGCCGTCGCCACCGCTCCCGCCGCGCCCGCCGACCACCTCCAGATCGATCGAACCCGGGCCAATGCGGGTCAACGTCAAGGCAACGGACTCCCCCGGGTTGCCGTCCGTTCCGTCTGCATTCGGACCGCCGTCGATCCCGTCTGCTCCGGGGTCCCCCGTCTCGACGATCGGCTGCGCGAACACGGGGGAGCCGACCGAGAGTCCGAACAGCGCGAGTAGGAGGAGGAAGCGCGGGCAGACGCGCACGGGTGAGGCCGATATCGGCCCGGCCGGAAGGGCGAAGCAATGGGGCATGCTGCAGAGCCTCGAGGCCCTTCCCGACGCGATTAGACCGCAGTTCCCGAGCGAGGGTCAAGTCGGCTGCAGCGCGGGACTCTCAAACCGCTTGCCCAGATGCGCGCAGGCCTGGAGGCGTGTCCGAGGGACGGGCCCGCCGGCTAGGCGTCTCCCAGGATCATGCGGGCGCGCCCCGCATCCGCATCCGTGAGGCGCAGGGATTCGTCAGTACGGACGAAGCAGGGGTGATCGTCGGCGTAGACCGGGAGGTCGTCGAGGATCACATAGCGGTCGGCGTCGTGATTCGCGAGCCAGGCTTCGATCTCTCGGCGGCGCGCCCGTTCTGGCTCTTCTCCGTCGGCCCAGAGGTCTCGCGTCTCGCTCACGATCGGAAGCGTGAGCCCGTGACGCACGAGGATGTCACGCGTCTCGGGCCACGGGTACAACATGCGCCAGGTCGTGGTGAGCACTCCCACGGCGCCCGTCGCCATGCCGATCCGGTTCACGAGCGCGAGGAGCAGCGGATCGAGCGGGTGCTCCTGTTCGGGATACCGGACACCCGTCGCGTTCAGGACGCCGTCGATGTCTAGGAAGACGACCTTCATCACATCACCATCGAGCGGAGCGCGAGCTGCAACGTACCTTGCGCGGCGACGACCGCACGCGTCGTCGCCGGCTCACGAGCCTGGCGAGGACTCCCGTAGGCGGTCGATTCAGCCTACGCTGGGGCGAATGGCTGAAGGGGAGATTCGAAGGGTGGTCATGCGACACACGATGACGTCGATCGCTTGGGTTCTCTTGTGGGCGGGCTTCGCGCTCGCGGCCAGCGGCGCACCCGTCGAAGTGCGAGGTGGCGATGCGGTCGTGCTCGAAGGCGATCGCGTCGTTCTCTACGACATCGCGCGCAGCGAAGCATTCGAGATCGTGTCGACCCAGGACGCGAGCCCGCCCTTCGTGCCCAACGACCTCGCGGTCGCCCCGGACGGCGAGATCTATGTCTCACACCCGGACGCCGTCGTGCACATCGATCCTCTGACCGGTGCCCAGACCACCATCGCTTCCGCGAGCGTGGGAACGGGGGCCGCCATCGATGGCGTCGCCGCCATCACGTTCGGCCAGGACGGGCTCCTCTATGTCGCGCAGAACAACGCGATCGACCCCACCCAGACCCAGCTCGAGATCCTGACCCTCGACACGGCGACCAGAGAGCGGGCTCCGTTCTTCTCCGCCCCTGCCGACCCAGCGAACGTCACGGAGATCTTCGGCCTCGCCCAACGACCCACCGGCGCATGGATCGTCTCGTTCCAGGGCCCGCTCGGTCGAATGCGGCCGATCTCTCCGCCGAGCTTCATCGGCTTTCGGTTCGGTGGAACCGTGACGCGCTTCTCGGTCGCGATCACCGACGACTTCGTCTACTCGGGCGCGTTTCGAAGTCCGATCGTTTTTCTCCAGCCGGGGGAGTTCATCTACCGATGCGACCCCAACGCGCCCAACGCCGCGACCACCGGTAACCCAACGAGCAGCATCATCCGCCCGGATGGTCGGTTGGTGATCGCCAACGGCGGCAGAAACTGTCTGTTCACCCCAGGTGTGGCCGACCGCACCCTCGTGCTCTACGACCCGGAGACCGACACGGCCGAGGAGATCTTCCGCGCGCCGCCGCCCGCGAGCGAAGAGCTACCCCGCCAGATCGCGCTGATCCCCGAAGGCTTCTTCCAACCCGATACCGACAGCGATGGCATTCCCGACGGACTCGACAACTGCGACGACGTCGTGAACGTCGATCAAGCCGATCTCGACGGCAACGGCGTCGGCGATGCCTGCAACGACTTCGAAGACATCGACGGCGACGACTTCGCCGACGCACTGGACCTCTGCCCCGAGGACTTCGACCCGGATCAACAGGACTTCGACGCCGACGGGCTCGGCGACGTCTGCGACCGCTTCCCCGAAGATGCGAACAACCGCGCCGCTGCGTGCGAAGCCGACCTCGCCATCGTGCTGACCGAGCTCGCGCTCTGCCGCGACGAGCTCGAGCGCGACACGGATGGCGACGGTGTGCTCGACCGGCTCGACCGCTGTGTGGCGACGCCCGCGGGCACGGTCGTCGATGCCGACGGCTGCTCGGTCGACCAGTTCTGCGCGGCCATCTCCGAAGACGCTCGACGCTGGCGCCAGGCCTGCTGGCTGGCCGACTGGCAGGGCCCCGGCGACACGATCCGCCGCAACTGTCGCGTCAGCCGCGACGGCTGCGTTGCGCGCCAACGTCGGGGCCGGTACTAGACGCGAACGAGGACCGCGGGCGAGCCCGATGTCGTTTCGCCCGAGGCGATAACCCAGATGGTCCAGGCGCTACGCGCGGCGGGCCTGCCCTAACCAGCCCCCGGACCGCGGGTCCGGGGCCTGCTTGCAACGCCGATTTATCTTGCGCGAAAGATAAAATTCAGCCTAGGCTGGTCGCGTGGACTGGATCGACGAGATCGCGCGGGCCTGGCGGCGAGAATACCCGGAACTCGACAGCTCGGCGATGCCGCCGCTCGTGCGCCTGGCCCGACTCGCGGTGCTGCTCGAGCGCTTCCAGCGGGCCGTGCTCGAGCCCTTCGAGCTGAGCGCGTCGGACTATTCGGTGCTCGCCATGCTGCGGCGGGCGGGGAAGCCCTACCGGGCGTCGCCCAGTCTGCTGGTGAGCCGCCTCCAGCACTCGTCCGGGGGGCTCACGAAGATGCTGAAGCGGCTCGAGGAACGCGGGCTGGTCGGGCGGGTGCCCGACCCCGACGACGGGCGCGGGCTGCTCGTGTCGCTGACGCCGGCCGGCCTGCGTGTGCAGGAGTCGGTGTTCAACGCCTTCCTCGCCGCGAGCAACGACCTGCTCGGCTCCCTGCCGCGGCGAGAGAAGCGCGATCTCGACACCCTGCTGCGCGCGCTGCTCGATCGCTTCGAGGACTACCTCGGGGACGGGGGAAGCGCCGAATGAGCTTCGACCTGGTGATCCGCGGTGGTGTCGTCGTCGACGGGACCGGACTGGCGCGACGACGCGCGGATGTCGGGGTGCGCGGCGGGAAGATCGCGGCCGTCGGACACCTCGGCCGGGCCGCAGGCGACGCTCGCGTGATCGACGCCGGCGGTTGCATCGTGGCGCCGGGGATCGTCGACCTCCACACCCACTACGACCCGCAGCTGACCTTCGATCCGTACGCGACGTCGTCCTGCTACCACGGCGTCACCACCGTCCTGGCGGGCAACTGCGGGTTCTCGATCGCACCGGTGGTGCCTGCCGGCCGCGACTACTTGAAGGCGATGTTCGCGAAGGTCGAAGGCATGGCCCCCGCGGCCCTCGACGGCGTGGTCTGGGACTTCGAGAGCTTCCCCGATTACCTCGCTGCGCGGCGCGGCAAGCTCGGCGTGAACCTCGCCTGCTACGTCGGCCACTCGACCCTGCGCCGCCATGTGATGGGCGCCGACGGGTCCGAACGCGAGGCCACCCCCGACGAGGTCGAGCGCATGTGCGCGTTGGTGCGCGAAGCGGTGTCTGCGGGCGCGGCCGGCTTCTCGTCGTCGGATGTGCCCACCCAGGTCGACGGCGACGATCGGCCGATCGCAAGTCGCTTCGCCGCAAAGGCGGAGCTGCTCGCACTCGCCCAGGCGGCGGGCGAAGCCGGAGCCGGCAGCATCGCCTACCTCCCCGAGAGCGTGATCGGCGGCCTCGACACCCGCGACGAAGACCTGCTGATCGAGATCGGCACGCGGAGCCGGCTGCCCGTGGTGATCCAGGGCGTGGGCGGTCGCGACAAGGTCGACGCGCCAACCGCGGGCTGGGACAACGCAAAGGCCTTCCTCGACCGTGCGGGCGATGCCGGCGCCGCGATCTTCTCCCTGCTCCGCAACCACCCCTTCGATCGACCGATCGATCTCGACGAGGGCTGTCCGCTCTACGCGGGCGTCTTCCCCTGGGCCGACTTCATGAAGCTCTCGCGCGACGAGAAGCTGGCGCGCCTGGCCGACCCGGCCGCGCGTGACGTGTTGCGCCACGCCGTCGAGCACCCCAACCGCGACCCCCAGGCCGGCTCGACCCTGCCGCCGCCGCATTGGGACGTCACCTTCGTCGACGAAGTCAGCCTGCCCGATCACGAGCCGCTGCTGCGCCGCAGCATCGCCGACATTGCGGCCGAGCGCGGCGTGGCGCCGGCCGACGCCATGCTCGACCTGGCCCTCGCCGAAGAGCTTCGCATCCGCTTCCGTTGGGAGAACCGCACGCCCGAGTGGTCGGACGCCGTGCGCGAGAGCATGAAGCACCCCTCGATGCTGATGGGCGTCTCCGACGGCGGCGCGCACCTCGATCGCGACGACGGCAGCGACTGGTCGACCTACTTCCTTCGCCACTGGGTCCTCGACGAAGCCGAGTGGACCCTCGAAGAGGGCATTCGCCAGCTCACACAGGTCCCGGCCGCACTCGCCGGGTTCACGGATCGCGGCCTCGTCGCGCCGGGCTATGCCGCCGACCTCATGATCTTCGACCCGAGCCAGGTCGGCCCCGGCACGAAGCGCCGCGTCGCCGACTTCCCGTCGGGGGAAGAGCGCTTCAGCGCGCGGCCGCGCGGCTTCGTCGCGACGATCGTGGGCGGCGAACCGATCGTGTTGGAGGGCAAGCTCACCAGCGCGCTCCCCGGCCAGGTGCTTCAGCCCTTCCGTGCGGGCGCCGCGTAGATGGCTTGTGATTTCACCCGCGTGACCGCCGTGGTCGGCGCCGAAGTGCGCGGCGTCGACCTCCGCAAGCCGCTCGGCGCTGACGATCGCAAGGCGCTGCAGGAAGGTGTCGCGCACTACGGCGTGCTCTTCTTCCGCAACCAGCCGCTCACTCCGTCCGAGCAGCTCGCGCTTGCACGACAGCTCGGGAAGATCCAGATCCCGGCGTTCTCGCCGAAGTACGGCGACGATCCGGAGCTGGTCGTGCTCGACCAGGTGTCGCCGAAGGGCGAGGGCGCCGACAATTGGCACAGCGACAACACCTTCATGCCCGAGCCACCGATGGGTTCGATCCTGAAGGCCGTGCAGCTGCCCGAGGTGGGCGGCGATACCTGCTTCGCCAACATGCAGGCCGCCTACGACGCGCTCTCGCCTTCGATTCGCGCTTGGATCGACGGGCTCGAGGCCGTCCACGACATCACGAAGCCGCTGCAGAAGGCGATTGCCGCCGGTCACAGCAACGCCAAGCTCGCCGAGCTGCAGGCCCAGTGGCCGCCCGTCACGCACCCCGTGGCGTGCACCCACCCGATCACCGGACGCAAGGCGCTCTTCGTGAACGGCAATTCGACCACCCACATCGCGGGTCTCTCCGAGCGCGAGAACGCAGCGCTCCTGCCGATGCTGCTCGATCACGTACGCGACCCGGCGTTCCAGTGCCGCTTCCAGTGGGACACCGACTCGATCGCCTTCTGGGACAACCGCGTCGTCCAGCACTACGCGGTGCCCGACTACGACACACGCCGCGTCATGCACCGCGTGACGCTGGATGGAGAGCGCCCGAAATGACGCAGGAACGGAAAGAGCCCGAAGTCCGGTTTCGTCACGCCGACGACGAGAAGTGGCAGGAGGTCCGGGCCATCGAGGTCGAGGGCCGGCGCGCGGTCGTCCTCGAGAAGTGGCTCGACTTCACGCCCGCGTTCTTGTCGCTCTACGCGAAGTGGGATCCAGGCATGATGATCCACAAGCACGGCCACAACTCGGACCACGTCGTGTTCGTGATCGAAGGCGACATGCACTGTGGCGACGTCCACTGCACGGCCGGCATGCACATCACCCTCGAACAGGGCGCGTCTTTCGGCCCGTTCGTTGCGGGTCCGAACGGCGTGACGCTCTTCGAGGTGATGATGGGCGACCCGCGCTCATGGCCTTCCGACACCGAGGGTTTCGAGCGTCTCCTCGAAGCGAAGAACGCGAAACGCCTCCCCAATCCTCCGATCGAGCTTCCCTCGTGGATCGAAGATACACGCAATTAGGCCCGATCGAAGATACCCGCAACTGAACCCGATCGAAGACACGCGCGACTAGCCGCACCAGGAGAACCCCCATGCGAAACGGATTCAAAGTCTTCGATGCCGACGCCCATGTCGTCGAGCCCAAGGACCTCTGGGAGCGCTTCCTCGACCAGCGCTACCAGCACCGGGTGTCGTGGAAGCAGCCCTTCGAGGGCATGGACCGCTTCCGCCCCGCCACCGTCGACGGGCGCTACACCCAGAGTCACAAGACGCTCTACGGCAACCAGCAGGAGGCCGTGCGCTGGACGACCGAAGCGATGGTCGCGAAGTACGGCGACGTCGTGCACAAGGGCTTCGACGGAGCGAGCGTGGCCCAGAGCATGAAGGTCGAAGGTGTCGACCTGATGGTGCTCTACGGCCCCGGCTACGACATGTGGGTCGACGGCATCGACCCCGACCTCCAGGCGGGGATGGCGCGCGCCTACAACCGGTGGGGCGAGGAGATGCGCGAGACCTCGGGCGGGCGCGTGCTCACGGCAGCCCCCGTCCCGCTGAACGACATCACCCGCGCCGTCGAAGAGGTGCGCTACGCCTACGAAAAGCTGGGCGTGCGCTGCTTCTGGGCCCGCCCCAACCCGTTCAATCAGCGCACCCTCGGCGATCGCTACTACGACCCGCTCTGGGAGATCCTGCAGGACCTCGACGTCTCCTTCGCCACCCACGAGTTCATGGGCCTGGCGGGCACCTCGGCGGGGAACGACCGCTTCTCGAGCTTCGTCGAGTGGCACAGCTGCGTGCACCAGATGGAAGCGCAGATGGCCATGCTCGCGATGATCGTGAACGGCGTGTACGAGCGCTTCCCGCGCCTGCGCGTGGCCTACATGGAAGCCGGCTCGGCCTGGCTGCCGTCCTGGCTGCACCGGATCGAGGAGCACGTGGAGCTCGCGGGCTGGCTCGAGACGCCCGAGTGCACGAAGGAGCCAGCCGAGTACTTCCAGAAGAACTGCTGGGTGACCACCGAGTGCGACGAGCACCTGGTGCACCACGTGATCGAAGAGATGGGCGACGAGCGCATCCTCTTCGAGACCGACTACCCCCACCCCGACTCGAAGTACCCGCACGCGGTCGAGACCTTCCTCTCCCAGGAGAGGCTCAGCGACGAGAGCAAGCGCAAGGTCCTCTGGGACAACGCCCTCGACTTCTACCGCTTCCCCGAATCGCAGCTGCCGACGAAGTTCGAGGAGGCCACGGGCTAAGCGTGGCCCCGCGCTGGTACGAGAGCGTCGACTTCGACCGCCTGGTGCAACGCCACCAGCCGCCGCCGGAGTACTTCGAGGGCGACTGGCGACTCGACCCGGAGGCCATCGAAGCGCGCCAGCTCGCCGCCGTGCAGGATCGCGCCCGGCGTGCCTACGAGGTGCCCTTCTTCCGCAAGCGCTGGGACGCCGCCGGCTTCCACCCGGATGCTCTCGGCTCCCTCGACGACCTGCGCCAGGTGCCCAGCTACGACGTCGACGACATCCGGGCCAGCGTCGAGGCCCACCCGCCGCTCGGCGATTACCAGGGGGTCGGCCTCGGCGACGCGGGCGAACAGCCCCTGCGCCTCTTCATGTCGGGAGCCACCACCGGCGCACCGCGCCCCACCCTCTATACCCAGTGGGACCGCGAAGCCGGCGCCATCCTGATGGCGCGCGCGCTCTACCTCCAGGGCGTCCGGCCCGGCGACGTGGTGGTGAACGCCTGGGCCTACTCGACCCACAACGGGGCCTTCGCCTTCGACGAAGCGCTCCAGAAGTGGCTCCAGTGCGTGGTGCTGACGACGGGCACGGGCACGGTCACCAGCAGTCGCCGTCAGGTCGAGCTCGCGCATCAGTACCAGGCGAGCGCGATCCTCACGACGGGCGACTACCTGGTGCACCTGGCCGAAGTGGCCCGCGAGATGGGGCTCGACCCGAAGAAGGATCTCGCCCTCAAGGCGCTGCCCAACATCGGCGACCGCGCCGTGCTCGAAGAGACCTTCGGCGTCCCCAACTACCAGTCCTACGGCTTCCACGAAGTGCAGTGGGTCTCCGTCGAGTGCCCCGAGCGACAGGGCCTCCACATCTTCGAGGATGCGTTCATCGTCGAAGTGGTGGATCGCGAGACGGGAGAGCCCGTCCCCGACGGCACCCCCGGCTGCCTCTGCATCACCGAGACCTACAAGACCGGCAGCCCTCAGTTCCGGTACAACATCCAAGACCTCTCGACCCTCTACCCGCGCGAGCAGTGCGCCTGTGGCAGTTGGCTGCGGCGCATGGCGCCCTTCGCCGGGCGCGCCGACAACATGGTGAAGCTGCGCGGCGTGAACGTCTGGCCCGAGGCGATCGGGGAGATCGCCCTCGACGATCCCCAGCTCGAGCACGACTACTTCGTGCGCGCCGTCCGCGAAGGCACCCGCGACGAGATGATCGTGCACTTGACGAGCCGCGCCGGCGCGCCGGAACATGCCGATCTGGCGCAGCGCGCCGAGGAGCGTCTCAAGGAGCGTTTCGGCGTGAGGATCCGCGCCGAGGTCTGGCCGCCGGGATCCCTCGACGCCTGGACCGAGATCCACACCTCGCCGAAGCCGAAGCGCTTCCGCGACGAGCGAGAGGGCTGAACGTGGGCGCGATCGATTACTGGTGCAATGCGTTCGCCCCCGACCGGAGCCCACTCTGGGACGACGCGATCGCCGCCCAGGGAATCCCGCTCAAGGTCCGCAGCGACGACGACGACCGCTTCGCCACGCTCGAGGTGATGGTGGAGCGCATGGACGCGCTCGGCATCGACACCCTCGTGTTGCCGTGCGCCGAGGTGCCCGAGCGCGCCGAACCTTTCGCCTACGAGCGCTACGCCACGTCGCCCGCCGAGCTGGGGAAGTGGGCGTCGGCCCACCCGGGGCGTTTCGTCGGGCTCGCGAGCCTCGACCCGACGGAAGGGGTCCGCGGTCTCGCCGCCACCCGTACCCTCGTCGAGGGCCTGCCGATCGTCGGCCTGCACCTCCACACCCACAGCTTCGATCGGCGCTTCGATCATCGCGACCTCTACCCGTTCTATGCGCTGGCGGCGGAACACGACCTCGCGGTCGTCGTGCAGGCGGGCACGTCGGGTGGACGCATGGCGAGCGAGTGCGGCCGCCCGATCGGCATCGACCGGCCGGCGCTCTTCTTCGAGGACACGCCCTTCGTGCTGTCCCACACGGGCTGGCCCTGGGTCGACGAGGCGATCGCGATGGCCCTCAAGCACCGCAACGTCTTCCTCGGCACCGCCGCCTACCCGCCGCACCACTGGCCGCCGGCCGTCGTCGACTTCCTGCGCGGGCCGGGACGCACGAAGACGCTCTTCGGCACGAGCTTTCCCGTCGTCGGCCACCGCCAGGCGCTCGGCCGCCTCGACGCGCTCGAGCTCGACGCGGCGACCCGCGAAGCCCTGCTCGGCGGCAACGCGCGCCGCGTCTTTCCCGCGCTCGCACGCGACTGACCCTCACCCCGAGACCAGGAGGCACGCATGCCCGGTACGGTCTACAGCGTCCCGCCGATTCCGCCGGACCCCCAGCACACCACCTACGTCGACGCGGGAACTCTGCGCTTCGGCGTCGAGTGGCGCCTGCTCGACGACGCCGAGCTCGCCGCGAACTACGAGGGCGAGGCGATGGACGAGATCCAGGCGAACCTGAAGACGGACGACGTCGACGACCACGGGGTGTCCATCCACGTCCTGGGCGCGGGGGACGGCCACGAGTACCTGCGCTTCGACTGCTTCCGCGAGGGTCCGCACTACCACTACATCGAACCCTCGGGCGAACGGCAGACGATCGTCGACTTCGACCCCGCGGCCCTCGGCGAGATGCTGCCGTGGACGTTGGGGCAGCTGCGACACCGGCTCGGGCCGATGCTCACCTACTCGGGTGGCGCTGCAATCGCGTCGGAACTCGACACGCGAGCGATCGACACCGCCCTCGACGAGGTCGCCCGGCTCGCGGAAGCAGCCGAGCGCGCCCTCGCGGCTCAGGGGAAGTAGACGTGCCGAACCCGCCCGCCGTGTTCCGTTGGGATGCCCTCGACTGGGACGACCCGCTCGCATCGGTGCCGCCCGACAAGCGCCCGCCGAAGGAGCTCGTCGCGAAGGCGCGTCGCTCGAAGGGCACGCGACGCAAGCGCATCGTGCGCGGCGAGGGCGGCTTCTTCATGAACCGCTCGCTGATGAGCCCGGGCTTTCGGGTGCCGGCGCACCATCACGACCACGACGAGCTGCTCGTGTGCCTGACCGGCGGATGCGTGTTCGACGACGGGGAGATGACGCTCGGCCCGGGCGACAGCATCGTGATCCACGCCCATACCCGTTACGGCTTCACCTGCGGTGACGCCGGCATGGACTTCCTGACGATCCGCTCGGGCGAGGCGAGCGTTTCGCTCGACGAGGGCGCCGACGCGTAGCGCCGGACTCTTCGCCCTCGGGCGTGCGCAGGCGAACCGCAGGCCGCGCGCAAACCTGCGGCAAAGCACGCGCAACGCGCAGGCAGCACCGCGCCCTGTACGCGGAATGTGGGATTTTCAACTCAGGTGTTCCGCGTAGCACCCCGATGGAAGGGGTGCGCACTCCTGCGCTCGTTGGACACCCCCCATGCTGCGAAACGTTGTCACCGCCTTTGCGGTGTTGCTGCTGTGCATTCCTGCTTCCGCGGGCACTCTCGTCTGGGAGAACGCTTTCGCTGACGAAGCGGACATCTCGGGCGCGACCGTCGACGCCGCCACCACCGGCGACGTGCAGGTCGACATCACGACCGCCGTCGTATCGGACCAGGACAACGGCGGCCCGGGCCCCGACCAGAGCCCCTTCAGTACGAACCCGCTCTACTTCAAGGCCGAGCACGCCACGACCGGCAACCACGCGGGCTACGGCTTCCTCGGCTTCGACAACACGGCCGACGATCCCGCCGACTACCTCGAGATCCGGCTCGGATTCTCGACGCCGGTGGGCGGTCTCACCTTCTCGCTCCTCGACATCGACCAGCGCAGCCAGCTCGGCACCCGCGACTTCATCGACGCCGTGATCGTCACCTACAACGACGGCCCGAACGTGCTGAGCAACCCGGCCTTCTATTCGTTGGGCCCCAATGTGCAGGTGGGCGACGAAGGGCTGGGCGAGTTCGAGGGCGTCGCCCACATCGCCGACGGCGAAGCCACCTTCAACGGCAGCACCGACAGCAACATCGACTTCGACTTCGGTACCACCAACGTGTCTTCGGTGACGATCCGCTACTTCACCACCGACGACGCCCCGGCCAACCCGAGCGGCCAGCTGATGGGCATCAGCGACCTGGTGTGGACGGTGGTGCCGGAGCCGGCGACCGCGTCGCTGCTGCTGGCGGGCGTGATCGGTCTCGCGGCAGCGCGGCGTCGACCCTAGCGCGCGCGGCGCATCGACGCGGTAGCCCCGCCTGGAGCCGAGAGACGAGGCTCCGGGAAGGACCCCGGTACCGGTGCCGGGCCACCTGGCGGCGCGCGACACAGCGGTACCGGGGTCGGGATCGAAGCGATCTAGGGGTCTGTGCGGGCTCCTCGCCGCAGCAGGGTCCAAGCACCTCCCAGCACGAGCAGGCCGAGCAGCGCCATACGCCCGTGCTGCGTCGCCGACGGTACGGTCGTCAGCGGCGGTGGCGCCGGTGCCGGCAGCACCTGACAGCCGGCTCCGTTCGTCACGGTCCCCTGGATGTTCAACCCCGTGATGCTCCCGTTGTTGTGGACGTCCACCTCGAGGCAGTTCTCACCCGCCGTGAAGAACGCGGCGTTCGTGGTGGAGATGGGAATCGCCGGCAGGTTGAAGTTGGCGGCGGTTCCGCCCGTGATGGATCCGATCGGGTTCCCGTTCAGGCTGAAGTCCGCGTTGTTGTCGACGAGCGCTTCGAGGCTGAGCGACGGCGCATCGACGCTCTGAAAGTCGAAGCAGATCTCGAACTCGGTCGTGGAGTTCGTCTGCTGGTTGGCCGCGATGAACGCGGTGCCCGGAATGACGTTCCACGAGGCACTCGTCGCGATCACGTCTGCACCCCGGGGCACCACGCCTCCACCCGGGTCGACGGTGACCACCCACTCGTCCTCCTGGGTACCGATCGGGAAGACGCTGCCGTCGGACGCGACGCCCGTGTCGACCTGACAGGTCAGCGGCGCCTCCAGCACAAAGCCGTGGCCGATGTTCGGCTTGATGGCGTCGAGGGAGAAGATGTCGACATTGGTCAGCAACGTGATCCCGAGCGACGGATTCGAGCCCGTGACCGTGTTCCCGTCGAAGATGTAGCTCGTTCCCGTCCAGTTCCAGCCCGGCGTCGAGGTGGCACTGAAAGGAACGCCGTTGGAGTCGAAAGCGATCGGTTCTTCCAACCACGGCGTGGTGATCACTTGATCCGCGGCGTCGTAGGCGATGAGGGTCAGGATTTCCGGACCACTGCCGCCGTCGAGGTCGCCCAGGCGCAAAGCCGTGCCCGATGGCAGCGAACCATTCGTCAGCGTGGTGAAGTCCCAGCTCGAGTCTCCCGAGAAGCCACCGCCGGGGATCGCGCCCGTGCCGCTCGCCGACCCGATCCAGGGCGTCTGCGCGGGCGACGAGAACGAGGCGGTGAGCGAGCTCCCGCCGTTGTCCACGACCGACCAGGTCTGGACCGCAGGCCCGTCGCCATCGACCAGACCTGCAAGGGATAAGTGGGTTCCGGAACCCGTGAGGGGAACGGCGAGTGCCGGCAGTGCCAGGCTCCACGCCAGGAGAACCATCGAAGCTCCAAGGAAGCGCGCGTGTGTCACAGACATCTCCTCTTCGCGGTCGCGTTCGTGCCGGCGACAGGAACGTCCCGGCGCACGATCGGCACGAAACAGGAGGCGCAACCGTAGATGTGGAGCTCTGCGCACGGCGCTGGAGATTCGCTGGGGAGATCATGTCCGCAACGAACCTTGCGGGCCTGAGATCCCTATGGCCGTTTGGCGCGCGAGGTGTCAGCGACCGCAGCGTTCCAGGAAGTCGGTGAGACTCTCGAGGGTCGCTTCGTTGGCGAGCACCCCGGTGTGGGTGTCGCGAATCCCGCGGATGCGCCCGGCTTCGCGCTGTGCTTCTTCGCGGAGCTGGCTCGCGGTCTGGACGACGCCGTCCCCACTCCTTCCGGGCAGATAGGTGAACAGCATCCGGTAGTGGGTCGTGGGGTCGAGCGGCGTGTCGTAGAGGCTCTCGAGGAAGGCACTGCCCGGAGCGACATCCACCCACGACGGCGCGGCGACGGGCGCCCAGCGCGCGCCGACGCGCGCGGTGCCCACCCCCTCGAGCGGAGACGCGATCGTCGCCAGACCTGTCACGGGTACGCCGGTACCGATGTGATCCATCATCCGCCGCGCGACGAGCCCGCCCATCGAGTGGGCCACGACACAGAGCTGCTCGTAGCGGTGGAACGCGTGCAGCTCCGAGACGAGGAACGCGAACGTCTCCGCGGTGATGTCGAGAGGCAGCGCACTCGGATACTGCGCCACCCAGAACTGATGGCGCTCGGGGCTCAGATGCTCGGTGAGCCATGCGAAGTCGCTCGCGGTTCCCAGAATCCCGTGCACGAAGAGCACCGGCGTGCGCTGCGGGTCGTACTCTTCGAGGTAGAAGACGCCGACGGCGCCATGCTCGAGCGCTTCGAGCGGATGCCAGAAATGAGTCCGCGCGTTCTCTGGCTGGAAGCGCGGGTCGTCGAGGCTCGCGACTTCACCGGCCGCGATCAGCTGCTCCTCGACGATGCGGTTCTCGAACTCCGGCTCGTGACCCGTGAATACGTGGTCGAGCTCCAGGGCCACGTGGGGTTCGGGTAGCTCGGGGCCCACGGAAACGGGCTCCGGGTGCAGGGCGTAGCGTTCGCCAGGGCGCATCTCACCGTTGCGATCCGGATCCTCACTCGCCCACAGGAAGTACTCGCCCTCGGGAACGACCAGCGCGAACTCGCGCGGTCCACTCAGGTAGTCGTAGGCATGGACATGATCGACGGCCCAAGGCTGACTCTCGTCGGTCTGGAACGCGGCGACCAGAATCGGTCGATCGCTCGTCGCGGGCGGGTCGAGCGTGCCCCGGATGACCCCCCAGCCCTCGAGCTCCTGGAGGTCGCGTCCGAGCGTCGAGAAGGCGCAGCTCGTGACCGACGCCGTCAAGAGAAGCACAACGCATGCGAGACGAACCGCCGCCGTATCCTGCATTCGCGACCCCACCCTCGAAGGACGAACCCGAGCCGGCACAGCGCGGCGTAGAGCCGCCGGGTTCGGGTTGCCGGCCGGGACCGACGGAGCGGAGGCGAAGGTAAGGCCCAGCGCGGCACCGCGCACGCGCGAGGCTCACGGAGTATTCTCTGGCAGCACCCTGCTGGTCGTTCTGCAGCGCCGAAGAAACGAGGGATCCGGGCCCCTCGACCCAAACGGGCGAACCGGGTCTGCAGGCGCTTGGGAGCGCTGCCATGGAATGCACACGCTGCAGTGCCTGGTTCGCCGACTACATGGCGCCGTGCCCGTTCTGCCACCCGCCGCCGCGGTTCGTTCCCAAACCGGCGGTGGACCAGGCGTTCCTCCAGGACACGGGACTCGCCCACATGCTCCGTCAGCAGAAGCACACGCGCAGCTGGGCCCCCGAGACGAAGGGCATCAGCATGCGCTTGCTTGCGGAAGCGATCACCTTTGTTTCGGAGAAGATCTGGCGCGACGGGTTGGGTCCGGCGCCCGTGGACTCGAGAGGCTTCGATGCGGGACCGGTGCGGATCGAAGCCTCCCTCCGCCACATCGTGGCGTTTCGCCTGGGTGGAGGCCACGGCAGGACCGAGCGGATCTGGGAGTCAAAGGCCTACTACGAGGTCGCTGGTGGAGAAGACAGTCACTGGCTCGCCGCACTCCGTCAGCACGACCTCTGCGAGTTGCTGACGTGCGTCGGAGTCATCGCCACCTACTCGCAGCCCGGTCGGTCGCGCCCGCAGGACGACTTGCTTTCGAACCCGGTCGACCCCGTGAATGCCTTCCGGCTCTTCACGCGTCATCTCGCGAAGGGCGACACCGAAGGCATGGTCCGTGCCTCGGAGCGGATCCTCGACGTCTGCCGCTGACTAGGCTGCACGGCTCCTTCGAATCTGGCCGCGTCGCCTCGTCTGCCCGACGGCCGCGTCGAACGCGCTAGGACCGCACCCGGGCGCGTGCGGGTCCCGGCGCATCCAGAGCCAGCTCGCGGCCGCCGACACGCACACCGCGATCACGACCAGGCCTTCGCGCGACACGCTCGGCAGCGCGGTGCAACGCGTGCTCCGGCGCATCGCTGCGGGAGCGCACCCCCCCGATGTTTCGTTCCCTAGCAACGGTGGACACCGTCTCCGAGAAGGACCCGTCAATCTGGAACGACTGCTCAAAGGGAATCACCCTCGCCAGGTCCCACGACGACAAGATTGCGCATGCGGTTTGGGTGGAGTGCTGCGCGCGTCAATCACACTTGCCCCGGGAACGACCTCCAGCTCTGTTGACCGCTCGCTCCGAACGAGTTCAGACTCGAGTCACACACAACTACGTATCGGAGATCCCTCATGTCTAGACTCTGGATCCTCTCTGTGGTCACGTTGTCGTTTCTTGGCGCCGGTCATGCCGGGGCGCAAGGCTGTCTTCCCAACTGCAGTCTGACGGCGAGTGAGTATCTCGTTCGCGAGGACTGCTCCGGGCTCAACGCAGGCCAGAACTGCTTCGAGTCCCTTGCCGATCTGACGGGCGTCTGGACGTCCATTCAGGACACGCCGACCTATCCCAATGTTTGCTCGGGATGTTCTACGGGCTGGCTCTGGAGCGATCGGGCTCCGAGCGAGAGCGACCCTGTGACGGTAGACATCGGACCGGGCGATTTCGAAACCATGGTGTGTCCGGAGAACACGTCGGGCGCTCTCTTCGGTCACGTTCACTTCAAGGGTTCGGGGATCGAGGTGACCCGAGTCGGAGTCGCTGCGGGTGCGCTCGAGCGCAACGGAATCAACATGCGTGGCTGCGAGGGAATCCACGTCTCCGATCTCACGGCGATCGGCCACACCACCGGCGTCCTTTGGACGGGGAAGGGCGATGGCGTCTGGGATCGCGTGAACATGCTCGCCGTGAACGAAGGCAACAAATACATCTCTGGATGGACCGACAACTGTGATGAGTTCGGGTCCAGCGACCTGAGCTATCACGTCCTCCACGGCGTCACCTCAGCGGCCTATCTCGAGGACACGTTTGCAGCTTCATCGCCGGTTGGATACTCGGCAAACTGCTCGAAGACCTGGTTCGACGATGGTTCGATCATTTCGAGATCGGACGGAGGCAAACCCAACGCGATCGGACTCAAGGTCCACAACCATTCATCCCGATCCGTCGAGTTCATCGTCGCGCACTCCACGATCGAAGTGCGCATCGAGGAGGTGTCGACCGTGGCCGGCAACGCCACCGGACTTCACGCCCTGGCGACAGGACAGAGCCCGCTCGTGATGCTCAAGGGGACATCGATCGAGGTGAAGGCTGCAGTCGGAGAGTCGATCTCGGCGAGTGCGGTGGGAATCGACGGTGGCAACCTGGCCGATTTCCGAGTGAAGACCATGATCAGCGTAGACGCTTCAGGTACCGCGACCGAGATCGTCCCATAGCGAGGCTTGCTTGGCGGACGAGGGGCCTCGGGGTTCCGAGCGTGCTGCGGCACGAGCCGCGGCCGGATGGGAGGACCAGAGGCCCTTCCGTTGGCTTCGCGGGCGGGTCCAACGACGGCCGTCCGCGCTCTCGGACGGCGAGCGGCGCAGGCGGCAACGGAGCCGAGCGGGTTCGAACCGCCAACCGAGCAGGAGCTGGCGCGCACTGGCGTTCGCCTGGGTCCGCAGAGGTCTCGAGCTCGATGGTGGAACGAGCCCCCAGCGCGTTCCTGAAATCCCGTAGGGTTCGGGGAAGATCGCTGAGGTCGTTCCAGCGAGGTCCCTCTCGCGCCTCGAGCGCTCCCCCGGGCAGCAACCGAAACGAGGGCCGGAGCGTTGATTCCCGCCCCGGCCCTCCTGCGGTCAGGGCTAGCCGCGACCGCGGCGGTCCTGGGCCTCGTTGACCCGGATGCTTCGGCCGCCGAAGTCGGTTCCGTCGAGCGCGCGAATGGCCTCGCCGGCCGCGTTCTCGTCTTCCATCTCGACGAATGCGAAGCCGCGCGGACGGCCCGTCTCGCGGTCGGTGATCACGGCAACCGACTCGACACCACCGTGTCGTCCGAAAGCGTCTTTGAGTTCGCCCTCGGTGACCGAGAACGGAAGGTTGCCTACGTAAATCTTTCTACCCAATGGATCATCCAATTCTGCCCCGGTTCTCCTTCGAGAACTTTGGGGTTGAGGTTCGGGCGGCGGGCAGGCTCCTTCGAGCGGTGCCGCGTTCCGATCGTGTTGCTTGCCAGCCATCCGTGCTGGCACGAGCGCCGAAACTCGCGGGGCGAAGAGCCAGTGGAGAAGCCTCGTGCCTCCCGTGCTGACTCGGCCCGTCATCGGCCTTGCTGGCGCGGACCATACGGAACCCTGGCGTCTGCGCAAGGCGAGGTCCAGCGGAGCCGCGGCGCACGCCCGCTGCTAAGTATGCTAAGCTTGCTAGGTCTGTGAAGCAGCCCTGATGGTGTGCTGCATGAGATCCTCTTTCGCTGGTTGTCCGACCCGATGCCGAAAGCGGCAAAACGCTCTCGAAAACGCTCCGAGTTCGTCACGCGCCAGAGCGAATTGGGCGCGATCCTGTCCGACCTGAGGACTGCGAAGGGCATGACGCTCCGGGAAGTCGAAGAGGCTACCGGCGCGTCCGTTTCGAACGCCTACCTGAGCCAGCTCGAGAACGGGAAGATCCGAAAGCCGTCTCCCACCGTGTTGCGCGATCTCGCGGAGGTCTACGTCGTGCCCTACGACTCCTTGATGGAGAAGGCCGGATACCTGCTGCCCTCCGAGAAGAAGGGGCAGCGACGGAAACGGCTCGCGGTGTTCGCGATCGACGATCTCACGGCCGAGGAAGAGGAAGAGCTCCTCAAGTATCTCGCGTTCCTGCGATCCCGAGGTTCCCGTTGAATCGACGAACCGACCTGCGAGCCTTTGGCAGGACGCCTCGCCGCAACCCGCTCTCGTCCGAAGCGTTCGTCGTATGAGCAATGTGCGGATCTTCGTCAGCTACGACACCGAACACGATGCGGACCTCCTCACGGAGATCCGAAGGCAGTCGGAGTCGTCGGGGTTCGAAGTCTCGGCCTGCTCCCAGCGAATCTCGGGGCGCGAGTTCTGGAGCGAAGGAGCACGCCGTGAGATTCGTGGCTCGGATCTGGTGATCTTCCTCTGTGGCGAGCGCACCGAAGACTCGAAGTCCATGAGTGCGGAGCTGCAGATCTCGAACGAAGAGCAGATCCCGCATTTCATGCTCTGGGGCCGCGCAGGAATCCAATGCACGAAGCCACATGGGTCCAAGTCCCATGAGGGGATGTACAGCTGGACGCGGCCCATCCTTCTCGAACAGATCTCGCTCATCCGACGTAGCCTGGGCCCGGCCGCGTCACCCGGCTCGGGGAAAGAGCCGTCATGACGGCGCGGCCGCGGACCTCGGCTTTTCGACCCGCGGCCAGCAGCTCGCCTGTCTTCCCGGCGAACGATGGGTAGACGGCTCTACGTCGAGAATCTCTCGGCCTCCACGACGCTCGCCGACCTCCGAGCGGCGTTCGAGCCTCACGGTCGAATCGAGTCGATGATGATCCTCACGATGATGGAGGCGGGAAGCCGGAAGTTCTTCGCATCCGTCGAGATGGCCTGCGCCCGTGAAGCCCATCACGCCCTCTTTGCGCTGGATGGAAGTGTGCTCGGAGGCGAGAGCATCCAGGTGAAGGACCCGCATGCGGAGGTGCCCATCCCCTCGCCGCGCGGTCACTAGGGACCCTCGCTGGGGACGAGATCACCGGGGACTCGCAGCCTACACTGAGGGTTGAAGGCCCGGTATGAGTTCCCACACCAACGACACCCGTTCCCACGACGAGACCCGCGCCGAGCGCAAGCAGCAGGTGGCCCTCGGCTATCGCTTGTTGGCCTCCCAGCGCTGGGGCGACCTGGGCGACGGTCACATCAGTGCACGAGATCCAGAGCGCGAAGATTGCTTCTGGATGCTTCGCTTCGGACCCTCCTACCACGAGGCCCGCGTGGACGACCTCGTTCTCGTCGGTCCGGATGGCGATCTCGTGGAGGGCCAGGGACCGATCAACATGGCGGCGTACTTCATCCACCACCCGATCCTGATGGCGCGCCCCGACGCGGTGAGCGCGACGCACGTGCACACGGGTTGGGGCACGCCGTTCTCGGCGGAAGTGCGGCCGATCGAGCCGATCACCCAGGAGTCGTGCCTGTTCTACGAAGACCACGCGATCTTCGACGACGAAGAAGTGCAGGTGCAGAGTGTCGAGGGCGGCAAGCGGATCGCGGTGGCGCTGGGCTCCCACCGCGCCGTGATCCTACGCAACCACGGTCTGCTCACCGTGGGCGAGAGCGTCGACCAGTCGGTCGGAAGCTTCGTCGTGATGGAGCGCGTGGCCGAAGCCCACATGAAGGCGCGCCAGGCCAAGCCGATTTCGCCGGAAGCCGCGCGCTACGCGAAAGAAGACCTCGTGCGTCTCGGCGCGGGGCGCTACGGCTTTTGGTCGATGGTGACTCGGCACCTCGGCGACCCCGCCGTCGTCACGAGCTAGAGATCACGGCAGCAAGCGGCGCGGCGACATGGCTTCCGGTGGGTGGCGCCGAGCGGGATCGCACGCGGGCCGGGCAGCGGCACGAGACACCAGCCCGGCGAAGCCCGGATGAGCAACCGCCAACGGCAGGCGCCACTTCGACGCGACCTCAGAAACGCAGGCGGTGGTGGAGCCGAGCGGGATCGAACCGCCAACCTCTGCGTTGCGAACGCAGCGCTCTCCCAATTGAGCTACGGCCCCGGAACCAGCCTGTCGCGCGTCCGGCGGCGTTGGGACGCGGCCGGATCGGCCCGGCGTGGCGGGGGCTGGGCCCACCTCCGACACCGGGATCGGGGACGGTAGAGGCCGCCCGGCCGGGCGTCAAATGCCCGCTTTCAGGGCGCTTTCCGGCTCGGTTCCCGCCCTCGCGGGCACCCGCCCACACCCCGGAAAGCCCCCGAAACAGGGGTTGATTCTCCCGCCGGCGAGGCGCAGCGTGGAGCCATGACGATCGAGATCCGCCGCATCCTGGTGCCGGTCGACTTCTCGGATCACACGCCGGCGCTGATCGACTGGGCCACCCACCTGGCCGAGGAGCACGAGAGCGAGCTCCTGCTCCTCCACGCCTACCACCTGCCCGTCGAGTTCCAACAGCTCGAAGGGGCGTACCTGCCGCCCGACTTCTGGGCGAGCGTGAAGACCGACGCCAAGGCCCAGCTCGAGGCGCTGGCCAGCGAGCTCGACAACGGCGGCCGTGGCGTCGAGACGATCGTCTGCGAGGGCTACGCGGCGACGGTCATCGTCGAAGAAGCCGCACTCCGCGACGTCGACCTGATCGTGATCGGCACCCACGGCCTGTCGGGCCTGAAGCACCTGCTGCTCGGCAGCATCGCCGAACGCGTCGTACAGAAGGCGCCCTGCCCGGTGCTGACGGTCAAGACCCCGCCGAAGGCGTGAGTCGGTCCACGATCAAGACGCCGCCGAAGGCCTGAACGCCCGCGCGCGGGATTCTGGCGCGCGCGGCTAGACGATCCCCAGCAGCCGGTCCTGCTCTTCCGGGTCCGTGTCCTCGAAGTGGAGCAGGTTCATGTCGGCGTAGGCCTGGCGCACGCGCGGGGTCATGAGCCCCAGCCGCTTCACGTTCGGCACGATCCGTGCGAAGAGCTGCTGGCGGAAGGCCTGCATGATCGGCGACGCCAGGATCAGCTCCTTCACCTCGCCGCGATCGAAGCCCATCACGTCGGCGATGTCGTCGCCGATCAGGCGGTCGCGCATCATCACGCTGGCTTCGATGATGAAGTCCTCGCGGTCGCGCAGCTCGTTCTCGGGCATGTCCTGGTAGTAGCCGTCGAGGGAGAGCACGCCGAAGGCCACGTGGCGCGACTCGTCCTTCATCACGTAGTGGATGAGCTCCTTCAGGAGATCCTCGTCGGCGATCTGGTAGAGGTTGCCGAAAGCAGCCATCGCCAGGCCTTCCACCAGGATCTGCATGCCCAGGTATTTGAAGTCCCAGCGACTGTCGGTGAGGATCGTATCGAGCAGCTTGCGCAGGTTCTCGTTGATCGGGAACTCCCACTCGAGCTTCTCGCGCAGGTAGCGTCCGAACACTTCGACGTGTCGCGCCTCGTCCATCGTCTGGCTCGAGGCGTAGTACTTCGCGTCGATCCACGGCACCGCGCTCACCAGCTGAGACGCCGTCATCAGCGCGCCCTGCTCGCCGTGCAGGAACTGGGAGAGCTGCCACGCCAGCGTCGCGTGGCGGAAGTGGGCCTGTTCCTTCTTGCTGCAGCGCTGGAACGGGCCGTAGTTCTCGAGCGGGTTGAACGCCGCCGGGATGATCTCGCTCTCGGGCTCGACGTGGATGTCCCAGGCCAGCTGGGTCGTCGCGTTCCACTGCTCGCGCTTCGCCTTCTCGTAGAGGGCGCGCAGGCCTTCTTTGACGGATCCGTAGTGCCAGGTGTAGGCGCTGTTGAACGAGGTGAGGATCGCGTCGAGCTCGCCGTCCACGGGATCGGCGGCGCGGGAGGGCTTGGGCATGGCTGGGGGGCTCCGATGAGGTCAAGAATCAGAGGGGTAAAATCCCCTCACGCTCTCTTTCGGCCTCGACCCCCGCGAACCTGAGTGCGATTCCCACACTCTCGGAGCGCTCCAAGTCCTTGATTTTGTGAGCTGAATCACCCTTTCGAGAGGCGCCCGAGGGCCCCGGCCGGGTGGCGCGCCTGGTAGTCGGCCGCGGTCCAGCCCACCGCCTGCTCGGCGCCCGCCGCCAGGCTGGCGAGCACCAGTAGCTCGGCGGCCAGGCTGGCCCGGGGCGCGAAGCCGAGGGGGCCGCCCTCGCGCGCGACGCCCGCATCGAGCACCACTTCCGCTTCTCGGGCCAGCGGCGAGTCGAGGCCCCCGGTCACCGCGATGATCCGCGCGCCCAGGGGCTTCAGCGCCGCCACGGCGGCGAGCAACTCCTGGGTGGTGCCGCTGTTGCTGATCGCGATCACGACGTCGCCGGCCACGATCTGCCCGGCGCTGCCGTGGATGGTCTCGGTGGCGTGGAGGAAGGTCGCCGGCGTCCCGGTCGAGGCGAAGAGCGATGCGGCGTAGCGCGCCAGGTGCTCGGGCTTGCCGACGCCGGTGATGTGGAGCCGGGCCCCGGACTCGCGCGCTTCCCCGAGCAGGGCGAGGGCATGCTCGTACGCATCCGCGTCGAGCCGCTTTCCGAGCGCCTCGAGCTCTTCGAGCGCCACCCCGAAGCTCGCGACGGCCGCGCGGGTCGCTGCGTCGTCTTCGGCGCGGGCCGGTCCGCCGAGGATCGCGGCGAGGTCGGGCACCAGCGTACGCACCTTCGCGTAGGCGGCTTCCGGATCTTCGGGGAACGCACCGAGCTGCTCCACACAGGCGGCGCCACAGGCATTTGCCAGCCGCGCCGTCTCTTCCCAGCCCATCCCGTTGGCGCGCCCGGCGAGCAGACCACCGAGAAAGGCGTCGCCGGCGCCGGTGGTATCCGAGGCCTTCAACGGCGTGCCGGGGACGAACCCCTCGTAGCCCTCGGCCGCGACGGCACAGCCCGCCTCGCCGTCGGTCACGACGACGGCGTCGTTGCCGAAGCGTGCGCGCAGCGCGCGGGCGAGTTCGAGCGGGTCGTCGCTGCCCGGGACGAGCTCGCGGCAGGCGCCCTTCGACGGCTTCAGGATCTCGGTCTCGGCGAGGATCGTGAGCAGCTGGGCTTCGTCGCCCAATCCCGACGCCACCGCGGCGCTCGGCGGTACGTCGAGATCGAGCACGCGCGTCGCTCCCGACGCCTTCGCCAGAGCGAGCACCTCCGCCACCGCGTCGAGCGGCAGCTGGGAGATCTCGGTCGAGACGAAGCGGGCGTCGGCGATGAAGTCCACGAACTCTCGGATATGGGACGCCGACGTCTCCGACGTCGCCGCCGGCGCCATATAGATCGTGCGTTCGCCGGCGGCGTCGACGAAGATCTCACAGACCGAGCTGGCGCTCCCCGAGCGATCGATCGCATGGCGAATCCCCAGCCGGTCCATGGCGCCGCGCAGGAACCGGCCGTTTGCGTCATTGGCGCCGCGGCCGAAGATCCCGGTGCGCAGCCCCAGACTCGCCGCCCAGCCGAGATGGTTCAGGACGACGCCGCCGATCATCGGCTGCACCGGGCCCGACCCGAGGTCTTCGAGCATGCCCTTCTCGTCGGCGCCCAGCAGACGCGGCGTGCGGTGCATCCGGTCGACGACCATGCTGCCGATGCCCACGACGTCGAGCGGCTTCGCGGTGTCTGCGTCGCTCAAGACAGGGCTCCCTCGGTGTGCCAGCGGGACACCCAGAGTTCGCCGAGCTCGTCGCGCGCGCGCTCGCGCAGGGCCAGGAAGGCCGCGTCGAACACCTCGGTGTCGGCGTTGGTGAGCGCCGCCGTGCCGGGCGCGACTGCGTCGCTCGCGATCACACCGAGCGAGAAGAGGGCGCGCTTGAGGCACGCGATCGTCCGCTTTCCCGACGGCACCCGACAGCAAGCAGCGAAGGCCTGGGCGACGCCGCGTGCCGCCGCCATGCGTTCCGCATCGCCGGCGCGGCACACCTGCCAGGCGCGCGCCCACTCGCGCGGCAATGCGTTGCCCGGCCCGGCGACCACGCCGATCGGGAGCCCGCCGCGCAGCCGGCGCCGGTTCCAGTGCTCGCGCACCGTGCCCCAGAACCCGGGGTAGGGGCCGAAGAGATCGAAGATCAGCATGGCGTTGCCCACGTAGATGCCGAACTCGCCGCGCTCGCGAAAACCGGCGGCCGCCTTCGTGTAGTTCCCCAACACCTTCTTCGGCGCCGACACCTTGATGCCGCGCACGAAGTCGTGGCGGCTCATCGCCTTCACCTGGCGCGTGCGGATGTGGGGCACCTTCGGATCGACGGCGATGTCCGCGTTGTCGTAGAGATAGATGGGGATACGACGCGAGCGCGCGTCGAGCAGGTCGGCGACATCGCGCGCCACGAAGTGCACCGGATCCTCGACCCCGTCGATCGAGAGCGGCGCCAGGACGGCGGCATCGGCGCCGTGGGCGATCGCGAAGTCCAGGTTGGCGAGCGTCTCTTCCGCGGTGTGCGCGGTCACGCCGGCCCAGGCCTCGATCTGACGATCGCCGCGTCCGAGGCCTGCGTTGCACTTCGCCACTTCTTCCGAGCAGACCTGGATCACCCGCTGGCGGACGTCGTTCGTCACGCGGTCCCACTCGCCGGTGGTCCCAGCCGCGAACACGATGTCGGCGCCGTAGCCGTCCTGCACCACGAAGCGCACGAGCGCGCGCTGGTCCTCTTCGCGAAGACCGCCGTCTTCGTCGAGCGCGGTGATCACGGGAACGCTGAGTCCCGGCCGCGGCCGCGCTTCTTCTACCGATCGCAGAAGCCGTCCTCCAGACCCCTTCGGGCCACGCAAGCATACCGAAGCTGGTTCCCCCCATCGTCCGGTCGGGGCCGCCGCTGGATTCACAAGCGGGTGCCGCGCCGGTGTAGGCTGGAGCGATGCAAGTCGCGCAGGCAACGCTCCTGCTGGTGCTCCTGGCGGTGAGCCTCGCTACCTCCGCGCGGGCCATCGATACCGACGGAGACGGCTTCGACGACGGACCCGCCGACAACTGCGACTACTGGGCGAACCCCGGTCAGGAGGACTTCGACGGCGACGACTTCGGCGACCCGTGCGACGCCGACGCGGACGACGACGGCGTGGTCGATGTGGCACCCGAGATCCGCGTCGCGCGCCAGGACGGCAACGCAGACAGCGTGCGGCTCCTCTGGTCGCGCGGCTCGGGCGCCTTCGGAGACCCAGCGCCCGACGTCACGGGCTACCAGCTCGAGCGCAGCCAGGATGCGGGGCCCTTCGTCGTGGTCGCCAGCGGCGACTTCCGCTGGATGACGGCGGTCGACACCCTGCCGGGACCGGGCACCTACGACTACCGGGTGCGGCTCCTCACCGGCGGAGGACTCTACGCGATCTCCGAGATCGAGACCGTCGTCGCGAGCTTCCCGCTCTTTCCCCTCGAGGAAGCACTCGACGGAGTCGCGCGGATCGCTTGGAGCGACATGTGGACGCCCCCGGCCGGCACGACCCTGGCCGGCTACGAGCTCCAACGCTTCGACGGCGCCTGGTTCGCCGCCCACGCGGGTTTGTTGACCGACACCGTGTTCCTGGACGACGACGGGTTCCCGTCCGCAGCCCAGGATTCCGGAGTCGGGACGAACCGCTACCGGGTACGCGCCGTCTTCGACGACGGCATCGGGGGACAGCAGTTCGCCGCCTGGTCGAACGAGGAGATCCTCGAGATCGAGGCCGAATGCCCCGAGATCGGCGTTCCGCTGCCGACGAACGTCGTGGTCGCGGACGACCTCGACAGCGATCTGGACTACGACGGGGACGATCTGAAGCTCGCCCTCGACGCCTGCGCCATGGCGGGTGGGTGCGTGTTGCGCGCACTCCCGGAGACCTACGAGAACGTATCGATCATGGTCACGACGTCTGCAGCCTCCTGCGACGGCACCATCACCGACCTCACCAACCCCCAGTACTGCCTGCTCCTCGATTTCCCGAACGGCCTCGTCATCGAAGGCCACGGGGAGCAAACCGTCTTTCGCTCGCCGCTCTGGACGCCGCCAACTCGCCCGCCGGCGGTGCTCGAGTTCCATCGCAAGACCTTCCCGCTGCGCCTTCGCAACCTGGTGCTCGACGGCCGCAAGCACGAGCAGGTCGCGCCCGACCCGGGGCCGACGATCAACTGCGCCTCCTGGCATCACAATGGCCTTCGCGTCTGGAACCAGTTCCAGCTGCGCGACATCCCCGACGACGGGATCGGCGACGACGACAACCTCTGCGAACTCGAAGCCTGCCTCGAAGATCCGGCCGGAGGCCACGACGGCGATGGGCTCTGCGAGCCCGACGAAGCCTGCATCGAGGATCTCGCGGGGGCCGGCGACAACGATGGTGTCTGCGAGAACGAGTTCTGGAAGACCTACGACGCCTGCGAGTCACAGACCGAGCAGAACGACGGCTGTCTGCACAACGTGGTCGCCCGCGGCTTCACCAGCAACGGAGCCACCTTCAACAACACGCGCCGCTGGACGATCGAGCACAGCCGCTTCGAAGACGTCGGCTGCTGGAACGGGGGCGACGGCTTCGATTGCCCCTACATGGATACGGCCCCCAATTTCGGCCCGCCCGGCGTGAAGTGCACGTCCTTTGGCATGACGGCGGGCGACTACACCCGCGAGTTCGTGATTCGGGACAACGTGTTCGAGCGCGCCAACAAGTACGGGATCCAGCTCAAGAACGGCCCCGCTTCGTCGTGCAACGGTCTCCTCTACGACCACCAGATCACGGGGAACACCTTCCGCGACCTCGGCCACCAGGGCATCTTCGCCGTCGGCGTGCGCGGCGCCCGCATCCAGGACAACCACGTCGAAGGCACCGTGGTCTGGCCCCTGATCGAGCCCAGCGGCAACAACAATACCTATGGGATCAACCTCGGCGGCTTCTGCAGCGACGACAACGAGGTGTCCGGCAACACCCTGACCCAGCTCGCCGGTCTGGCCATCGGCGTGAACACCGACACCGAGACCTACGACTGCAGCACGGGCAGCTGCAGCCTCGCTCCGGAGATCGGCAATACGATCGAGGGAAACACGATCAGCGGGACCTGCCTCCAGAAGAACACCGCCTCGGGAACGCCCTCGGTCTACGAGCTGGGCTCGATCCACTTCTTCTCCCTGGCACACGGTCTGGTGCGCCTGGTCGACAACGTGATGACCCAGTCGGGCTGTCGCTTCACCCTGAGCGTGTTCGGGGGACGGCCGATGCGCGCCGAGGTCTCGGGCGGCTCCTACGAGAGCGGCCCCAACGCGGCCACCGCGGCGCAGGAGTCCTTCTACGCCGGCGCGCTCCACGTCCACGGCACCGGCCGCCGGCTGGACGTCCTGCCGGGCGTCGACTTCACCAACGCCGGGGACCCCGCCGTGCCCAAGGCGAGCGCCCAGCTCAGCGGGCGTGTGGTGGTCGACGACATCGCTAGCGATCCCTTCGCACCCGGCCCGTTCGGCACCGCGCTCGAGGGCAGTGGCGGCCTCGTCGTCTTCCTGCCCGCGCCCGCGACGGGGCTCGGTCTCTTCTGGGGAGCACTCGCGGTCGCCGCGATCCACCGAAATCGACGCGCGCATCGGTAGCGGGCGGCAGGCGCGCGCGTGCGCACGCACGGGCAGAACCCGTGCGTGCGATCATCGCGGCGAGCGGCGCTAGACCGTTTCGAAGAAGAAGGTCATCCGCACCTGGAGCGCCGTCGCCAGCTTGTAGAGCGTGGACATCGACGCCGCCGACTTCCCGAGCTCGATCTGCGAGATCAAACTCACCGAGAGGCCGGTGCGGTTGGCGAGCTGCTTGAGCGTCAGGCCGGCCGTCGTGCGCTGTTCGCGCAGGCGACTGCCCACGATCTGGTTGAGACGCGTCTCCACGTCGATCAGCAGACCCTTTTCGCGGATCGCGTTGTCGACGACCGCCTTCAGCTCCTGCGGCTCGATCGGCTTCTGCAGGTAGTCGAAGGCCTGCTGCTTGAGCGCCCGTACGGCGACGTCCACCGTCGGCATTGCCGTCGTGGTGATCACGCACAGGTCCGAGTCAGCGGCGCGAATGCGGCCCAGCAGTTCGAGGGACGGATCCGCTGGCGGTGAAACGTCGAGGATCACCATCTGGAACGCCCCGTGCTTGATCTCTTCGATCACAGCGTTCGGATCGGTGTTCGACTGAACGCGGTACCCCTCCTGCGTGAGCAGATCTTTCAACTCGAGGACGGTGCCCTCGTCCGGATCCACCACCAGGATGTTGAGACGGTTCTTCTCGGCCATGTCGATTCTCCGCGGCATCACCCCTGCGTAGGGTGGAGACCGAACCCCTTCGCTTCATTGGGGAATCGGTTCTCTCGCCGGTCTGGAGAAGCTCTTCGGTATACCTGCGCGATTGCTGTAGGCCTGAATTGCCGCGGGCTGCGAAAAATCCGCCCCGACCCCTCTGGGGCCGAGAAACCCTTGGGAATTCCGGCGCCTGGACGCCGCCCGGAGTGGCCTACGGAGCGGCGTTCTTCGCCGGCCCGGGCGTCGCGGTCAGCCAGTCAGGCTGGAATAGCGCGGCCGGGGCTTCGGCCCGGGAGACCCCTGCGACCTCGAGGCGGGCGCGGAAGCCGGCGGGCGTGCGCAGCTCGATCCACTTCGGCAGGCGGATGCCGCTGTGCACCTCGATCGGGCCCAGCCGGTACTCGACCCCATCGGCACGCACGATGCGCAGCGGGTCGAAGCTCACGGTGTCCACCCACAAGGAAGGCAGCAGCTGCTCCTTCGGGGCCGAGCCCGGGATGCGTCCGCCGAAGACGTAGCAGTCGTGGCGACCCAGCCGACCGAGCACGAGCTCCTGGTCGGCCACGCCGAAGCTGCCGAGCGCAGCGCGCAGGGCTTCTCCCGACGTCGCTTGCAGCAAGAAGACGGGCGGAAGAAAAGGATGGGGGTTGCGCAGCAGCTGGCCGTCCCGGCTCGCCTGATAGGCGTTGCCCTGGAGCAGGTGCCGCTCGACGAAGCCGAGCTTGTTGCGCAGCTCGAGGCGCGCCAGGCCCGAAGGATGCACGGCGAGAGTGCCGTCGGCCGAAGGGGCGGCGCCGGCCACGCGCAGCGTCACTTCGATCAGCAGCGGCTTGCTGCGCCCGCTGACCTCGTTCGCGTTGGCCACCGCGCGCGCCACCTTCTCGGGACCGGGGATGGCCGCCAGGCTGGGGAGCGCCCAGACCAGCGTCGCCACCAGCCAGAGAACGAGCGTCGCCCGCAGCGACCGCACGGCTACTTCGCCCCCGAGAGCGTCGTGCGCCCGGCGTAGACGGCGCGGTCGCCGAGATCGGCCTCGATCGCGAGCAGGCGGTTGTACTTCGCCACCCGATCCGAGCGCGAGAGGGAGCCGGTCTTGATCTGCCCGGCACCGGTGCCGACGGCGAGGTCGGCGATCGTGGTGTCCTCGGTCTCGCCCGAGCGGTGCGACACCACCGCCGCGTAGCCCGCTTCGCGCGCCAGGCGGATCGCTTCGAGGGTCTCGGTCAGCGTGCCGATCTGGTTCACCTTGATGAGGATGGCGTTCGCGACGCCCTGGTCGATCCCTTCCTTCAGGATCTTCGGGTTCGTCACGAAGAGATCGTCGCCCACCAGCTGCACCTGCTTGCCGAGCTTGTCGGTCAGCGCCTTCCAGCCCTTCCAGTCGGCTTCGTCGAGGCCGTCCTCGATCGAGACGACCGGGTACTGACGCACCCAATCTTCCCAGAACGCGATCATGCCTTCGATGCTCAGGGTGCTGCCTTCGCCCTCGAGCACGTACTGCCCATCCTTGTAGAACTCGCTCGACGCCGGGTCGAGGGCGATCGCGATGTCCTCGCCGGGTCGGTATCCCGCCGCTTCGATCGACGCGAGCACCAACTCGATGGCCTCGCGGTTGCTCTTCAGATTGGGCGCGAAGCCGCCTTCGTCGCCCACCGCCGTGGCGTAGCCCTTGTCGGCGAGCAGGCCCTTCAGCTTGTGGAAGGTCTCAGTGCCCCAGCGCAGCGCTTCGGAGAAGGTCGGCGCGCCGAGCGGGAAGAGCATGAACTCCTGGAGGTCGACCGTGTTGTCGGCGTGGGCTCCGCCGTTGAGCACGTTCATCATCGGCGCGGGCAGCACGTGGGCGTCCTGACCGAGGAAGCGGTAGAGCGGCTGGCCGGTCGCGTTCGCCGCGGCATGTGCTGCCGCGAGGGACACACCCAGCAGCGCGTTGGCGCCGAGCCGGGACTTCGTGTCGGTCCCGTCGCAGTCGAGGAGCGCACGATCGAGGGCTTCCTGCTCGGCCAGACTTCCGAGGGTCAGGCCCTGGACCGCCTTGGCGAGCTCGCCGTTCGCGTTGGCGACGGCCGTCTGCACGCCCTTCCCCAGGTAGCGGCCGGCGTCGCCGTCGCGCAGCTCGAGGGCTTCGCGGGATCCGGTCGAAGCGCCGGACGGCACTGCCGCGCTGCCGACCACACCGGTCGACGTCGTCACGTCCACCGCGACGGTGGGATTCCCGCGGGAATCCAGAATTTCCCGCGCCTGCAGCTTCTCGATCTTCAACTCGGCCAACGAACACTCTCCTGCGGGCGGGGGGATGAGGGCCCCGGCCGGCGTCTCCTCGAATGGGCCGGGAGGCTAGGAGACCCCACCGCCCGGCGCATCTCGCGGTCCGACGTCGCGGTGGGGCACGACCAGAGGAATGCCGTCGCTCGCGGTCTCGACACGCGCCTCGACGCCGAAGACCGACCGCAGTAGCTCCGGTCGGAGCACCTCCGACGGCGAACCCTCGGCGACGATGCGGCCTTCGGCCATCAACGCGAGCCGATCGCAGCTGCGGGCGGCCAGGCTGAGGTCGTGGGAGACGACGAGCGCGGCCCCACCCCGCTCAGCGAACGCCCGCACGCGCTCGAGGACCCGGGTGCGATGACGCAGATCGAGGTGCGACGTCGGCTCGTCGAGGAGCAGCACGTCCGGGTCCTGGGCCAGGGCCCGCGCCACCAGCACCAGCTGTCGCTCCCCCCCCGAGAGTTCCAGCATCGAGCGGTCGGCCAACGCGGCGATCCCCATCTCTTCCAGGCAGGCCCGGGCGGTGGCGACATCGGCTTCGCTCTCGAAGCCCGGGCCGATGCGATGCGGCGCGCGTCCCATCAGGACGACTTCGCCTGCGCGGAACGGAAAGGGGATTTCGACGTCCTGGGGGACCACGGCGAGGCGACGGGCCAGCTCGCGCCGCGAGAGCGCGTCGACCGCAGTCCCGGCCAGCCGCACCTCCCCGCGCGCGGCCGCGACCACCCGGGTAGCGACACGGAAGAGCGTCGTCTTCCCCGCGCCGTTCGGACCGGCGAGGCCGAGCACTTCTCCCGCGGCCAGCTTCAGCGACAGCCCCTCGAGAACCGAACGGTTGCCGAGCCGCACGGCCAGGTCGTCGAAGACGAGCGCCTCGCTCATGACGGAAAGCTCCCGGCACGGTTGCGCCGCAGCAGATACAAGAAGAGGGGCCCACCCACGAGCGCGGTGATGGCGCCGACCGGGAGCTCGCGTCCACCGAAGGCCGAGCGCGCGACGGTGTCGCTCAGCACGAGAAAGGCCGCTCCCGAAAGCGCCGCCGCGGGCAGGAGCAGGCGGTGGTCGGGGCCGAAGCGCAGGCGTAGGAGATGGGGAACGATCAGTCCCACGAAGCCGACGAGACCCGCCACCGCGACCGCCGCGCCGACCATCAGCGACGTCGAGAGCAAGAGCAGGCGCTGCAGCCTTCCGACCTCGACCCCGAGCTGCGCCGCCGACTCTTCGCCGAGCACGAGGAGATTCAGGTCGCGCAAGAGTGGCAGCGCGCATCCCAGCCCGAGGAAGAGGAAGCCCGCAACGATCGGTGCGGCGTCGGCGCGCACGCTCGAGAGACTCCCGATCAACCAGAGAAAGAGGCTCGTCCCCTCGGTGAGGCCGGAGAGCGACGCCATGAACACGATGCCCGCCGACGCGAAGGCGTTGAAGACGACGCCGGTCAGCAACAGGTGGTGGGCAGACACGCGGCCGCCGGTCCCAGAGACACCGTAGAGCGTCGCGGTGGTGAGCAGCGCCCCCGCGAAGGCGGCCGGCGGGACAGCGCTGGCGCCCCAACCGAGGGCCGGACCGAAGGAGAGCGCGAGGATGCCTCCCACCGCCGCGCCTCCCGAAACCCCGAGCACGTAGGGATCGGCGAGCGGGTTGCGCAGCAGCGCCTGGAAGAGCACCCCGGACACGGCGAGCGCTGCGCCCACGACGGCGGCGAGCGCCACCCGGGGCAGCCGCACACGCCAGACGATGTCCTCGATCGCCGGCGCTTCCAGGCTGCCGAAGAGCGCGCGGAACGCGTCGCCCGGGTGCAGCGCACTCGGCCCCGCGATGACGCCCAGCGCCACCACGAAGAGCAGGAGCCCCGCGAGGCCCACGAGCCGCAGCGCGGCAGCGCGGGCCGAGAGCACCTTCATGGCGTCGCGCCCGCCGCGACGTGCGCGCGCAAGAGCGCGAGGCTCTCGTCGAGGAAGGGACCGGGCACGGTGATCTGCTGCTCGAGCACGTGCACACGCGACGCGACCACCGCGGGGAGCGAGGGCCAACGCTGCCAGTGCGCTTCGGCTTCGTCCGGCGGGTCGGCCGCGTCGAGGATCAGGGCCGGGCCGGCCTCGATCAGCCACTCGACGGACACCCGCGGATACGCCTCCTCGAACTCGGCCCCGAGGTTGTGCGCGCCCGCGGCGACGAGCATCGCGTCGAGGTAGCTGCCGGACCCAACGACGTAGAGCGGGTCGCGCTGCAGCACGATGACCGCCGAGGGGGGATCTTCCCGGGGGCTGAGGTTCCCGTCGGCCCACGCCTCGCGAATCGCCATGACCCGCGCCTGCGCTTCGCTCTGACGGTCGAGCTGTGCGCCAAGCACGCCGATCGAGGCCAAGACCTCCATCGTGGTGACATTGCGCAGGGCCAGCACCTCGATACCGAACTCACCGAGTCGTGTCTCGAGGTCGCGCTGCTGTGCACTGGGCACCAGGGCGACGATGTCGGGCTCGAGCGACACGATGGCTTCGAGACTCGGATTGAAGAGCCCCCCCACCGTGGGCAGATGCGCGACGCGCGGCTCGCGCTCGGCCGAGGAGGAATCGACACCTACCAGTGACTCCTGCGCTCCGAGCGCCAGCACGATCGCGGTGACCGACGGCGAGAGCGAGACGAGTCGCACCCCCTTGGCGTCGTCGCGGGGCGCGGCGGCATCGCAGGACACGACCGCGACGACGCAGGCGCACAAGGCTGCGAGCCGGAGGCGGAGGGGAGGCATCGCGGCAGGGTAGCGACCCCGCTGCGCCTGGAGGCCGGCGGCCACGCGCCGCCGGCCCCGTCGAGCCTCAGTCCTGGCGGCGGAAGGTGGTCTTCCCCTCGACCGACAGATGCGGCTTGAGGCGTGCGAAGCCCGCCTCGCCGATGCCCTTCACGTCGAGCAGATCCTCGACACGCTTGAAGCCGCCGACGGCTTCGCGCTGGGCGATCACGGCGCGCGCCCGCGATTCGCCGATACCGGGCAAGGCCTCGAGCTGCTCCGCGGTCGCCGTGTTGAGGTTCACGACACCGGAGAGCTTCGCGGTCTCGGCGTGGCCGACGCCCGTGCCGGCCACCCAGAGGAAGGCGACGAGCGCCAGCGCGGCGCCCGCCTGTTGCAGGATGCGAGTCATGGGAGGGTTCTCCCGGGACCGATGCGGGGCGAAGCGAGGGCGATCTAGCGATCGCGAGAGACGGCGAAGTCGGCACCCGCCAGCAGGGCCCGCTTTGCGGGGCCATCGGCGAAGGGGGCGATCGCTGCGCGCGCGCGGGCGGCGTGCTCTTCGGCGCGTCGGACCGTGTCTTCCATGCCCCGGTGGCGGCGCACGACGTCGATCGCCGGATCGAGGTCGACGTCGTCGGAGACCGGCTCACCCGCGTCGGCGAAGCGCGCGACGGCTTTGAGCAGCGCACCCACCGCGTCGCGCTCGGCGGAAGAGCAGCGCTTCAACGCGAGCAGCAGGGGGAAGGTCACCTTCCCTTCCCGCAGGTCGTCGTAGGGGCGCTTGCCCAGGTCGGCCTCGCGGTCTTCGTAGTCGAGGGAGTCGTCGCGCAGCTGGAACGCCAGTCCGAGCTCGCGGCCGTACTCGGCCAGGCGGCGGCGCTCGGCGCGGGTGACGCCACCGAGAATCGAACCGGTTTCACAGGCGGTCGACAAGAGCGCGGCACTCTTGCGTTCGATGACGGCGAAGTAGTGCGACTCGGTGATCGACAGGTCGAAGCTGTGCTGCAGCTGCAGCAACTCGCCTTCGGCCATGCTGCGGATCGCGTTCGCGAACACGTAGAGGATGTCGAGGTTGCCGTCCTCCACGATCAGCGTGGAAGAGCGCGCGTAGAAGAAGTCGCCCGCTAGCACCGCGCGGCGGTTGCCCCAGATCGCGTTCGCCGAGGGCCGCCCGCGCCGCATCTCCGATACGTCGACGACGTCGTCGTGGAGCAGGGTCGCGGTGTGCATCAGCTCGATGGCCGCACCCATGTGGATCCGGCGCGGGCCCGTATAGCCACACAGCTCGGCGGCCAGCAGCACCAGGGCCGGGCGCATCCGCTTCCCCCCCGAGGCCAGCACGTGGTCGCCCACCAGGGCGAGCACTTCGCCGGCGGTGGCAAGCTGCTCTCGCATCACGCCCTCGACGAGCGACAGCTCGTCCGAGAGGGAATCCATCACCGCGGGGAAGGACGCGGCTTGGGGGGCTCCATGCGTCATCGCGACCACCCTAGCCATTGCGGTTCGGGCTGTCAAAGTCCGCAGATCCTAAAAAATGAACAAAAACCGGGGGTTAACGGACGTCCTCAGGAATTGTGAACGGGGGTTGAACGCAGCCAGGCCACCGCCTCGCCGACTTCGGAGACGGGAATGAGGCGCGCGCCGGCCGGGGTGGAGAGGCCGTCTTCGGTCCCCGCCGGCACCAGCAGCTGGCGGAACCCCAAGCGCGCGGCTTCTGCCACGCGGGCATCGAGTCGACTCGCGCGGCGGATCTCACCCCCCAGGCCGACCTCACCGCAGGCCGCCGCGTCGACGGGCAGCGGGACGTCGAGCCGACTCGACGCAAGCGCGAGCGCCAGACCGAGGTCGGCACCGGGCTCCCGCACCCGCACGCCACCCACCGCGTTGACGTAGATATCGCGCGACACCAGGTCGACCTGGGCGCGACGGTCGAGCACGGCGAGCAGCAGCGCCAAGCGCGCGTCGTCGACGCCAATCGCGGTGCGCCGCGCGGTGCCGTAGCCCGCCGGTGCCACCAGCGCCTGGATCTCGATCAGCATCGGTCGCGTGCCTTCGAGCAGCGGCACGATGCACGAACCCGGCGCGCCGCCGCGCCGCTCGGCGAGGAAGCGTTCGCTCGGGTTCGCGACGGCCTCGAGGCCTGCGCCGCTCATGTGGAAGACGCCCACTTCTTGCGTCGACCCGAAGCGATTCTTCTGCGCACGCAGCAGACGGAAGGCGTGGAAGCGGTCTCCCTCGAACTGCAGCACGACGTCGACGAGGTGTTCGAGGACGCGCGGCCCGGCGATGGCGCCTTCCTTGGTGACGTGGCCGACGAGCACCAGCGCCGTGCCGTGGGCCTTCGCCGTCGACGCGAGCAGGGCCGCGCTCTCGCGCACCTGGGCGACCGAGCCCGCCGCCGACTCGACGCGCTCGCTGCGTAGGGTCTGGACCGAGTCGACCAGGACGAGGCCGGGCGCGGTCTCGCGCCACGGCGCCGCCAGCGCCTCGACGCGGGTCTCGGGCAGCACCACCAGGTTCTCGGGGAGCTGGGGTAGACGATCGGCACGCAGCCGGATCTGTTCGGGGCTCTCTTCGCCGGCCACGTAGAGCACGGGCCGCGAAGACTCGAGACTGGCGGCGAGTTGCAGCGCAAGGGTCGACTTCCCGATGCCCGGCTCACCGGCGAGCAGGGTCACCGAGCCCGGGACGAAGCCCCCGCCGAGCACCCGGTCGAGCTCGGGGATGCCGCTGGCCAGGCGCGGCACCGAGTCGGCGTCGATCTCCGCCAGACGCCGCGGCTTGGCGCCGACCGGGCTGGCCTCGGGCGAGGCCACGTCGAGGGTGGGCGCCGCCGTGCTGCCTCCCACCGCCTCCTCTTCGAGGCTGCCCCAGGCGCCGCACTCGGGGCAGCGACCCAGCCAACGCGGCTGCTGCGCCCCGCACTCGCGGCAGGCGTAGATGCTCCGAGGACGCCCCATCGGCGCCAAGGTAGCGGGCCCGCTGGGACCCCGGGGCTGTCAACCCGGCGCGAGGCTTCGGTTGACAGGGCCCCGACCGGGCCCCTAGCTTGGCGGCGGTTCGCGGCCGGGATCCCCCGAGGTCGCAGTTTCCCGAGGAGATTCGCCGTGTTCGAGCGTTACCAGAAGCTGGCCGAGCGGGCCCTGGCCGACGAGGCCCCGTCCGAGGCCGACGCGCTGTGGATCCTGGATGGCGACGACGTCGCGCTCCTCCCGCTGCTGCACGCGGCCTTCGCCCCGCGCGAACGTCACTTCGGCCGGCGCGTCATGGTGCACGTGCTGAACAACGTGCAGAACGGCCTCTGCCCCGAAGACTGCGGCTACTGCTCCCAGTCGCGCGATTCCGACGCTCCGATCCGCAAGTACAAGATGAAGGACCGCGAGACGATCCTCGCCGAGGCCGAGCACGCCGCGAAGTCGGGGGCGAGCCGGTACTGCATGGTCATGTCGGGCCGGGGCCCGAGCCTGGCCCTCACCCGGAAGCTCGCCGACACGGTGCGCGAGGTGAAGGAGCGCTACCCGATCGAGGTGTGTCTCTCGGTCGGCCTCCTCGAAGAAGAGCACGCGCGCATCCTCGCCGACGCCGGACTCGATCGCCTGAACCACAATCTGAACACGAGCGAGTCTCACTACGGCGAGATCTGCTCGACCCATACCTATCAGGACCGGGTGAACACGCTGGTCGCCGCGCGGAAGTGCGGCATCGAGCCCTGCAGCGGATTGATCCTCGGCATGGGCGAGACCAGTCAGGACGTGCTCGAAGTCGGTTTCCGGCTGCGGGAGCTCGAAGTGCCCTCGATCCCGGTGAACTTCCTGATCCCGATCGACGGCAACCTGGTCACCGACGACGGCAGCCTTTCACCCGAGCGCTGTCTGCGCGCGCTGTGCTTGATGCGCCTGATCAATCCGCGGGCCGAGCTGCGCGCGGCCGGTGGACGCGAAGGCCACCTGCGTCACCTCGAACCGCTCGCGCTCTGGCCGGCGAACTCGCTCTTCGTCGAGGGCTACCTCACCACGAAGGGCGACGCGGTGAACGACACCTACCGGATGATCCGCGAGGCGGGCTTCGAGGTGGAAGGCAACCCGCTCGCCCCCTCGCCCCACGATGCACCGATCGCCGTCTCCGATGACGGCGGGTTCCGACTGCGCGGCGGCGACGGCGAGATCCTGAAGCCCGAGATCGCGCGCGGGGACGCGTGAGCGTCGCCGACGTTGCGGCGGAGACTCTCGGCGCGATTCGCGCACGGGGGACCCACCGTCGCATGCGCGTGCTCGACGGCGCCCAGGCGCCTCGGATGGTCGTCGATGGGCGCGAGGTGTTGCTCTTCGCGGGCAGCAACTACCTCGACCTCGCGCATCACCCGGAGGTCGTCGAAGCGGCGAGTCGCGCGGCGCGCGACTACGGCTGCGCGAGCGGCGGCTCGCGTCTGATCAACGGCAACCTGCGGCTCCACGAAGAGCTCGAGGAAGGCCTCGCGAAGTTCTTCGACACCGAAGCCGCGCTCGCCTTCAACACCGGCTACGCGGCGAACGTCGGCGTGATCCCCGCCTTGGTCGGACGCGGCGACGTGGTCGTCTCGGACGCGCTCTCCCACGCCTCGATCGTCGACGGCTGCCGGCTCTCGAAGGCCGACGTCCGCGTCTTTCCCCACGGCGACGTCGCAGCCCTCGAAGCCGCGCTCGAAGGAGCCGCGCGCGACTACCGGCGCGTGCTGCTCGCGATCGACGGCGTCTACAGCATGGATGGGGACGTCGCGCCGGTCGCCGAGATGGTCGCGCTGGCGAAGCGCTTCGACGCGATGGTGCTGCTCGACGACGCCCACGGCACCGGCACGCTCGGCGCGCGAGGGCGGGGCAGCACCGAGCTCTGCGGCGTGAAGGATGGCATCGACGTCCTGCTCGGCACCCTCGGCAAGGCGATCGGTTCCTTTGGGGCCTTCATCGTCGGCAGTCACGCACTGCGGGAGCTGCTCGTCAACGTCGCCCGCTCCTTCATCTTCAGCTGTGCGCTGGCCCCGCCCCAGGTCGCGGCCGCGAGCGCGGCGCTGCGGCTCGTCGAACGCGAGCCCGCGCGGCGCGAACGCTTGCAGGCGAACGCCGCGCGACTGCGCGCGCGACTCGCGGATCACGGCATCGCCACGGCGCCCAGCACCACGCAGATCGTGCCCGTCCAGATCGGCGAAAACGCGACGACGATGGCGGTCTGCGAGGCGCTGCTCGAGCGCGGCTTCTATGCCCAGGGGATTCGACACCCCTCGGTGCCCGAAGGAACCGCGCGCCTGCGCATCACCCCGATGGCCACCCACACCGACGGCGAGATCGACGCGCTCGCCGACGCGGTGGCCGACGAGATCGCGCGACGCCTGTGACTTCCGCGCGCGGCGTGTTCGTGAGCGGCACCGATACCGGCGTCGGCAAGACGGTCGTGGCGTGTGCGATTGCCCGTGGATTGCGGGAACGCGGCGTCGACGTGGGCGTCATGAAGCCGATCGAAACCGGTGTGGGACCGGACGGTCCGCTCGACGCCCAGGCGTTGCGCGAAGCGGCGGGGAACCCGGACCCGCTCGAAGCCGTGTGCCCCATGCGGTTCGCCCAGCCGTCGGCGCCGACGGCGGCAGCGCGGGACGAAGGGCGCCAGTTGTCGCTCGAACCGCTCGACGCGGGCTTCGAAGCCCTGCGCGCACGTCATGATTTCCTCGTGGTGGAAGGCGCCGGTGGCGTGCTCGTCCCGGTGACCGATGACTGCTCGATGCTCGCGCTGGCAAAGCGCTGGGCGCTCCCGCTGGTGCTCGTCGCGCGGGCGAACCTCGGGACCATCAACCACACCTGGCTGTCGCTCGCGGCCGCCGAGCGCGCCGGGGTACCCGTCGCGGGGCTCGTGATCAGCCACTCGACCGGCCCGCTCTCGGAAGCGGATGCGGCGAACCTCGAAGTGCTGCGGCGCGACCCCCGTGCCCCCTGGCTCGGAGAGGTTCCGCCCCTGGCGCCGGGGGAGGTCCCGAAGCCGGACGCGCTGAACCTGTCCGCGCTGCTGGCGCGCTGACCCGCGCCGCGAGGGGTCGGACCCCGGGGCGCGGGTCGATGCGAACTAGGGACAGGTCCCGTCGTAGACGGCGGAGATCGTCGCGTTGGTCGCGTCGTAGCACGTCGTCCAGATGGCGTCCGCCACCAGGGTCGGTTGCGGACCAGAGAACGAACCCGCCGACACGAGGGTGTAGACCGTCCCCGAGGACGGCACGGGGTCGGACGCACGATCTTCGATGTCCTCCAACAATACGTGGATCTTCGGGAAGTTGGAGAAGTGGGCGTTGCCGGCCACCACGATCGGCGCGATGCCGTCGTTTCCGTTGACGTCCGAGACGGTCGTGATCTCGAAACGCAGCTGGCTGCGCGAGGAAACCGTCAGGTTTCCGCCCACATCGATGTCCGCACCGTGGCCAATCACCGTGAACACGCCCGTTCCGTCCACGTTTCCGATGCCGAGGTTCTGATCCACGGTGAACGAGCCGTTGCGGATCGTGACCGCCGACTGGCCTGTGTGGTGCGGAGCTGAAGACGAGCCCATCGTCATCGATTTGGTGGAAAAGGTCCCACCGTCCACGATCAGGCTGCCCATCCCCTGGTCACCGACGCGGATTCCCTTGTTGAGGGTCACCGTCGCGTCGTTCCGCACGTGCATCACGCCGAACGACCCGGCCAGCGTCCCTACGGTGACCACTTCATGGAAGATGCTCGTGCCACCAGAGAAGTCGGCGATGCCGATGCCAGGAATCCGCCCGGAACCGTCTTCAACGAAGTCGTTCGGATAGTGCGAGCTCCCTTGCTGTTTCGTGTAGCTATAGCCACGGCCGATGCTCGATCCGACGACCTCGATATCTTCGACGGGATCGAAGGCGGGATTGTTGGGATCCTCGGGATCGTCGTAGCCTTCCTCGAGGTGACCTCCGCTCACGTGAAGGATTCCGAGCCCCTGGACGCCGACATCGACGCCGGGCGTGCGAAGCTCGCCTCCCTTGAGGTCCACCACGCCGATCGAATCTGCCGAACCCATGGCGATCGATACCTTCTTGGTCGTGTGTACTTCGCCGCCGGTCTGCTCGAAGAGCCCGCGAGCACCGAAGTAGCCCACGCGCAGATAGGCCTTCGTGAACTCGGGATCGCCCGAGCCCGCCTCCGACGCGTACTTCCCCACTTGGAGCTTCCCGTCAGAGATGCGAAGCGTGCCGGTCGCGCCGACGTCCACCGGGAGCAGCAGTCCCGGGGGCGTGGGGGGTGGATCGCCGAGGTGGTCCGCGTCCCAGCCACCGATATAGAGCTGGCCCGTGCGGTACTCGGCCAGCGCATCGTCGAGGATCACCATGCCGGGCGCCTCGAACCCGTGGTACGAGACGTAGGACTTCAACCAACTCCCACTCGCCGCTGCGATCGGCGGAATCTCGTTGGTCGGGTTGGTTCCGGGCTTCCAAACCCAGCCCGTGTCGGTTCCGGCTGTGGCGTCCCAGCGCTCGTCGATGATGATCGACGGGTCGTTGGCGTCGCGAAGCCCTTCGAACCAGGCATGCGGCGTGTCGCCGTTGCTGATGCGGCCCGCCGTTCCGGTGGCGGGCGCCCAGAGAACAATGACCGCCGCGAACGACGCAAGCGCAGCGGGCGGGATCCAACGGAGTCTCGTACTTCGGTTTCGTTCTTCGGAGAGGTTCGTGTACCGGGACATGCGGTCACCTCACGAGTTTCCCCGCGGTTTGCAGCCCGACGCGCCGAGTGCGGGGAAGCTCGATGCGCCCCGTCCGACCACCGAACGATCGGCGGCCCTCGAGAGCGTGTGGTCGCCGTTCCGGAGTTGTGTTGCGCGAGTTGCGCGGGTGTGACGTTGGTCACGCAGATCGTGGAGAGGATCGAGCGTTTGCAATCGCTACGCGTTTCAAGCGCCGCAAGGTCGGTTGACAGTGGTCGCCAAGCGTCGCGCGCGTGATCGATCGGCGGTCACGCGCGGCGGACCGTTCGACTCGGGGGGCGTCGGGCGCGACGCATCGAAGTCACGCGTCGGCGCGAAGTCGTTCGGAGATCGAGGACTCGGAGAGTCGAAGACTGCGGCGCAGGAAGCCGCGCTTTACCCCGGCCATCGTGCGGATCATCTGACGTCGCAGCGGTGGAATCCCCAGCGCGAGGGGCAGGGCGAGGTCGCGGACGAACCCGGCGCTCGGGATCGACGACTGGAAGAAGGGTGTGAGCCAGCGCGTGAAGCGTTGGTAGAAGGCGAGGTGGACGCGGCGGCGCGCTGTGTAGTCGGACAGCGCGGTGTCGAGTGCGTCGTGTTCCGCGAGGCACTGGGCCAGCACCCAGGCGTCCCACAGGGCCAGGTTCACCCCCTGGCCCAGCTGAGGGCTCATCGCGTGGCCCGCATCGCCGAGAGCGACCCAGCCGTCGCCGTGCCAGCGCGGCATCACGACGTCGAGGTAGCCGGCGAAGGACCAGGCCTCGATCGGCACGGTCTCGAGGAGCGGCGCTGCACGCGGTTCGAGGGAAACGATCTGGGCGTGGAGGGCTTCGGCACCGGCGGCACGCACAGCGGCCTCAGCGTCGGCCCGCACGCTGTAGAAGAAGCTGACCAGCGGGGTGGCAGTCGAGTCGTCACCGCGGGTGCCCGTCGGGAGGAAACCCACCATCGTGTGGGTACCGCGAACGACCTGTTGGAGGGTGTCGGTGAACACCCGCTCGGGGTCGGGCGCGATCGTCCAGAGCGCACCCCAGGGGTAGGGGCGCGCGCGGTGGGGCAGGCCGGTCCAGCCGCGAGCGGCGGAGCGCGCGCCGCCCGCGATGATCACCAGGTCGAAGGGTCCCTGGCGCTGACCGTCGACGCACAGCCAGCGCGCGTCCCCATCGGCCTCCCAGCCCGTGACGTCCGATCCCGTGTGCAGGGGAACCGAGGCGGCCTCGAGGGCCGCGGCGAGGATCTCGAGCAGGGTCGCGCGGTGCATGCCATAGGCGCGCGCGCCCGGTAGCCAATCGTCGTAGCGGAGGTCGAGTAGACGCCGGCCCCTGTCCGTCGCGGCGTCGATGCCCACCAGGGGCGCACCGTGCGCCGCGGCCGCGTCTCGGAGCCCGAGGACCTCGAGGACCTGCAAACCGGTGGGCTGGAGCATGAACCCGGTCCCCACCGGCAGGAGCGCGGGCGCGCGTTCGAAGAGCTCGACGGCGTGACCCGCCGTCGCCAGGAGCAGGGCCGCCGCCGGCCCGGCGCTGCCGCATCCGATGATCCCCACCCGCAGCGCTCCGACCGCCATCAAGGCAGGTTAGCTCCGGCGCGCCTCCAGGTTGCGTCAAGGCTGCCCGTGACGCGCGTCATTAGTGCACGTCAGGCGAGTGCGTCAGTATCGCGTCATGGTGGAGGCGGCTTGGTGCCGGTTGGCCTCGATCGCAGATTTGTGGCGAAAGAGCCCCGATTTGCTCAAGTCTCGCTGCCGGGAGCCCGAACCGGGTGGCGTGGCCGGTGAAACGATCGAAGAGCAGCTGCAGATCCTGGATCACAAGCTCTCGCAGCTGAAGCGGGAGTACGACCAGTACTTCCTCGGAACCCGGCCCCGCGAGCCGGTCCTGCTGCGCGGCGACGTCAACAAGATGGTCGCGAAGCTCTCGAACCTCCACATCCAGAACACGGGTGCGCGCTTCAAGTTCAGCAGCCTGTGTTCCCGGTTCCAGGCCTTCCGGCGTCAGTGGGACGAGACGCTGCGCAAGATCGAGGCGGGCACCTACGAGCGCCACCAGTTCAAGGCGAAGATCCATGGGGTCGGTGGCTCGAAGGTCGGCGGTCCGCCTGGCCCGAAGCCCGATGCTGGCAGGGGCGAGGACCTCTTCCAGAACTACATGGACGCCCGCCTCGCCTGCGGCGAGAGCGTCAAGGGTCTGACGCGCGAGAAGGTGGAGGGCGTGATCGAGAAGCAGCGCGCCCAGCTCACGAAGAAGTTCGGGGCCGAAGCCCAGTTCTCGTTCCGGGTCGCGGTCGAGGACGGCAAGGTCCGGCTCAAGGCGTCCCGCAAGACCGGCTGAGCGCGTCTCGAGGCCATGACGCACGCGTCTGACGCGCGTCGACGACACCCGCGTCATGGCTTAGCGCCGAGCTCACACGCGTATTGACGCGATCAGGCCAGGGCGCGGGCGATCGTGTCCTGGATCGCCTGGGCCGCGGCGCGGGGATCCTCCGCGTCACGAATCGGGCGCCCGACCACGATGTGGTCCGCGCCCCGGGCGAAGGCGTCTTCCGGCGTGACGACGCGGCGTTGGTCGTCCGTCCGGTCGCGGGGACGGATGCCCGGGGAGACGATCAGGAAATCCTCTCCCACCGCCTTGCGCAGCGCGGGCGCCTCCAGGCCGGACGCGATGACGCCGTCACACCCGAGCTCGACGGCGCGCCGCGTGCGGTGGATGACCGCTTCCTCGATGGTCCCGCGGAACCCGAGATCGGCGAACTCTGCGTCATCGATGCTGGTCAGCACCGTCACGGCCAGGAGCCGGACCGATCCGCGCTCGGCGACCGCGGCGGCGATCATCGAGGGATTGCCGTGGACCGTGGCGAAATCCACCCCGTTCTGGGCCAGTCCGCGAACCGCCCCCGCCACGGTGGCCGGGATGTCGTAGAACTTCAGATCCGCGAAGATCCGCTTCCCGCGGTCGCGAAGCTCGCGGATCAGATCGAAGTAGCGCCCGCTGGTCGAGAGCTCGAGACCCAGCTTGTAGAACTGGACGCTGTCGCCGAGCTGGTCGGCCAGCGCCAACGCTGCGTCATAGCTGGGAACGTCGAGCGCGAAGATCAGGCGCTGGTCGACCGGGATCTCCCGGGACGTCGTCAAGGCGCGCACCGGTCCAGACGCGGAACCGGCGAACGGAGGCTCCGGCGCGTCATGACGCGCGTCAATGTGTGGGTGTCGATCGCGCCGTTCAGCGCTGGCTCACGGCAAGGCGGTTGCGTGCGCGGGCCACTGCGGCCTCGAAGTCGGCGAGTCGGGCCTCGTCATCGGGCGCGGAGCCGAGCTCGGACAGGCCCTGCTCGGCCCGCTGGAGCGCCAGCTCGGCGCGCGCCGTATCGATGTCACCCCCGAGCTCGCAGGAGTCGACCAGCACCGCGACCGCTTCGCTCGACACGTCGGCGAAACCGTCGGCGACCGAGGCATAGACGGTGGAGCCGTCCTTCTGGATCTGGACTTCGCCGACCCGCAGCGGGCAGAGGAAGCGCTCGTGATCCGGGAGCACACCGAAGTCGCCCTCGGTGCCCGGCAACACGACGCCGTCCACGGGGCCCGCGTAGGCCGCGCCCGCGGGAGTGACGATGGTGAGTTCTAGCGCCATCAGGACATCCGCTTCGCTTTCTCGATGGCCTCTTCGATCGTCCCGACCATGTAGAAGGCCTGCTCGGGCAGATCGTCGTGCTTGCCCTCGAGCACTTCCTTGAAGCCGCGGATCGTGTCCTCGAGCCGGACGTAGACGCCCGGGGTACCCGTGAACTGCTCGGCCACGTGGAAGGGCTGGGAGAAGAAGCGCTCCAGCTTTCGCGCCCGCGACACGGTCAGCTTGTCCTCGTCCGACAGCTCGTCCATCCCGAGAATGGCGATGATGTCCTGCAGGTCCTTGTACTTCTGCAGGGTCTGCTGGACCCCGCGCGCGACCTGGTAGTGCTCGTCGCCGACCACCTGCGGATCGAGGATCCGGCTGGTGGAGTCGAGCGGGTCGACCGCCGGGTAGATGCCCAGCTCCGAAATCCGGCGCGAGAGCACCGTCGTGGCGTCGAGGTGGGTGAACGCCGTCGCCGGCGCCGGGTCGGTGAGGTCGTCCGCGGGGACGTAGATCGCCTGCACCGAGGTGATCGAACCCTTGGTGGTCGAGGTGATGCGTTCCTGCAGCTCGCCCATGTCCGTGGACAGAGTCGGCTGATAGCCCACCGCCGAGGGAATCCGCCCGAGGAGCGCCGACACTTCGGAGCCCGCCTGGGTGAAGCGGAAGATGTTGTCGATGAAGAGGAGGACGTCCTTCCCTTCCTCGTCGCGGAAGTACTCGGCGGCGGTGAGCGCCGTCAGGCCGACGCGCGCACGGGCTCCCGGCGGCTCGTTCATCTGGCCGAACACCAGGGCCGCCTTGTCGAGCACGGTCATGCCATCCGGCGTCTTCGCCTCGGCCATCTCGTTCCAGAGGTCGTTGCCCTCGCGGGTACGCTCCCCCACGCCGCCGAACACCGAGTAGCCCGAGTGCTCCTTCGCGATGTTGGTGATCAGCTCGAGGATGACGACGGTCTTGCCGACGCCGGCGCCGCCGAACAGACCGACCTTGCCGCCCTTGGGGTAGGGCGCGATCAGGTCGACGACCTTGATGCCCGTCTCGAAGGCTTCGACGCTCGTCGACTGGTCCACGAACTCCGGCGGCTCGCGGTGAATCGGGTAGGTCGACTGGGCCGAGATCTCCCCGCGCTCGTCCACCGGCTCGCCGATCACGTTCATGATGCGGCCCAGGGTGGCCTCGCCCACCGGGATGCGGATCACGTCACCGCTGTTGCGCACTTCCTGGCCACGGCGCAGACCGTCGGTGGTGTCCATGGCGATCGTGCGCACGGTGTTCTCACCGAGATGCTGGGCCACCTCGAGCACCAGGTTGTCGTCGCGCTCGTCGATGCCGGGGTTGGTCACCTTCAGCGAGGTGAGGATCTCGGGAAGTCCCCCGGGCGGGAACTCGACGTCCACGACGGGGCCCATGATCTGGACGATCTTGCCTGCTTCCATTGTTCTCTTCGTTCGCCTCCGGCTCACGGCGCGCTTCGACCTTCGGTCTCGCTTGCGCGGGCGGGTGATGTGCTTGGGTACCGCCGGTCGGCCGGCGGACGGGGTTGAGGATGATTCGGGCGCCGTGCCTAGAGGGCTTCGGCGCCGCTGACGATTTCCACCAGCTCCTTCGTGATCGCGGCCTGGCGCGCACGGTTGTACTGGAGGGTGAGGGATTCGATGAGCTCTTCCGTGTTCCGCGTCGCCGACTCCATGGCGGCCATGCGGGCGGCGTGCTCACCGGACTGGTTCTCGAGGAGCGCCCGGAAGATCTCGATCTCGACGGCCTTCGGCACCAACACCGCCAGGAGCTTCTCGGGATCGGGCTCGATCTCGTAGGGCAGCGTCTCCGCGTCCTCGTCGACTTCTTCTGCGGTGAACGGAAGCAAGCGAACGACGCGCGGGGTCTGGTTCATGGCCGACACGAACTCGGCGAAGACGAGCACGACCTCGTCGATCTCCTGGTTCGCATAGCGGCGCGAGAGGTACTGGGCAGCCTCGGCAGCCTGACCGTAGGTGACCCAGCCGTCCTGGGCGTAGTGCTCGGTCAGCGCACTCGCGTGCTTTCGCTGGAAGGCCTCGCGACCCTTCTTGCCGGCGGTGCTGATGAACACCTGGCGCCCTTCGGCTTCGCGCTCCGCCACGGCTGCGCGGGCGGCCTTGATCACGTTGCTGTTGAACGCACCGCACAGGCCACGATCCGAGGTCACGACCAGGAACTCGACCGTCTTCTGTTGGTCGTGGGCCTTGAGCAGCGGGTGCTCGCTGTCCTTCTGCGCGGCCGCCACTTCAGCGAGCGTGGCGCGCATGCGCTCGGCGTACGGCCGGGCCGACTCGATCGCCTCCTGCGCGCGACGCAGCTTCGCACCCGCCACCATGCGCATGGCGCGGGTGATCTGCTGCGTCTTCTCGACGCTGGTGATGCGCCGCTTGATGTCCTTGAGGCTCGGCACTTACGCAGCCGCGCTTCCGGAGCTCGCCGTGAAGACCTTCGCAAACTCGTCGAGCGCCGCGGTCAGCTTCGTTTCGGTGTCTTCCTCGAGCTTCCCGCTGTCGCGGATGCTCTTCAGGACGTCGCCGTGGCGGGTACGGACGTACTCGAGCATCTCCGCCTCGTAGCGGGCGATGTCCTCGAGTTCGAGCTCGCGCACCCACGACGCACGGTCATCCTTCGGCGTGCCGGCGTAGATCGAAACGACCTGCTCTTCCATCGGCAGCGGCGTGTACTGGGGCTGCTTCAGCATCTCGGTCTGGCGTTCGCCGTTCGCGAGCTGCTCCTGGGTCGCCTTGTCGAGGTCGCTGCCGAACTGGGCGAAGGCCGCCATCTCGCGGTACTGGGCGAGGTTCAGCTTCAGCGTACCGGCGACGCTCTTCGTCGCCTTCGTCTGGGCAGCACCGCCCACCCGTGACACCGAAATACCCACGTTCACCGCGGGGCGGATGCCCGAGTTGAAGAGGTCGGTCTCGAGGAAGATCTGACCGTCGGTGATCGAAATGACGTTGGTCGGGATGTACGCCGAGACGTCGCCGGCCTGGGTCTCGATGATCGGCAGCGCCGTGAGGCTGCCGCCGCCGAGCTCGTCGCTCATCTTCGCGGCGCGCTCGAGCAGCCGCGAGTGGACGTAGAACACGTCGCCCGGGTAGGCCTCGCGTCCCGGCGGGCGGCGGAGCAGCAGCGAGAGCTGGCGGTAGGCGACGGCCTGCTTCGAGAGGTCGTCGTAGATGATCAGCGCGTGCTTGCCGTTGTCGCGGAACCACTCGCCCATCGTGACGCCCGTGTAGGGCGAGATGAACTGCAGCGGCGCCGACTCACTCGCGCCGGCGGCGACCACGATCGTGTAGTCCATGGCGCCGTACTGGGTGAGCTTGTCGACCACCTGGGCCACCGTCGACTGCTTCTGGCCGATCGCCACGTAGATGCAGAAGACGTCGGTGTCCTTCTGGTTGATGATCGTGTCGATCGCGATCGCCGTCTTGCCGGTCTGGCGGTCGCCGATGATCAGCTCGCGCTGGCCGCGCCCGATCGGGGTCATGGCGTCGATCGCCTTGATGCCGGTCTGGAGCGGCTCGTGCACCGACTTGCGGGCCACGATGCCGGGTGCCTTCAGCTCGACGCGGCGGCTCTCGCTGGTCTGGATGTCGCCCTTGCCGTCGATCGGGTTGCCGAGGGCGTCGACCACGCGGCCGACGAGCGCCTCGCCGACCGGCACCTCGATGATGCGGTTGGTGCGGCGGACCAGGTCGCCTTCCTTGACGTGGGTCGTCTCGCCCATGACGGCGATACCCACGTTGTCCTCTTCGAGGTTGAGCACCATCCCGTTGGTGCCGCCCGGGAACTCGACGAGCTCCCCGGCCATCGCCTGTTCGAGGCCGTAGACGCGCGCGATACCGTCACCGATCGACAGCACGGTGCCGGTCTCGGCAACGTCGATCTCCCGGTCGTATTCCTTGATCTCGCGCTTCAGGATGTCGGTGATTTCACCGGGCTTGATATCCATGCTCACTGTCCTCTCGTGAGGGTGTCGCGCAGCTGGTCGAGCTGCGTCTTGAGGCTGCCGTCGAAGACGACGTTGCCGACCACGGCGACGGCGCCGCCGATGAGGTCGGGATCGATTTCCACATCGAGTTCCACCTGGCGGCCGGTGCGGGCGGCCAGGGCGCGCTGCAGGCGGTCGCGCTGGGCGTCACCGAGCGGCGCGGCCGCGCGTACGCGCGCCTTCACCAGGCCGGCGGCTTCGTCGGCCAGCCGATCGAACTCGCTGCAGATCGCATCGAAGTCGACCAGGCGACGCTGGTCGATCAGGTAGACGAGAAAGTTCCGCACCGAGCCCGAAAGACCCAGCTGCTGACCCACCGCCTTCAGCACGCCGCGGCGCTGCTCGACGGGGTGGAGCGGGCGGAACAGCGCCCGACGCAGCGACGGCTCGGTCTCGAAGAGCTTCGCCATTCCCTGCAGCTCACCGCGGACGGCATCGACGGCCTGATCGTCCTGGGCGAGGGAGAAGAGTGCGCGCGCGTAGCGGCGCGCGGCGGCCGTGTTCTGCACGCTCACGAGCTGGCCTCCGGCGCCCGCTCGATGCGGGTGATGAATTCGTCGACGAGTCGATCGCGGTCTTCGCCGGTCACGTTCTCGCGCAACATGCCGCTGGCGAGCTGGACGGCGAGCTCCGAGGCCTCTTGGCGCAGGCTGCCCCGCGCCCGGCGCAGCTCCTGGTCGACCGCAGTCGCCGCGTCCTTGCGGATCCGCTCGGCCGCTGCCTTGGCGTCCGCGAGCAGGTGCTGGCGCTCGGTTTCCACCCGCTCTTCGGCGGTGGTGCGAATCGAGGCGAGCTCCTGGTCGAGCTCGGTGAGCTTTCGCTGCCACTGGGCATGCCGCTCTTCGGCTTCCTTCTTCAAGGCGGCCGCTTCCTCGAGTTGCTTGCGGATGTCTTCGCGGCGATCGGTGAAGAACTGGACGGCCGGCTTGCGGACGAGCACGAACAGCACGGTGAACAGGATCAAGAAGTTGACGGTCGGCCAGAGCAGGCCGGCGCCTTCGGCCGCCGCCGCGGGAGCCGCCGCGAGCAACACCGCCAGGAGCGTCGCCAGATGTCGCGTCATAGTGCGCGCCCCAGCACCTGCGAGGCGGCCTGGCGGGCCAGCTCTTCGGCTTGAGCGCGCAGACCGGAGCGGGCGCCTTCGAGCGCACTGGCCACTTCGCTGCGTGCACGCTCGATCTGCTGCTCGGCGTCCGAGCGGGCAGCGGCGGTTTCGCGCTGGGCTTCGTCGCGCACCTCTTCGAGGGCGCCACGACGCTTCTGTTCGGTGGTCTCTCGGGTCTCGGCGATCGTGCGCTCGTAGCGGGTGAGGACCTCGCGCGTCTGGGCTTCGAGCTGCTCGGCGCGCGTCTTGGTGCCGGCGATGCGCTCTTCGCGCTCGTCGAGGACGCGCAGCAGCGGCTGGAACACGAAGGCGTTGACCGGGAAGATCAGCAGCACGAACAACAAGAGCAGACCCACGAGTCGAAACCCGTAGGGCGCACCCATGGCTTCTGCCCAGGACGCGACGGGCATTTCGGGAAGCAGCTGCAGGCCACCCTCGGAGGCAGCGTGCGCTTCGGGCGCGATGCACAGCCCGAGTGCCACGAGGCCGGTGGCCAGGGCAGTCGGGGAGAAGAGCCGCGGGAGGAGGGATCGGTTCATGACCGGGGGATCCCGTCGCGGCCGGACCAAGGGAAGGGGCCGGGCGCAGCGGGACCGCTTTACCTCGCCAGTTGAACTCGAAACGGGTGGCGGTGGAGCTAGGCGCGAGAACGCCGGGCTGGCCTTTCCGGTTTCGATGGTGAGTGGATTGGGGTCGGAAGGAACAAGGACCGGCGCGCGCCGGTGCTTGGGCGCGGCAATTCTTACATAGCTGGCCCGAACTTCAAGACGCGCACACGCCCGTTTTGCGGCTAGAACGGGCGCTTCGGGGGTCTCAGGCGGTTGGGCCGCAGCGGCAGTGGCCGTTGACCCGCGCGCCCTCCGCCATCTCCAGGGCACTCGCGGTGACATCGCCTCGGACGACGGCTCCGGGCCCCAAGGTCAGGCGTCCGCGGGCCGCGATATCGCCCTCGACCGAACCCTCGACCACGACCTCCGCGGCCTGAACGTCGGTGTGGACCCGCCCGGTGGGTCCCACCCACACCAGGGCCTCGGCCACGATCTGACCTCGGACCTCGCCGTCGATGCGGGCCGGCCGCGGAAGGACCACCAGCCCCTCGAAGACGGCGCCCTCGGCCAGCGCCACGTCGCGGGGTGCTTCAGGAGCCAAGCAGGGCCTCGGTCAGGCGGTCGAAGTCCTCGGCGCCGAAGTACTCGATCTCGATGCGGCCGCGCTCGCCGTCGCCCTTGATGCGAACCCGGGTCTGGAGGCGCTGGCGCAGGGCGTCGGAGACGCTCTGAAGGTGGGGATCCGGGCGGTTGCGGGCTTCCGCCGTGCCCTCGGGCTTCGGCTTCGGCCGCGCCCATTCCTCGGCCGCGCGCACCGACAGCTGGTCCTCGACGATCCGGTCGCGCAGCTGGCGGCGGCGCTCCGGGCTCTGGACCGTGAGCAGGGCCTTCGCGTGACCCAGGCTGAGGCGTCCCGACTCGACATCGCCCTGCATCGGCTTCGGCAGTTCGAGGAGACGCAGGTGATTCGAGATGGTCGAGCGGTCCATGCCGACCCGCTCGCCGATCTCTTCCTGGGTCGCGCCAGTATCGGAGAGGGCACGGAACGCGACGGCCAACTCGATCGGGTTCAGGTCGCGCCGCTGGACGTTCTCGACCAGGGCCACCTCCAGGCGATCGCGCGGGTCGATCTCGAGGATCACCGCCGGCAGGCTCTCGAGGCCCGCCTGCTTCGAAGCCCGCCAACGACGCTCACCGACGACGAGCTCGTAGCGATCGCCCGCTCGCCGCACGACGACCGGCTGCAGCACGCCGTGGATGCGCACCGAGTCGACCAGCTTCTGGAGGCCTTCGGCTTCGAACACGCGTCGGGGCTGATCCGGGTTGGGGTCGATCAGTGCGATCGGTAGCTCGGTGCGGCCTTCGGTCGGCGGGCCTTCCGTCGCTGGTGAAGCGGCGGCCGACCGCGAGGCGGCGGGCGCCTGCGGAGCGATCGGGGCCGGATCGGCACCGCGATTCGGCAACAGCGCTCCGATCCCACGGCCCAGGGCATTGCGCGGGTTACTCATCCAGTTCTCCTTCGGGACGCGGCGTGGAGAGCGCAGCGTCGGCAGCGTCAGGGTTCGGCGGGTCGGGCTCGACGGAGGCGGCGCGCGGGAAGGCGGGCGACGGCGGCGATACTGGGGGTTGCGGCTGCGGAATGCGCCCCAGCAGCTCGGACGCGAGGTCGAGGTAGGCGCGCGAGCCCTTCGAATGGACGTCGTAGAGCAGGATCGGCTTTCCGTGGCTGGGCGCTTCGCTGAGTCGCACGTTGCGCGGGATCGTGGTCTGGAAGACCTGCTCGCCGAAGTGTCCACGCACCTCGGATTCGACCTGGCGCGAGAGGTTGTTGCGCGGGTCGGACATCGTCAGCAGCACGCCCTCGAGCTGCAGCCCCGGGTTCAGTTCGCGGCGCACGAGCTCGACGGTCTCGAGCAGGCCGGCCAGACCCTCGAGTGCGTAGTACTCGCACTGCAGCGGGATGATCACACCGTCGGCAGCGGTGAGTGCGTTGAGTGTCAACAGACCGAGCGACGGCGGGCAATCGATCAAGACGATCTCGTAGGCGTCGCGCACTTCGGCGAGCGCGCGCTCGAGTCGTCGCTCGCGGCTGATCGCGGATACGAGTTCGATCTCGGCGCCGTAGAGATCGCGTCCGGAAGGGACGAGATGCAAGTAACGCAATTCGGTTTCACGCGTCATGTCCTTCATGACGCATGCACCACTGAGCGCGTCGTACACCTGCGGCGTGCTCCCGCTCTCGCCGAACGCGCTGGAAGCGTTGGCCTGCGGGTCGAAGTCGATGACGAGGGTCGACCGCTCGGAGGCGGCGAGGCTGGCGGCGAGATTGACCGCCGTCGTGGTCTTCCCGACTCCGCCCTTCTGGTTGACCACAGCGAACACGCGGCCCGGTTGGGTCATCGCTTCTCACCCCTCGCTCACTCGCCCCGGCGTCGGCAGGCGCCCCGCCCAGCGCCACGAGGCCCGCATCCGGGCCTCCACCGAATTTCCCCTTGGGGAAAGCGACTACAATCCCTTGGATACCACAGGATCCGGGACGGGGCCATCCCTGAAGCCCTGTCTTTTCCCCTGATTTTTCAGCCGCTTAGGGTGAGCCCGCTGGGCGATGGAGCCAGGCCGCCCGTGGCGGTCCGTCGGGCGCTGCATAGGAATGGAGCGTGCCCGGGCGTAGCTCGGGGATCTCGGAAACGCGCAGATCCGGGTTGGTCGCGATCGCGAGCCAACCACCGGGCTGCAGCCAGGGGCGCATCCAGGCGACCGCCTGGGCGGGCTGCGCGAACGCCTGGGAGATGACTCCTTCGCAGGGCTGCGGGGGCAGGTCCTCGACACGCCCGCGAATGGCCTCGACGTGGTCCAGCCCGAGTTCCCGGATCACGGCGCGTTGGAAGTGGTGCCTGCGCTCTCGCGACTCGATCAGCCGAAATCGGGTATTCGGCCGGCACAGGGCCAGCGGGAAGCCAGGAATTCCTGCGCCGCTCCCGAGGTCGGCGAGAGTCTCCGCCGGCGGCAGCACGCGCTCGAGGGCGGCGGCTTCCATGAGCAGCGCTTGGGCGATCCGGGCCTCGCCCTGGTGCCCGGTGAGGTTGAGGCGCTGGCTCCAGCGATGCAGCAGCTCCGCCAGTGCCAGCCAGCGAGGGTCGGCCTGGACCGAATCGGGAAACCCCAGCTGTGCCAGGCCCGCTTCGAGGATCCGAGCCGTTTCGGGCGGTGCCGGGGCCACGGGCGCCGAGAGTACCGCCCGGCCTCGGGCGGTCCAGGGGTATATCCAGCATTCCGCGGCCTTTCGGCTCCGCTGTTCCACGTGGAACGCGTGCGCTCCGGACGCAGGCCTCTGTTCCACGTGGAACATCCGTGGCCAGGAGGCCATGCGGCCCAGCGAGATCCCAGCTGTCGGACCCGGGATTCGCGCGGGATAGGAGACTTCCGTTCCACGTGGAACGCCGTCAGCTCCGCGGCGCTCGGACGCAGGGGCCTGGGGCCCTCCTCGCCCAGCGTCGATTCCTCTGCCGCTGGAGCCCTCCGTTCCACGTGGAACGCGAGGGGTCATCCGCCGAGCCCAACACCACACCCGGGATGCAGGCATGGACAGGGCCAGAAACACGAAGGGCGCGCAACCGGTTCTGGTGCGCGCCCTCCTCCCCGGCTCCCGGGGAGATCCGTCTCGGGGTCGACCGGGCTCTAGGAGCCCTCGCTCTGGCGGAGCGCCTCTTCGTACTCATCCGCGCCTTCCGGCACGACCACGACCTGGCGGTAGCGCCCTTCCCCGATGCTCATCGTGGCGACGCTGTCGAGCTCCTTCACGGCGAGGTGGATGGCGCGCCGATCATGACCGTTCATGGGATCCAGCGCGATCGCCTTGCCGCCTTCCTTCGCCCGCTTCACGGCCCGCTCCGCCAATCGTTCGAGGTGCTTCTCGCGCGACTCCGAGGCGCCCTCGATATCCAGCACGACCCGGCCCTCGTCCTGGATCCGCGCCAGCGCCTGGTTCGCCAGCAGCTGCAGCGCATCGATGGCCCGCGCCTCGCCGGCTGCCAGCACGGCGGCCGCCGCGCCCTTCACCTCGACCGCCGTCACGTCGCCTTCCTGCGATTCGGAGATCTCGAAAGGACCGACCTCCAGACGCTCGATTGCGCCGCACACGTACTTCCCGATCTCGCCGAGCTCGCCCTGAACCTTGCCGACGGACGGCTCGTCCGAGAGGACAGGAGCCGGGGCGGCGTCGCGACCACCGCGGTCGCGACCCCCGCGCTCGCGTCGCTCGCGCCCACCTCGGTCGCGTCCACCGCGGCCCTCTCGATCGCGGCCCCGGCCCTCACCACCGTCGCGGGGCCCGCGCGGTGCCGGCGGCTTCCGATCCTTCGGCCCGGCCACCACGACCGTGCGGCCGCCGAGGCCATACACATCTCCCGCCGCCGGTTCCTCGATCTGGAGCGCATCGCTCTCCAGACCAAAGAAGGCGCACGCCTTGGCGACCGCGGCCTCGCGGTCATCGGCGACGAACTCGTGGAGTTCCTGTTTCGCGTCGTACATCTCTTTCCTTCTCTCTTTCCTGACAGTGATCGCGCCTGTGCGAACGGCTCAGTTGGTTGCCGCCGGCTCCAGGTTCCGCCCAATCCACAGCTGATGGGCGATCGCGAGGACGTTACTCATCATCCAGTACAGCACCAGGCCCGACGGAAACGTGTACGAGATGACCGTCATCATGAGCGGCATCACCGTCAACATCATCTTCGCCTGGGCGGGGTCCATCGACGTCGTCGGCATCAACTTCTGCTGCGCGAACATCGAGCCACCCATCAAGAGCGGCAGCACGCGCACCGGGAAGTCGATGCCGGGAAGGGTGAACAGGAGGTCCGGCGCCGACAGGTCGTCGATCCAGCCGATGAAGTGAGCGTGCCGTAGATCGATCGATACGCGCAGCGCGTAGAACAACCCGATGAACACGGGCAACTGCAACAGCATCGGGAAGCAGCCACCGAGCGGGTTCACCTTCTCCTGACGGTAGAGGCTCATCATCGCTTCCGACTGCTTCTGGCGATCGTCGGCGTACTTCTCCTGGATCTCCTTCATCTTGGGCTGGATGCGCCGCATCCGTTCCATCGACTTCATCTGCTTCACGGTCAGCGGAGCCGTCACCACCCGCACCAGCACCGTGAGCAAGATGATCGCCCAGCCGTAGTTACCCACGATCCCGTAGAGCACGTGGAGCGCCCAGGCGAAGAAGCGGGTCATCGGAGCGATGATCGACCAGCCGAAGTCGACCGCCTGTACCGCCGTCGGCGAGAACGCCTCGAGGCGCGCCACCTCCATCGGGCCCACGTAGCCGCGGTACTCGCGCACCGCGGATTGGCCCGGCGTCAACGTGACCGGGTCGAAGTAGAGCTGCACGACGCCGCGCTTCCCGATCTCGATCGGATGGAAGCGCGCGCTCGCCGACGCCGGCTGTTCGGGGAACAGGGCCGACAAGAAGTACGGCGTCTGGGTCCCCGCCCAATCGACCTCCTTGTCGAAGACGACTGGCTCGCCTTCCTCGCGCCCGGTGAAGAACCCGAAGAAGCCGCGACCGCCCAGGCCCGCCAGGAGCTCCTGCTCTCGCTCGCCGCGGTGGAGTGCGACCGCGCTCTGCTCGCGGAAGTCGTTGCCGTTGCGCTCCTCGAGGGGCCATTCCACGAGAAAGGCGGGCCCGATCACCTCGGTACTGCCGTTGTCGACTTCGAGACGCAGCCGGAAGTCGTAGTCGTCTTCCGAAAAATCGTATATTTTACGAACAGTTACGCCATTTTTCGTGATCGAGAAGGCTACCTGCCGAGCGCTCTCGGTCACGTTCCACACGGCACGGGAGAGGTCGCCCAGGCCCAGCTCGAGGAACGGCGACGTCACGGTCGGGTCCTGCGCGCTCGGGGTGACGAGCTCGATCGGGTCGCCGAAACGGTCCGCGTAGAGTTCGTCGAGCAACCGCCAACGCGTGAGCGTGGCTCCCTGGGTCGAGAGTTGAGCGCGGTACTTCGCGGTCTCGACGGTGATCGTCTGCGCTGCGACCGCCGCGGGCGCCGGCGTGCTGTCGCGCGGGATCGCGCGCGGTGCCGGTGCCCCCTCCGTCGGCGTGCTCGGATCCGCAAGCTCCGGGTAGCGACCCGCTGCACCCTCTTCCGCGCGTGCGATCTCGGTCGGCGCTGCAGCCGTGGCCTCTACCTCCGCCTCGGGGCGCGGACGCGGCTCCTGGGTCATCGACCAGAGCGACAACACCAGGAACGACAGGGCGAATGCCAGCAATAGGTTCCGATCCAAGCCGGACTCCCTCAAGGAACAGGGTCGTAGCCGTGCCCACCCCAGGGATGGCACCGGCACAACCGCTTCGTCGTGAGCCAACTCGCACGCGCCACCCCGTGGCGCTCGATGGCTTCGATCGCGTACTCGGAACAACTCGGCTCGTAGCGACAGCGGGGCCCGAGCAGAGGAGACAAGGTGAGCTGGTACGCCCGCAACACGGCCTGAGACACCCGGCGCAAGGCGTTTGCGATCATGATCGCTTACCTGCTCGCGGTGACATCAGCGCATCGAGCTCGGCCGCGATCTCGGGCCCGCCGAGCGCTGCGGCGCGGGGGCGGGCGATCACCACCACGTCGTGCGCTCCCACGCGCTCCTGACCACCCTGGCGAAACCACTCACGAATCCGTCGTTTCACCCGGTTGCGCACGACCGCGTTCCCCACCTTTCGACTCACCGTGACGCCGAGCCGGGCGTCGCTGGGGCTCTCTCGTCGCAGCACGACGAAATTCGCCGAGCTGCGCCGCTGCCCGCGCCGTGAGATCTCCTGGAATTCTCGCGATCGCCGGACGCGCGCTGAGCGCGGGAACCGTCCGCCGACGCTCGCCACCCTACTTGGAGGGCACCGCCGGGCAGAGTCGCTTCCGGCCCTTTGCGCGGCGTCGCTTCAGGATCGCCTGGCCCCCCCGCGTCTTCATGCGTGCGCGGAACCCATGGACTCGACGCCTACGGATACGGCTGGGCTGATAGGTCCGCTTCATGAGGAGGACACCTTCCGGGATCGGTTCGGGGGGAGGGAAAGGGTGGGCGCCTCGCCGGCAGCGAGGAACGGCGGAAAATAGCCGTGGCGCCTCTCGGGTGTCAACCAGCAACCGCCCAGTTCGCCGCGTAGAGGGCTTCTCGCGCCGTTTCTCGCATCGCCGTGGTAGCATGGACAACGCCTGCGGGATCCGGCTTTCGGTCTCGAGGGCCGGGGGTGAAAGGACGGCAGCGCGTGGATTTCCGGGCACACGGAAATCCAGAGCGTTTGCCGTCAGATCCATGCGTTTTGCCCGGTTCCGCCGGCTTCTTACAAGTATTCCTCTCTTCAGAGATCTGAAGAGAAAATCCAGAGAAGAGGCCCTGGGACGCGCGTGTCCTTCAGGACCTTCGGCAAACCCCCTCAGCTCCCGACTTCGTTCTCAAGAAACCAGACGTTCGGGAAGCACGGAATCCAGACCATGAAGTTCGCCATCGAGAAGTCGGAGTTCCAGCGTGGCCTCGGCCGAATCCAGTCGATCGTCGAGAAGCGCAACACGATGCCCATTCTCGCGAACGCGCTGCTCGAACTCACGGGGAAGGGGAAAGACGGTCAGCTCGAGCTCGCAGCGACCGACCTGGAAGTCGGGATCCGCAGCGCCCACCCCTGTGAAGTGTCGAAAGCCGGCAGTGTCACCGTATCCGCGCGCAAGTTGCACGAGATCGTACGCGAGCTTCCGGACGAGACGATCCACCTCGAGACCTCGAGCAACGCGTACCTGACGATGCGTTGTGCGCGCGCCGAGTTCACCCTCGCCGGCACCACGGCCGAGGAGTACCCGAGCCTTTCCAACTTTGCGCCCGAGCAGCTCGTGACCGTCCCGGCGGCAGTGCTCTCCGAGATGATCGAACGCACCATGTACGCCGCATCGACGGATGAGACCCGGTACAACCTCAACGGCGTCTTCGTCGAGCGCATCTCCGACTCGGGGAAGCTGCGCATGGTCGCGACGGATGGTCATCGCCTGGCCTACGTCGACCGGGCACTCGGCGAGGGGTTCGCTGGGCTCGACGATTCCGGCGTGATCATTCCGCGCAAGGGCCTCGCCGAACTGAAGCGTCTCGTCGACGAAGACGACTCGGACGAAGTCGAGCTCGGCTTCGAGAGCAACAATGGCCTGGCGCGGAAGGGCGGCGTGACATTGACGATGCGCCTCATCGAGGGAGAGTTCCCGAACTATCGGCAGGTGATTCCCGAGGAGCGTGGCCAGCACCTCACGCTGTCCGCGGAGACCTTCGTCCACGCGTTGCGTCGCGTGGCGCTGTTGTCGGCGGAGCGCAGCCGGGCAGTGAAGCTCGAGCTCAGCGACGGGCAGATGAGTCTGTCGTCGAACAACCCGGACCTCGGCGATGCGCGCGAAGAGCTCGACGTCGACTACGCGGGTGAGACGCTCAGCATCGCGTTCAACGCGCGCTACCTGATCGACGCGCTCGCCGCGGCAGGCAGCAAGGAGATCCGCTTCGGCTTCCGCGATGCGTTGTCGCCGGCGGAACTCTCGCCGACGGACGACGCCGACTCGCTCGCGGTCGTGATGCCGATGCGGCTCTAGCCGCGCGTCGGACGCTCGCGGACCGCAAGAAGGTCTGAGGGACTACTCGGCCGGAGGCAATGGCGCTTCGGCCTCGGGCACGACGAGCTTGCCCAGGAGCGGATCGCTCCGTCCTGCGATCTCGACCCGGTATTCGTAGACGCCGGGCTGCAGCTTGCAGAGGGTGGCGAAGTTCCCGGTCGTCACCGGTTCGGCGACCAGGCGGGGGCCATCCACGCGAAAGGGGCTCGGGCCCTTACACGCCATCCGCCGGGTGATCTCCACCGGGAAGGAGATTGCGGCATCCCGAGCGGCGTAATTCAGCCAGCCGAACGCCTCGGTGTCGGCGACGACCATCACGCTGGGGACGAGGCGGGCCGGGGAGATCACGACGATCTCGGTCTTCAGCGCCGCGTGGTCGGGGAGACCCTCGTCGGCCGCGGACGGGACGGCGAGCAAGGCGATCCAGAACGCGAGCCAACGCGCCATCGGCGATCCTCCTCTGGGTTCCGTGGCGCGAGGGCGTGGCGCGGTCGGAACGCACGCTTGGATGCGGGGTTGCGCGGATGCGTTTCGGAGCGAGCTCGGTTTGCGGCCGTGTTCGCAAGCTCTTTCGGGCGCGCTGATCCCCGATTCCACGACGTCGATCGGGGCCTTGCTGGGCCCGATTCGGAGGCACGTGCCGCGCTGCGTGGGACGCCGTTTCCAGTGTCTTTCCACGGCCCTTCGACGGGGTCCGGTTCCGCTCGCCGGAAGGGCTGAAACGCTTTCAGATTCCTATAGTTAGCGCCTTTACGCAGCTCCTGGGGTCGGGTACCTTTCGCCCCGCCGTGGAGCGCCTCTGCGGCGGCCTCGATCGTGCCCGCGAAGCCATAGGGCGGATGGGCGTCAAGCAGGACCGTGTCCGCAACGTGAAGCCGAGGCTGCCACCGCGGAACGCCCACGGTCCCGATCGAGCGGCCACCCAGGCGCGGCGGAACCAACCCGAAACGAGGCGAGAACCCGGGAACGATTCCCCGACCCGACCCAGGCTTTCGCACGCGCTGCCTCCCCCGCAGCGCACAGGAAATTCTCCGAGTGAGCTACGACGCCAGTGCCATCGAGGTGCTCGAAGGCCTCGATCCGGTTCGCAAGCGACCGGCGATGTACATCGGCACGACCGGCCCCGACGGGCTGCACCATCTCGTCTACGAAGTCGTCGACAACGCGGTCGACGAAGCCGTCGCCGGCTTCTGCAAGCAGATCGATGTGATCCTGCACCAGGACGGCAGTGTCACGGTCAGTGACGACGGCCGCGGCATTCCCGTCGACGAGCACCCCACCGAGAAGCGCCCCGCCGCCGAAGTCGTGATGACGACCCTCCATGCCGGCGGCAAGTTCAACGACAGCACCTACAAGGTGTCCGGCGGTCTGCACGGAGTCGGTGTCTCGGTGGTCAACGCACTGTCCTCGAAGCTCGAGGTCGAGATCCGCCGCGAAGGCGCCGTCTGGCGCCAGACCTACAAGCGCGGCAACCCCGAGAGTCCCTTCGAAGAGATCGGCACCACCGAGAAGACCGGCACCCGGGTGACGTTCCTCGCCGACCCCGAGATCTTCTCGGTGACCGAGTACGAGTTCGACGTCCTGTCGCAGCGACTGCGCGAGCTCTCGTTCCTGAACGCCGGCCTGCGCATCGTGATCAGCGACGAGCGCACTGGGAAGAGCCACGACTTCTGCTACGAGGGCGGGATCGTGTCCTTCGTGGAGCACCTGAACCGCAATCGTGCGCCGCTCCACAAGCCGCCGATCCTCGTCTCGGGCGAGAAGCCGATGGCTCAGGGCGACAGCGAAGTGCCCGTCACCATAGAGATCGCCCTCCAGTACAACGAGAGTTACAACGAGGCCGTCTACTCGTTCGCGAACAACATCAACACCGTCGAAGGCGGCAGCCACCTGGTGGGCTTCCGCACGGCGCTGACGCGCACCCTGAATCGCTACATCGCGTCCCAGGCGAAGAACGGCAAGGGCGACGCGGGGGAGGCGCTCTCGGGCGACGACACCCGCGAAGGCCTCACCGCAGTGATCTCGGTGAAGCTGCCCCAGCCCGAGTTCGAAGGTCAGACGAAGACGAAGCTCGGCACCTCGGACGTGCGCGGCCTCGTCGAGGGCCTCGTCTACGAGCAGCTCGGCGACTACCTCGAAGAGAACCCGAACGTCGCGAAGCCGCTGCTGGCGAAGGTGCAGGACGCGGCGCGCGCCCGTGCTGCCGCCCGCAAGGCCCGCGACCTCGCCCGGCGCAAGGGCGCCCTCTCGGATCACAGCCTGCCCGGGAAGCTCGCTGACTGTCAGGAACGCGACCCGTCCCAGGCCGAGCTCTTCATCGTCGAGGGCGATTCGGCCGGTGGCACCGCGAAGCAGGGTCGCTCGCGCGAGACCCAGGCGATCCTGCCGATCCGCGGGAAGATCCTGAACGTCGAACGCGCCCGCCTCGACAAGATGCTCTCGAGCGCGGAGATCCAGGCGCTCGTCACGGCCATCGGTTGCGGCATCGGGCCCGAGTTCGACGTCAGCAAGGCCCGCTACCACAAGATCATCATCATGACCGACGCGGACGTGGACGGCAGCCACATCCGCACGCTGCTCCTGACCTTCTTCTATCGCCAGATGCGCGACCTGATCGAGGCCGGCTACCTCTACATCGCCCAGCCGCCCCTCTTCAAGGTCAAGAAGGGTCGCAGCGAGCGCTACATCAAGGACGAGCGCACCCTCGAGGATCACCTGCTCGACCTGGCCCTGGCCGGCGCGACGGTGACGGCAAGCGGAGCCGCCACGCCGATCCCCGAAGACCAGCTGCGGTCGCTCCTGACTGCGGCGAGTCAGTACAAGGGCATCCTCGGGCGAGTCTCCCTGCGCCGGCTCGACGCCAAGGTCGTCGACGCGGCGATCCGCGAGGGCGAACCGAACGAGACCAGCGTCTCCGACGCGGCCGCGCTGCGCGATCGCGTGGCGCCGGCTCTCGAAGCCCGTCTCGACGAAGACGTCACCTGGACCGTCGAAGAAGATCCCGAGCACGGCGCCCAACGGCTCGTGGCCGAGACGCGGCGGGCGGGCGTCGTCTTCCGGACACCCCTCGACACCGCGTTCCTGCGCTCACCCGACGCCCAGCGGCTGTCCGAGCTGTGGCAGACCATGCACACCAACGGCAACCCGCCGTTCCTGGTGCAGCGCGGCAGCGACGATGAGCCCGAGGAGATCGGTGGCCCGGTGCGGCTGCTCGATCATCTGCTCGCCCTCGGCGAACGCGGCCTCTCGATCCAGCGCTACAAGGGTCTGGGCGAGATGAACCCGGATCAGCTCGCGGATACCACGATGGATCCGCAAACGCGCACGCTCCTGCAGGTGCGCGCGCCCGACGACGTGGAGGCCGACGACGCCTTCACGACCTTGATGGGCGACGACGTCGAACCGCGCCGCCAGTTCATCGAGCGCAACGCCCTCGACGCCCAGAATCTGGACGTCTAGCGGACGCCACGGAGCTCGCGCTTGTCCGACGAAACGACCTTACCGCCCGAGCCGCCCGCCGAGGGCGGCGACCCGCCGGGGCCGACCAGCCCGCCGGTCAACATCGAAGACGAGGTTCGCAGCTCGTTCCTCGCCTATTCGATGTCGGTGATCATCAGTCGCGCGCTGCCCGACGTGCGCGACGGTCTGAAGCCGGTGCACCGCCGCATCCTCTACGCGATGCAGCAGGAAGGGCTGCTCTCGACGCGCGGCTACTCGAAGTCGGCCGGTGTCGTCGGTGAGGTGCTGAAGCACTACCACCCCCACGGCGACTCGGCCGTCTACGATTCGATGGTGCGGATGGCCCAGGACTTCTCCCTGCGGTACCCGCTGGTCGACGGTCAAGGCAACTTCGGGTCGATCGATGGCGACTCGGCCGCGGCCTACCGCTACACCGAGGCCCGCCTGACGCGCCTGGCCGAGGAGATGCTGCGCGACATCGACCGCGAGACGGTCGACTTCGTCCCCAATTTCGACGGCGGCATGACCGAGCCCGTCGTGCTCCCGACCCGCTTCCCGAATCTGCTCGCGAACGGGTCGTCGGGGATCGCCGTCGGCATGGCGACGAACATTCCGCCTCACAACCTGCGCGAGCTCGTCGACGCGTTGAAGCTCGTGGTGTCAGAACCCGAGTGCACCCTCGACGACCTGCTCGAGAAGATGCCCGGGCCCGATTTCCCGACGGGCGCCATCATTTGCGGCACCGAGGGCATCCGTTCGGCCTACGCCACTGGCCGCGGCCTGCTCACCGTCCGTGCACGCGCCGACTTCGAGCAGCACAAGAAGCGCGGTGAGCGCATCGTCGTGACCGAGATTCCCTTCATGGTGAACAAGGCGACGCTCCAGGAGCGCATCGCCGAGCTCGTGAAGGATGGGAAGATCGACGGCGTCGCCGACATCCGCGACGAGTCGAACCGCGAGGGCATCCGGGTCGTCATCGAGCTGAAGAAGGACGCGCCGGGCGAGGTCGTGCTCAACCAGCTCTACAAGCAGACCCCGCTGCAGTCGACCTTCGGCGTGAATCTGCTGGCGCTGGTGAACGGCCGGCCGCAGACGCTCTCCCTCAAGGAGACGCTCCAGCACTACATCGACTTCCGCCGCGAAGTCGTGGTGCGCCGCGCCACCTACGATCTCGCGCAGGCCGAGGCCCGGGCGCACCTGCTCGAGGGTTACGCAATCGCCCTCGAACACCTCGACGAGGTGATCGCGATCATCCGCGAGTCCCAGGACACGGCCACGGCGCGCACCACCCTGATGTCGCGCTTCGAGCTCTCGGAGCGCCAGGCGAACGCCATCCTCGAGATGCGCCTGCGCCAGCTGACGGCGATGGAGCGCCAGAACGTCCTCGACGAACTCGAGGAAGTGCGCGCGAAGATCGCCGACCTGAAGGCCCTGCTCGCCAGCGACGAGCGGATCCTCAGCGTCGTCGTCGAAGAGCTCGACGAGATCCGCGAGAAGTACGGCGACGATCGCCGCACCGAGCTCGGCGCGGCGGTGGAGGGGCTCTCCACCGAGGACCTGATCGTCGAGGAGGACATGGTCGTGACCGTGTCCCACCTCGGGTACATCAAGCGCAACCCGCTCACCCAGTACCGCGCGCAAAGGCGCGGGGGCAAGGGCGTGAAGGGGATGGAGGCGCGCGACCAGGACTTCGTCGACCGCCTGTTCGTGGCGTCGACCCACGCCTACATCCTGTTCTTCACCACGCGCGGTCGGGCCCATTGGTTGAAGGTCCACGAGCTTCCCCAGCTCGGTCGCACGGCGCGGGGGAAGGCGCTCGCGAACGTGCTATCGCTGGCCGAGGACGAGCGGGTGCGCACGACCCTGCCGGTGCGTAGCTTCTCCGAGGTCGGAGACGACTTCGTGCTGCTCGGCACCAAGAAGGGGGTCGTCAAGAAGACGCGTCTCGACGCCTTCGCGAACCCGCGTCGCGGCGGGATCATCGCGATCAACCTCGACGACGACGACGAGCTGATCGGAGCGAGCCGCACGAACGGCAGCAACGAAGTGATCATCGCCACGCGCGACGGCAAGTCGATCCGCTTCCCCGAGGATCAGGTGCGCTCGATGGGCCGCACCGCCGCTGGTGTGCGCGGCATGTCGCTCCGCGAGGGCGACTCGGTGGTCGGCATGGAGATTCTGTCGCCCGGTGCGTCGGTGCTCACGGTCACCGAGCGCGGCTACGGCAAGCGCACGCCGCTCGACGACTACCGGCTCCAACGCCGTGGTGGCCAGGGCATCATCACGATCCGCACCAGCACCCGGAACGGCCCGGTGGTCTCGGTGGCCCAGGTGGTCGACGACGACGAGGTCATGCTGATCACCGACGCCGGCAAGGTGCTGCGCGCGAAGGTCTCGGGGATCTCGACGATGGGCCGCGCGACCCAGGGCGTGCGTATCATGAACCTGGCCACCGACGAGAAGCTGGTTTCGATGGCGCGCCTGGCCGACGAAGACGAAGACGCGAGCGGAGGTGAGGGCGCGTGAAGCGCGGCCGCTCGAAGCGGCTCTTCGCCCGCGCGCGCCGCTTCATCCCGGGCGGCGTCAACAGCCCGGTTCGGGCGTACGGCTCGGTCGGGAGCACGCCGCCGTTCATCGAGCGCGCGAAGGGCGCGAAGCTCTGGGACGCCGACGGCAATGTCTACCTGGACTACGTCGGTTCCTGGGGACCGATGATCCTGGGCCACGCCGACCCGGACGTGCTGCGACGCGTCCGTGACGCGGCCAAGGCGGGTACGAGCTTCGGCGCGCCGACCGCCCTCGAGACCGAGCTCGCCGAGAAGGTGGTGGCCGCGGTCGATTCGATCGAGCGCGTGCGCTTCGTCAGCTCGGGGACCGAAGCCACCATGAGCGCGCTGCGCCTCGCGCGCGGGGTCACCGGTCGCGATCGCATCCTCAAGTTCGAGGGTTGCTACCACGGCCACGCGGATTCGCTGCTGGTCGGCGCCGGGAGCGGCGTGGCGACCCTGGGCATCCCGGGTTCCCCCGGCGTGCCCGCCGCGTTCACCGAGCTCACCGTGCAGGCGCCGTTCAACGATCTCCGCGCGGTCGCCGACGCCATGACGCGCTGGGGCGACGAGATCGCGTGTGTCATCGTCGAGCCGGTCGCCGGGAACATGGGGTTGGTGCCGCCCGAGCCCGGCTTTCTGCAGGGCCTGCGTCGCCTCTGCGACCAACACGGTGCGCTGCTGATCTTCGACGAGGTCATGACCGGCTTCCGGGTAGCCCGCGGCGGCGCCCAGGCCCGCTACGAGGTGACGCCCGACCTCACCTGTCTGGGCAAAGTGGTCGGCGGCGGGCTGCCGGCGGCGGCCTTCGGCGGCCGCGCCGACCTGATGGATCAGATGGCGCCGGACGGGCCCATCTACCAGGCGGGCACCCTCTCGGGGAACCCCCTCGCGATGGCGGCCGGTGCCGAGACCCTCGCGCGGCTGGCGAAGCGCGGTGTCTACCGGGCACTCGGCGAGCGCGCCGAGCGCCTGGCGACGGGCCTGGCGGAGGCCGCGCGAGAGGTGGGCATTCCCCTCACCTCCAATGCGGTCGGCGGGATGTTCGGGTTCTTCTTCCACCCGGGACCCGTGCGCAACTTCGCTGACGCCAAGAAGGCCGATGGCGACCGTTTCGTCCAGTTCCACGCGGGCATGCTGGAGCGCGGCATCTACCTGGCGCCGTCCGCCTTCGAAGCCGGGTTCGTCTCGCTGGCCCACTCGGCGCGGGACATCGAGACGACCCTCGCTGCGGCCCGGGAAGTGCTCGCAAAGCTGGCTTCGGCGCGTTGAGGCCCGAGGGGGCCTCGGCTAGCATCCGCGGCGTTTCGGGCTCGGTGCCCACCGATCCTCCGCTCCCGCGGACCGCCCCCACCTGGTGTGACTCGTCGCGAGTCCCCCGACACGGGGCGTCCGGACTGGCGCTGGCGTTGGAATCTGGAGGACCCGAACCCGTGGTTCTCGAAAACCCATCCAGCGCGAAGTCGAGGGTGCGCGAGCCGGCGTGACCAGCTCGAACCCCAACCCCAATGATCCTGCGAACGAGGATCCCACGGCGCGCCAAATCGAGGCGCGACGCCAGGGAGCTGCCTACCAAGGCGCGTTCGAGGCGGTCGTGGCGATCTTGATCGCCGCCGGGGTGGGGTACTGGGCAGATACGCGGTTCGACAGTTCTCCGGTCGGTCTTTTGATCGGCACCGCCATCGGCTTCGGCTCGTTCGTCTTGCGCTTGCTGCGCCTGGGGAATCAACTCCAGGAAATCTCCGAGTCCGAGGCTTCCGGTGGAAGCGCGGACTCGGGATCGACGAACGACCGCGCGGACTGAGCCTCGAGCACCGCCCTCCGAACCCCTGCCCCACGCCTTGACGATGAACCAACCCGCTCTCATCCAGCCTGTCGAGCGCCTCAACATCACGCTGTCTGCCGGCGCGGTGGCGGCGTCGTGGTGGCTGGTGTCGCCGGTGTTCGCGCTTAGCCTGGGATGGGGCGCGCTGCTCGAAGCGATCAATTTCCGCGGCCTGCACCAGCAGACCCAGCTGCTCTTCTTCGGCCAGATCCGCACCGGCGGCAGCTGGACCGGCCTCTACGGGCTGCGCTTCGGACTCCTGATCATCGGCATCGGCGGTGGGCTCTGGCTCGGCGCCGACCCGATCGGGCTCTTGCTGGGCCTGTCTCTCATCATGCCCGTCACCGTGTGGGTGGCGTGGCGGAACCGGCCGGCCGTCGATCCGAACGCGCCGGCACTCGATCCCGAGGATCCGGCTTGGGACGACTGGAACCCCTGGCTCGCCCGCGAGCGTGAAGCCGCGGACGAGGAGGAAGCATGCTCTTCCGAGAACTCGAAGGTCTGATCTCTTTCTCCTGGGTCTTCCAGGCGGCGCTGGTGGCGGGGCTCGTGCTCCTCTTCGGCGGCATGCTGGTGCGCAGCAAGCTGGCGACGCCCGACGGTGGCGTCCTGCCCGACGAAGGCTTCAGCATCCGCAACCTGCTCGAGGTGCTCGTCGAGTGGTTGGCCGGCATGGCGAAGGACCGGATGGGTCCCGAGTGGCGGAAGTACTTCCCGCTCGTCGGCACCATGTTCTTCTTCATCCTGGTCTCGAACCTGATGGGCCTGATCCCGGGCCTGGACGGTTCCACCAGTGACGCCAACACCACCTGGGCCTGGGCCATCATCGCCTGGGTCTTCTACACGGTGATCGGCGTCGCCAAGCACAAGCAGAAGTACCTGGTGAAGTTCCTCGGGCCCTCGTTCTTCGAGAAGGAGATCGGCGGCCGGACGGTGCACTTCCGCTTGCTGGCACCGATCTTCTTCCTGCTGGAAGTGCCTCTGGACATCGCGCGCATCGCCACGCTCGCCGTGCGTCTGCTCGCGAACATGTTCGCCGATCACACCGTGATCGGAGTCTGGCTGTCGCTCGTCCCGATCGGCGTGCCGGCGGTCTTCATGGGCCTGGGGCTCGTCATCTCGTTCCTCCAGGCCTTCATCTTTGCCTTGCTGACCATGATCTACATCGGCTTGGCGCTCGACGAACCGCACTGAGCGAGTCGTCAGCGCGTAGCCCAACACTCCGAGGAGAGACCCCAAAAATGCGTAAGTTCGGAAAGACTCTGGTTTACACCCTGCTGTTCGTCGTGGCCCCGATGGCCGCGTTCGCAGAGGATGGTTCGGGCGGCTCGAGCTGGGGCTACGCCCTGGGCGCCGGCCTCGCCGTGGGCCTCGCGGGTCTCGGCTGCGGGATCGGCCAGGGCCTCACCGCCGGCAACACGACCGCCGGCATCGCGCGCAACCCGGGTGCCGCGGGCGCGATGTTCACGAACTTCATTCTCGGCATGGTCCTGATCGAGTCGATCGCGATCTACGGCCTCGTGATCGCGTTCCTGCTCCAGGGCAAGATCTAGCGACTGCTGGTTCGCGCCGGCCGCCTTCGGGCGGCCGGCCCCGGCGACCCCACCCCGTCGCCCCGAGCCGCTCGCTGCGGCTCCTCGGCCCCTCTGGTCCCTCCGTCCCCCCTGGACGGAATGTTTCTGGACGGAGGGTTTCCGTTCGCGCGAGACCGGTTCAGTTCGGCCCGATTCCGGCCGATGACACAGGGGCCTTCATCCGCGCGCGGAAGTGGCCCCAAGCATGTCGTTTCGAACGCTTTTTTCGTCCCGCGCGGCGACGCCCGCGACGGACTTCGTGATCCTCGCCCTCCTGGTGCTGGGGAGCGTGGGCCTCTATGCCCAGACGGCGTCCTTCGGATTCGTGAGCTTCGATACTCCGCGCGTCCTCCTCGGGCACCCCCAGCTCTACGACGAGACGTCCTTTCTCTCGAGCGTCCAGGCGATCTTCACGACCTTCCCGCGCGAAGAGCCGCTGGTGGTCCGCGACTTGACCTGGGCCCTCGACGCGCGGCTCTTCGGCTTCACGAACCCGGCCGGCTACCACGCGGGCAACGTCGCCTGGAACGCCCTCGTCGTGGGTCTGCTCTTCGTGTTCCTGCGCCGCAGCACCGGGTCGACGCTCCTCGCCGGCGGCGTCACCACCGCCTTCGCCGCGCTTCCGATTCACGTCGAACCGGTCAGCTGGGTGATGGGCCGCAAGGACCTGCTCGCGGCGACGTTCATGCTGGCAGCGCTGCTCGCCCAGCACGCCGAGCTCGGTGCCGAGACCCCGCGGCGGCGCTGGATCGCCTACGCGCTCGGGCTGGTCTTCACCGCGCTCGCCCTCGGCTCGAAGATCAGCGCGATCGTGCTGTGGCTGCTGCTCGGTCTGCACCGCTGCTTCCACGCCGACCTGCCCGGGGTGCGCGCGCAGCAAGAGGAGGGGGAGGGTGACGCGGCCCCGTTTGCGAGGCGTGTGAAGCAGTCGGCGATCGCGGTGGCGCCCCACGCACTGCTGTCGCTCGCCGTCTTCGCCTGGTACCGCGGCGTGCTCCACGAATACGGGGTGATCGGCTCGGGTGGGCCGCAGCCGCTGTCGGCCGAGCATTTGTCGAACGTGTTCGCATTCCTTCCCTGGATCGGCTGGGAGTATGCGAAGAACCTGGTCTGGCCCTTCGATCTGTCGGTCTACTACCGCTGGCCCCACGTCGGGTTGCCGCTGTCCCCGGCCGAGATCGCCAGCGGCACCCTGCTGGGCGTGAGCGTCCTGGTGGGGGTTGGGGCGATCTGCTGGAAGCGCCGCGACCTCGCCTTCTTCGCGCTCTGGCCCTTCGTGCTGTTGGCGCCCTACACCGGGCTCTTCTACGTCGGGTTCTGGCGCGCGGATCGCTACTTCTACCTCGCGGCGGCCGGCGTGCTGCTCGTCGCCGGCGTCTTCCTGCGCGAGGCCGCCCAGCGTGTGCCGCAGGCTCGCTTCGCGGCGGCGGCAGCGGCCACGCTCTTCGTCTCCGTCCACGCCACGTGGTCCTGGCACCACCAGCAGCACTGGCGCGACAACCAGGCGCTCTGGACCTACGAGGCGCATCGCAGCGAACCGTCGCTCTTCGCGATCCAGGCGCTCGCGAAGTTCTACACCCAACAGGCCGAAGCGTCGGACGACTCCGCGCTGCGTCGTGCCTGGACGCGGCAGGCCGCGCAGCAGGTGGCGCGCGGCCTGGCCCGCCGCGACGTACTCGCCCTCGCTCCGACGAACTACCGCGTCCCCGAACAGCTCCAGGAAGCCCGACTGTTCGCGCTCCAGGGGCGCATCGGCGCCGTGATCGGGATGCCCGCTGCAGAGCGTCTCGCTCACTTCCGCCGCGCCTTCGAACGCGCACCGGATCGCAGCAGCGCGATCCTGCTCTCCCAGCATCTCTACGACGTCTCGCACCAGGTCGCCGTCGAGCAGCGCGAGCCCCTCCTGCGCGAGTCCCTCGGCGCCTTCGTCGACTACGTGCGGCTCTCCCAGCACGACGCGCGCTATCTCGCCGAGAGCGAACGGCTCTTCGAGCAGAACTTCGCGTCGGGTCGCTTTCCCTTCCTCGCCGACGAAATCGAGGCGGTGCGCGAGGTGTACTACCCGTGACGCAAGCGAATCGAGCCGAAGCCACGGCAGGCACCGAGAATCCCTACGCCGGCGCCTACCCGTTCCTGCCCGAACGCCGCGCCGTCTGGGCCGAGATCGTGCGCTACGTGGCGCGCGACCTGGGATCCGTCGAGACCCTGCTCGAGCTCGGCGCCGGCTACTGCGATTTCGTCAATCAGTACCCGGCGAAACAGAAACTCGTCTTCGACCTGAACCCGGAGATGCAGGCCTTCGCGGCGCCCGACGTCGATTGGCGCCTCGCCGATGCACGCGCCGTCGAGGACCTGCCGGGCCAGTCCGCCGATCTCGTCTTCGCGAGCAACTTCTTCGAACACCTCGACGCCGACGCCGGCCGCGAGGTGCTCGACGGCTGCCGCTCCGCTCTGCGTCCCGGCGGGCGGATCGCATTGATCCAGCCGAACCACCGGCGCTGCGCCGATCACTACTTCGACGACCCCACCCACGTGACCCTCTACGACGACCACAACATCGGCCCCTGGCTCGAGGCCGCGGGCTTTCGGGTCACGCGACTCGAAGCCGGGCTCCTGCCCTTTTCGATGCAGAGTCGGGCGCCGAAGTGGCCGTGGCTGGTGCGCGCGTACTTGAACAGCCCCGTCCGGCCCTGGGCGGCCCAGCTCTACGTCGTGGCGGAGGTGGCCTAGCCATGTGGCGCGACCAGACCGTCTCGGTGGTGCTCCCGACCTACAACGAGAAGGACTCGATCCGCGCCTCGATCCGCGAGTTCGAGGCGACGGGCGTCGTCGACGAGATCGTCGTCGTGAACAACAACGCCGCCGCAGGGACCAGCGAGGAAGTCGCGGCCACCTCGGCCCGCGAGGTCCACGAGCCCGAACAAGGCTACGGCGCAGCGATCCAGCGGGGTTTCCGCGAGACGAGCGGCGACCTCGTGATCGTGTGTGAACCCGACGGCACCTTCCGCGGCCACGACGTGCGCAAGCTGCTCGCCTACGCCGAGGACTTCGAGGTCGTCTACGGCAGCCGCACGGTGAAGGAGCTGATCTGGGAGGGCGCCAACATGGGCACCTTCCTCAAGTGGGGGAACTACGCCGTCGCAAAGGGAATGGAGTTTCTGTTCAACACGACGTCGCTGACCGACGTCGGCTGCACCATGCGCTGCATCCGCCGCGAATCGCTGGCGCGCCTGCAGCCCTTCTTCACCGTCTCGGGCTCGTTCTTCGGGCCGGAGATGATGGTGCTGAGCATCCTGATGGGGATGCGCATGATCCAGATCCCGGTGAACTACACGAAGCGCGTGGGCACCTCGTCGGTCACGGGCAACAAGTGGGTCGCCTTCCGGCTGGGGATGCGGATGATCGGGCTGATCCTCGACTACCGGGTTCGCAGCTGGGTGTCGCCGGCGTCCTTCGACGCGATCCGCGCTGCGGGTAGCGTTGGCTGGGACACCCGCCTCGAAACCCGCGACCTCCGCCTCGAGCTCCTCGACGAGGAAGAGAAGCCGGAAGCGGACGACTCCCGCTGACTCGCTAGCCCCGATGCTTCCGCCGGCGCGCCAGCCATAGCACCCACAGCGCGCCGGTAGCGAGCAGGGCGGGCGTCCCCGGCTCGGGCAGCGGCATCACCGCGACCGAGACCGGGAAGTCGAGGCCCGTCAGGATGTCCACCTGGTTCGACCCGTCGAGGTTGGCGCGGGTGATCGTGCCGCGACTGCGGTCGCTCCAAAAGACGTGACCGTCGATCGGGTCGACGGCGAGGCCGATCGGGAAGATCAGACCGTCGTCGACATCCGCAATGGTCTCGACGTCCGAGCCGTCGAGCCGCGAACGCATGATCCGCGGGTCGACCTCTCCGAACAGGAAGGCGGGTCGGTAGTTGTCGATCCAGTAGACGCGTCGGTCGACGACGTCGAGCGCGATCTCTTGAAGGGCCGCGTCCGGATCCCGGGTCAGGAACTGCTCCTGGCTGCCGTCCGGGCGGATCCGCCGGATGCCCTGGATCGGATGCGCGTTGAACGCATAGTAGATCCAGCGATCGACCGGGTCGAAGTCGACGCTCCAGGGCCCCGGACCGGTCAAGAAGTACGGCAGCACCTCCTGCAGCCCGGATCCGTCCGGCTCGACGCGGCGGAGCTGGTCGAGTCCCGTGGTCGAGAAGTAGACGGTGCCTTCGCTCGGGTCCGTGACGCTGTGCACGACGAACCAGCCCGTGGAATCGTTTTGGGGGATGGGGGTCAGTGTGACGCCGCGTCCGTCGAGGTCGCTGTGCAGCACGCCGAAGGTCGAAGGCCACGAGAGGACTTGATTGACCGCGTCGATCGAGATCCCGCGCCCCACGCCCGGGTCGTAGACGATCCGCTCGGCGTTCGATCCATCCGCGTTGGCGCGTTCGATGTACCCCTCGCGTGCCTCGAGCCAGTAGACCTTCGTCTCCGACGGCAACGTCGCCCGGGCGAGGCTCGGGAGCAGCAGGAGCGCGGCAACGATCCAGCGGTGGAAGCGTCTGCGCCGAGAGCGCAGGCGATACGCAGATTCGGGACCCGACATGGCGAACCTCCGAGGGCGCGACACCCCCGTATCGGCATGCGGAGCCGCAGGCTTCAATCGGAGCAGCCGATCGAAAAGGAGCCGGGCGGAGGCTGGCCGCGGGTCTCACCCCGTTGATTCACCCGCGACCCACCCTGCCTCCGCCCGACGTCCTGGACCCGCCGACCCCCGGTCCCGTTAGAGGGGTGCTGGCGGGCGTGCTCGAAGGCACGGGCTTTTCAAGTAGCAAGCGGCGTGCCACGCTCAGTCTGGAGGGCCACGGCCGCGCAAGTCATGAATCTGCAACGCGTTCGAAGCGAACCCGGACCTGCCTCGCGCGCGCAACGTGAACGCGGGTGGACGCTTCAGCCGTGAACCGCGGTCGACTCATCGCCTTCGAGGGCGTCGACGGGACGGGGAAGTCGACCCAGCGCGAGCGCGTCGCGAACGCCCTGCGCGAACGCGACATCGACGTCGTCGAAACGCGCGAGCCGACCGATGGCCCGATCGGGCGCCGCATCCGGCGCATGGCCCAGTCGGGCGAGACCGTCGCGCCCGACGAAGAGCTGCAGTGGTTCTTCGACGATCGCCGCGAGCACGTGCGCGAGGTGATCGCGCCGGCGCTGGCCGCCGGGCATTGGGTGCTGACCGATCGTTACTACCTGTCGACGGTCGCCTATCAGGGCGCGCGGGGTCTCGACTGGGAGGAGATCCTGGCGCGCAGTGAGCGTGAGTTTCCTGTTCCCGACGTCGCCCTGCTCTTCGCGCTGGACGTCGAGGTCGGCCTCGAGCGCACCCGCTGGCGGGCCGGGCCCGCGGAACCAGCCTTCGAGGAGGCCGGCTTCCTCACCCGCGCGGCGGCCATCTTCGCCGCCCTGCCCTGCGCGTACGTCCATCGGGTCGATGCGCGCGGCGGAAAAAAGATCGTGACCGAGCGCGCGCTCGCCGCCCTGGACGCGGCCCTCAGCGCGGCGCAGGGGACCCGCTAAAGCCCCAGTATCGAAGGGGTTTTTTGGCTTCCCCGAGGGTGTCCCGCGGCGGAATCGCTACGGGGTCGGCGAATCCCCACAAACTTTTTTCGAGGCGCTTCGACACAACGGACACCGGCTCACCACTCCACCCAGACGACCTGTACCCCCTCGCCCCTCGTGCGGTTG